>NZ_CP042913.1:4729921-5078565 GCF_008065115.1 Bythopirellula goksoeyrii | reverse complement strand
TTTTCGGCGGGACAACTCAAGGTGACAATCGCCCATACTTTTCCCCTGGAAGAGGCAGCCCAAGCCCATACCACAATCGAAAAGGGCGGGTTTTGCGGCAAACTGGTGATAAGAGTGGCAAATTAGGCCATTCTGTAAGCTATATTTCTTGAGCTTTCTCAATCCCATTTCAGGATATCTGAACACATGAGCGACACTATCCAAACCACTGCACAGCAATGGCAAGCTTTCTTTCAAGAGTGGCCGGAGAGCATCCCCCGCCGAGGCATTGTCACGAATTCTCTCAATGAAGCGACGCCATTCAAGGCGTTCATGTTGAAGGGCACGATGGTCCTCTTGGAACGTACCAATCCCGACGCGATGGGGGGGCGGTTCATCCTGATGAGCTTCGCATCAATCGATTCGGTGAAGATTGTCGACCCGCTCAAGGAGTCTGACGCCACGGCTGCTGGATTCGTTGGCAAATTCGCCAAGATGTAGAAATCGGGCAGTATATCATCCTTTGGCGAATCCCAAGAAATCCTTAGTGGCTTTGTTAAGAGGCAATTCCTCCAAGCTAGCACTGCAATTCTACAGGCATTTCTTGCAAATCGGGATTGCGAGAAACTACGAAATTAGCTTGAATTCGGACGTTCACTCATACCCAATCTACATCCAGGGAAGGATTCCTGCCATGGACTCGGCACGAGTTGCAGTTTCAAATTCGAGATTTCTTAAACGCTTCGTAAATAATTGCTTACATACGAACCTCGTATTATTGGGAATCGTTGGTGGTACGGTTCACGCCGAAGAGAATCCGATTGCTCGGATAGCTGAAAAGCGTATTATCGGCCCCACAACGATCATCGCCGAGTCCAAGAGCGAGTTAAACTTTAAGGCGCGCGTGGATACAGGTGCGACGACCACTTCCCTGCACGTCGAGGAATGGGCTATCGAAGAAGAATCCCCTGAGATGGCGGAGAATGTCGGAAAGAAGATCCGCATCCGAATCAAAAACCATCGCGACGAGTCACAATGGATTGAAAGTCGGATCGAGGAAATCGGCACGGTAAAGACATCTGCAGTGGATGAACAGCGTTATAAGGTCAAACTGACGCTCCGCTGGAACGATGTGAAAAAGCGCGTGTTGGTCACTCTGAATGACCGTTCGCGGATGAAGTATCCGTTGCTACTGGGCCGCAATTTTCTTCAGGGTGACTTTGTCGTTGATGTTGATTTGAAGAAGCAAACCCAATCAGAAATCTTGCAGGTCCTGGAAAAACCTATCGAGCCATCGACTCCAGCCAAAGCTACCCCAGCTGACGACAGACTCGCCGAGAGCGACGAAGTCGAAGTTTCAGAGTCGCTCCAGTAACATAACAGGTCCTCACAACGAGCTGCCCAGCAATTGGCCTTAGCTAGATTCGCTTAGCCCAATTGTCGCAGGCGGTGATTATTCCGCTGGCCGATATGCGTGGAAGGGCGAGAGGGACGACGATTCTTGCGCGTAAACCCTCGTCGCTTTTTCCACTTAGCTTGAGAGTGGGACGCCCTTTTGGAATCTCGTTCTTCTTCCGGAAACTCGTCTTCATAGACGGTCGCGCTATCCATGACACAACCTCAGCAAATTCGGACCAATGAAACGTCCGATCTCAACTCTTCTATTCTGTTGCTGTTGACTTCTGAGGTGATACCGCCAAGAAAGATTGAAATCGGCCAATACCCCCGCTAGCTCGCAGTTGCAATCTAAGCGGACCTATATCGACTCTTTGAGAATTGTTAGGCAATCATCGATCTGCGGCAATGGCGATCCGGACATTTTGGCGTCCGTCGAGCGATATTTTCTTGAAACGAAGCAGCGGTTACGGGTCAGGCAATTTATAACGCGGAAATACCCAGACTGGACAAACCAGGAGAGATCGGCAATCAGTCAATCGAAATTGATACCGGTGGGGGAATCTGCATCCTAGTCAAACCGGATTCAATACCGCACTACCGGATTTAAGGGTGCGTTTTTGTCTATTACGCAGTGCTGCTAGTGCGGGTTTCTCCACCAACTGGTGCAACAAGACTGCCAGCACAAAGGTAAGAACTAGGGCCGCCCCGATTGCCCATCCAGGGGACATAGCTCTCGATTCAAGCCAGCGAATCAATACGTAGCCGATATTCTGATGTATCAGATAGAGAGGATAGGAGAGAGCACCCAGGGCCACGAGCATGCGAGACTGCAGCTGGGGAAGATAACCCTCGACCGCCAGAAAGAGGCCGAGCGACAGGAAACAGGCCGCCAGGGCATGGGAGATTCCGTCGAAGATTCCAATAGTAGCCCAGCATCCAACCAGAAGCGACAGATCATTCCGAGTCAACTTTCGCTGTAGGTGAACTTGGTAGAGGAGCATGCCTATGCCAAAGAGCGGAATGTACTTCAGGCTGGTGATCGTGGCCAGTTTGTTAGCGAGGCCAGCTATCATTGGCACGGTGGTCATTGCACTCACTATGTGAATCAGTGCTGCAATGCCAACCCAAATGGCGATCGCAATTCGTGGGCGACGAAACGCTCCCAAGCGATAGCAGGCGAGTATGTTGGCGTAAAAAATCAACTCCGCCTGCAAGGACCAATACGCACCATCCACATGCGGTGTGTCTAACAAGGATTGCACCATGGTCAAGTTGACTAGCGCTGCAACAAGTGAAACTTCTTGCCCCGGCAGCCCACAGAAACTGACCACTGCAAAGGTCACAATAACGGCCGTCCAGTAGGCAGGATAGAGACGCGAAAAGCGGCCCCAGGCAAATCGCCAAGGATCGGACTGCCGATCGAGCGTCATGAAGATCACAAATCCGCTGAGCATGAAGAACAGGTCGACTCCATAATGTCCCCAAGGAACACTGGCCGACAATGTCGTCACATGACTGAATAAATGATCGTAGCGAGTCGTAAAATGAAACAACACAACTGCAACTGCGGCCAATCCCCGGAGGGCATCCAGTTCCAGGATTCGCCCTTGGTTACGTGTCGAATCTGAAGGTGCAGTTCCCATAGTTGGTCGAGCTCACGAATTTCGAAAGAGTTGACAGGCAGGTCTATTGGCAAGTTCCGCGCCTGATCCTGGTCAATCTTCAAGCATACGATAGTGCAGGGATTTATGACGGTTGGCAGGGGAAAGGCGTGATAGAAGGGAACACTCACAACGATGAATGTTGCAAAAAAACATCAAACTACTCGTTTCTAGGATCTGCCCGGGTAAGAGGTGCGGGTAACAGTCAGATCCGAATTTGTTATGCTGAACTTTGAGTAATCCCCACCCCCAGCCGCCGAGCCATCTCATGCCTAATCGCCTGGCCAACGAATCCAGCCCCTATCTCTTGCAGCACAAGGACAATCCAGTCGATTGGTACCCCTGGGGGCCCGAAGCATTAGAACTCGCTCGTAAGGAAGAAAAACCGATCTTTCTTTCGATTGGTTACTCGGCCTGCCATTGGTGTCATGTGATGGAGCACGAAAGTTTCGAGAACGAGGCGATCGCCAAATCGCTCAACGAGAAGTTCGTCTGCATCAAGGTCGACCGCGAAGAACGGCCTGATCTGGATCAGGTTTACATGAATGCTGTGCAGATGCTCACGGGCCGCGGTGGCTGGCCAATGAGTGTGTTTCTTACGCCGGATCTGAAACCTTTCTACGGTGGAACCTATTGGCCTCCGGAACCAAAGCATGGTATGCCAGGGTTCGGCCAGGTGATCGACGCCGTCGCCGGCGCCTGGATCAATAATCGCGATGCTGCCCTGGAGACTGCCGAACGACTCACCGCAGAACTTAGCAAATCTGTACAAGGTTCGGGCGCCGAAGCCAAAGTATCGGCCTCCTGGATTGCCGGAGCGGCGGGGCATTTTAGACAATCCTACGATAGCTCCTACGGCGGCTTTGGCGGGGCACCCAAATTTCCAGCGCCGATGTCATTACGACTGTTGATGCGAGATTGGTATCGCCGCCAAGAGCAGTCGTCACTCGATATGGTACGTGGCACACTCGACCATATGGCGGCAGGGGGAATCTACGATCACCTCGGCGGCGGCTTTGCCCGCTACAGCGTCGACGCTCGCTGGTTGGTGCCACACTTCGAAAAGATGCTCTACGACAATGCCCAGTTGGCACTTGCCTACTTGGAGGCCTATCAGATCACTGGCGACGAGAACTACGCTCAGGTGGTCCGCGAAACCTTGGATTACGTCCTCCGCGATATGACGGACCCCGCCGGAGGATTCTACAGCAGTGAAGATGCAGATAGCGAAGGGGTCGAGGGGAAGTTTTACACTTGGACACCGGAGCAACTCAGAGAAGTGCTCGACGATTCAGCGGCGGCTACATTTGCCAAAATCTACGATGTCAGCGAAGAAGGAAATTTTGAGCACTCCAATATTCTTAATCTCCCTAAGATTATCGACCAACACGCAAAGATAATGGGTCGTGACTCAGCGGAACTTCACCGAGAACTCGCCGAAAGCCGATCCAAACTATTCACCGCTCGCGAGAAGCGGATTCATCCGCACAAGGATGACAAAGTGCTGGTCGCCTGGAATGGACTTACGATTGAGGCCTTGGCAGAAGCGGGAGCCGTCTTGGATGAGCCAAAATATCTGGCTGCCGCTGAAAAGGCCGCTGATTTCTTGCTCTCCGATTTACGTGAAGCTGATGGCCGCTTGCTACACACCTGGCGCCACGGCGAGGCTAAGGTCCAGGCCTATCTGGACGACTACACCTATCTCGCCAACGGCTTGATCACGCTCTACGAGGCTACGTTCGTTGCGCGATACTTAGAGGAAGCGATAAGTTTGATGGACGTGGTGCTCGCGCGATTCGCCGATGAAGAACAAGGGGGATTCTTTTTCACTGCCGACGATCAGGAAAAACTACTCGTGCGCAACAAAGATTTCACCGACAATGCAGTCCCCAGCGGCAATGCGATGGCGGCACTTATCTTGGTCAAGCTCGGCAAACTCACCTGCAACAAACAATATCTAGATTCCGCAACGCGAACGGTGCAGGGGGCGGCCGAACTGGCAACGCGGTATCCCTCGGCGACAGCACAGACTTTGCTAGCAGTCGACTTGCTAGTCGGCCCCACCTACGAAATGGTACTTGCTGCGGATCTAGCGAGCGAAGAATCGAAGCAAGTGATCTCCAAACTGCATGAGCAGTTTCTGCCCAACAAGGTGCTGGCCCTGGCAAGCGACCATGCTCCCGCAGCACTGGCAGAACTACTGCGAGGTAAAGAGATGCAGGCCAAAGCTCCCACGCTCTACATCTGCGAAGGTTTCACTTGCCAGGCACCTGCTCAAGGCAAAGAGGAGATATTGCATGCCGTCGAAGCACTCGGCGCAAATCTCCCCACCTTGTCGCAATGATCAGAGAAATCCTAGCCGTCGACGGCAGGCGATGGTCTTCCCTGATGCAACCATCGCCTTCAGGCGACGGCTAGGAAAGAGTCTTGTTACTCTAACTCCCGCACTCGCAAATTCCGAAACTTATACGTCTGTCCCTTCTCGCCATGGTGCTGGATCGCGATTGGCCCTTGGGAATCAACGTCATCGTGAATGTCGGTCGTCACCACGTCGTTCACTTCAATTTTGATAGAATCCCCCTTGCAGGTGATGCGGTAGCGGTTCCAACCATCGCGGTCAAATGCCTTGGCGACTTCGGGTCGTTTGAAATAGTCGTGCGATTCTTGTTCATATTCCAGCAACTTTTCATCCGTGGTTCGTCCTTTCAGGCTCGGCCACACCCATTGCCGTCGCCCTTCGTCATAGAGTCCGCCTGACCAATTGCGATCCGAACCATCGACTTCTGCCTGATAGCCGTACACTTTATTCGGTTCTACATGGCAGCGGAACATGAACCCTGAGTTGGCTTGTCCCTCGGGGAGTTTCACTTCTCCCTCAAACACAAAGTCGCCGAACTCGCGATCGGTGACCAGGAAAAATTTCTTATCGGCCGTGAGGTGAATCTCACCGTCGACCACCTCAGCCTGTCCCCACTCATAAGGATTCGTCCAACCACTAGTGTCCTTGCCATTAAAGAGCTCGATCCAGTTATCTTCTGCAGCTCCGTATTGAGATTCAAAGAATAAACAGAGAGCAATAGCCAAGCAAAAGTACGATTTGAGTTGCATTACGAATCCTAAATACTGAAACCGAACGTCATTCTGAAGGGAGTTCTACGACCTAAGGAATCTCCGCAAAACACCAGTTTAGCATCGCCGAACAGAATTGGAACAGAAGGAAATGGGGAATCTCATCTCCGTTAACTCTGTTCTCTCGTGTTCAATCCCTTGAAATACTTTCTTAGCTCGCAGTTCAAGTGTAATTGTTAGTTCTGTGTTTCTGTTTTCGAAATAACGCGAGGGACATTCCCCCCCTCATCGTCCAAAAGAAATGGGCCATCGCTCACCTACTCACCCTTCCTCAACCTCCAGCACAACACGCTCCCGACAAGCCTCCACCACACGGCGGGCAGAACCCATTCCACAGGTCCAGAACAGGGCAGGGCGGACCAGGAATTCCAACAACGTGCTGGTGACCAGCCCCCCGATGATGACGGTCGCTACGGGGTACAAGATCTCCTTGCCTGGCTCCCCGGCGGCGAGTGCCAGCGGCACCAAGCCGATGCCCGAGGTAAGGGCTGTCATTAGAACCGGGGCCAAGCGATCTTGCCCCGCGCGGACGATCATTTCGCGAGTCCAAGTTTCACCTTCGTATTTCACCAGATGCAGATAATGATTGATCAGCAAGATTCCATTGCGAGACGCAATGCCACAAAGTGAAATGAAACCCACCATACTGGCTACAGAGAGTGTTTGCCCCGTAAGGTAGAGAGATGCCACGCTACCGATGAATGCCATGGGGAGCGCGATCATTACTTGCAGGGCAAGGTTGGCCGAGTGGAACATTTTGAACAGCACGAGGAATATGCCGATAAGCGACGCAACAAACAGAATACCAATCAGCCGTGAGGCCGATTGCTGGCTCTCGAATTGGCCACTGTATTCAACGAAGTATCCGGGCGGCAATTCGGTCACCAGGGGAGCCAGTCGTTGTTTGATATCATCTACCACATCGACCAATCCACGGTCAGTCACATTGCATTGCACGACGATCCGGCGTCGGACCTGTTCTCGATTGACCATGTTCGGTCCGCCAGCTTTGTAGACCCGAGCGACGTCTTCGAGTTTTACGCTCCCACCACCGGGCAGATCAATTTGCAATCGCTTGAGGGCATCGAGGTCCTCGCGAGATTCCTCGCCGAGGCGCACCATGAGATCGAACGTGCGTTGGCCATCGAGTACCTGTGAGACCACTTCCCCCTGCATAGCCGTCTCAACAAACTCATTCACATCGCTCCGCCGCAGACCAAACGCCTTCAACTTTTCGCCGTCCGCTTCGATTCGCAGTTGAGGGATAATTACTTGCTGTTCGACTTGAAGATCGCGTATTCCGGGGATGTCCACGATGGCTGACTTAAAACCCTCTGCCTGCCGGCGGAGTTCGTCCAGATCGTCGCCAAAGAGCTTGATCGCTATCTGGGCCTTCACCCCTGAGAGCATGTGCGAAATCAAATGGGCCAGCGGCTGTTCCACGGAAGTCACGATGCCGGGTATATCGGCCAATGCTTCGCTGATCTCTTCAATCACTTGCTCGCGAGATCGCACGGAGTTGGGATTCACGGTTGCGACAATCTCAGTGACGTTGACTCCTTCTGCGTGCTCGTCGAGTTCGGCGCGACCCGTCTTGCGGACAAAGGCCACCAGATCATCGAGTTGACCAAGACGATCTTCAACGCGAGCCGCGACTTGACTCGAGGTGGCCAAAGATGTGCCGGGAGGTAGGAGTACGTTGATCTGTACGGCTCCTTCGTTGAACGGTGGGAGAAAATCACTCTCCAGTCGCAAAAGTGCTGTACCAGCGATCGCCACCGCCACCAACGCAACAGCGAGAATCGGCCAAGCAAACCGCAAGCCAAATCGAATGACCGCGCCAGCGATACCCTTCAACCAGCGGAGAAGGAAGCCGTCTCTTTCTTCGCAGGCAGTCGTCGAGCCCCGCAGCAGCCAGTAGCTGAGCACTGGAGTCACCGTGAGCGATACTAACAGCGACGAGGCAATCGAGACGATATATGAGATCCCCAGCGGAGTAAACAGGCGACCTTCCATGCCTGAGAGGGCAAACAGGGGCACAAAAACCAGCATGACGATGATCGTGCCGTAGACAATCGAGTTGCGGATCTCGACGCTCGCCTTGAATACCACCAAAAGAGGATTCTGCGGCATTGCCGAGTGACGATTCTCGCGCAGTCGGCGGAAGATGTTTTCGACGTCGACGATTGCGTCATCAACCAATTCACCGATAGCGACCGCCAAACCCCCTAGCGTCATTGTATTAACCGACAATCCGAACACCGCGAACACCATCGCTGTGATGGCGAGCGAGAGAGGAATCGCCGTGAGCGTGATTAGCGTGGTCCGTACATTCATGAGGAACAGGAACAAGATGATGACAACCAAGATGGCACCATCGCGCAGTGCTTCGACGACGTTCTCGATGGCCAGATCGATGAACTCTTTCTGCTGGTAGAGTTCGGGAAGAATCTTTACATCGGCAGGGAGAGAGACTTGCATCTCCTCCAAGGCAGCCGTGATGCGACCTGTTACTTCGCGGGTATCCGCGTCGGGTTGCTTGAGGATTGTGAGCACGACCCCCGTACCCCCAGTCATTTTCCCTTGATCATTGCGAGCGAAGACGGAACTGTCACCCCGCTTCACTTGGGCACCTTTGATGATGTGGGCAACCTGTGCGAGCGTAACCGATTGACGGTCACGCTGTTTAACAACAATATCGCCAATCTCGTCGAGGGTTTTCACTCGACCCAGAGACCGCACAAGGAATTCGTTGGGCCCTTGTTCATCGAGATAGCCTCCGGCCGTGTTTTGGTTACTTTGCTTGAGAGCCAACTTCACTTCGTGCAGCGAAACACCGAATTGCAACAATTTGTCAGGATCCACCAACACTTGAAATTGTTTTCGCTCTCCCCCCATCACAATCACTTGCGAGACGCCGGGGATCGTCAGGAGTCGTTGTCGCACGACCCAGTCGGCCATTGTGCGAAGCTGCATGGGGGTGGTGTCTGCCTCGGCGGTCATCCCGATCATCATGATCTGACCCATGATCGACGAGATAGGCATCAGTTGGGGTTTGGCTCCCATGGGTAAAGATTCGGAAGCCAAGGCCAATCGTTCTGCGACAATCTGCCGGTCGTTGTAGATGTCGGTTCCCCAGTCGAATTCCACATAGACGACCGAGAGACCAATGCCCGAGGAGGTGCGTACTGCCTGTACTCCGGTAGCGCCATTGAGCACCGTTTCAATGGGAAAGGTGATCAACGTTTCCACTTCTTCAGGTGCCATGCCGGGGGCTTCGGTCATGACGACCACGCGAGGCCGATTGAGGTTTGGGAAGACGTCGATAGGCAACTGCGAAGCTTGCCAGCCACCGTAACCGAGCAGAAACAGCGCAACCGCAACAACGAGCAGTCGGTTCTGCAAGGCAAAGCGTATGATTGCGTTGAGCATAGGAGGAGAGTTGAGGGTTTAGCGTTGAGAGTTTAGAAAAAATGCCTAGCGGTCTTTCATAAGCGACGCACGTAAGCCACTTAACATTCGCGCTGCTGTTTCGCACTTTGCGTACAACTGCTGAAAACTGTCTTGAGGTATCATGCCTCTTCGACGCGCCACTTCCAACAGGGAGACTGTTTCCATGAGACTGCCATATGCGATTGAAACAAAATAGGCAAAGTCTTTCTTCGTTGTCCTACCACTTCCCTCTGCGATGTTCGTGGGAATCGAAACGACTGCTCTTCGTAACTGGCTCGACAAGCCATATTTCTCATCTCGTGGAAACTCATCGGCGGCCTGATAAACCAAGTCCGTCAATTCGATAGAATGTGACCACACCTCCAGCTTTTCGAAACCAAACATAATCACTGTCCCCTCCACTTATCGTAGTTGTGTATTTCTCTAAACCCTAGACTCTCAACTCTAAACCCTTAATGGTTGTGGCCCGCGTGGGGATCAAGCCCACCGCCGGACTTATTCTTGAGTGCTAAATGCAACTGATAGGCGCCTCTACCTGCAATGACGTCTCCCTTTTGAAGTGTTCCGTCGTCAGCGATTACCACGGCGTCCCGATTGCGATTGAGTACTTGGACGGACACTTGATCAAAGTGGTCTCCTTCTTGCCGGTAGACATAGGCTTCGGCACCTTCACCCACAACGGCGGTTGTAGGCAGGACGAACTGGTCTTCCCAGGACTCGATCGGCACCTTGAGTTGCATTCGCTGCCCAGGTTTATAAGTCCATTCCACGAATCGATTGCCATCCGGAGTTGTTTTGTCGAGGGCGACCCGATTGGGCAAGCTTAGGTAGAACTTGAATGCGCGCGTCTCAGGATTGATTTGATCTGCGACATACAGAATTTCCAAGTCGTTCAATGTGGACTCAGGTGAATCGTCTACCAGCAAACTGGCTGATATCTTTCGACCCGCTTCGGCCGCCTGGCGGATTGCTGGTACGTCGTCCTCAAAGGCAAGCCCTTCGAGATGAAGTTCACAATGGTCGGCCAGCACGGCAAGTTCCTGTCCCACTTCGACGTGTTCTCCAGGGGCAACATTCAGTTTCTGGATTTGATATGGGTGATCGTCAACACAATTGTCCTCACTATGAATATGATCGGGGGCATGGACAGTAATATTCTTCAGCAAGCGACCGGTATCGCGTATCTGGGCAACCTGTTTTTCCGTAAGTCCATGCAGCAGCATCGCCTGAGACTCGGCACGGAGTGATGCCTCCAGTTTCTGTTTTTCATACTCTTGCTCTAGTACACGGCGACCTGCGATCACACCCGCATCGAGGGATTTTAGTCTTTCAATCTCGCGGTCCACTACGGCGAGGTTTTCAGAGGTGCGCAGGTATTCACGCTGGGCAGCGACTAGTTCCTCATGGGTCAGCCGCATTTCGAAAAGTGGTTGATCGGCGGTGACTGCTTCGCCATTTACGGAAAAGATCTCTGTGATGAGCCCTGTCAGAGGTGCCGTGACATGGATTTGAGATCGCCCAGGTCGCTCTACGACGATAGCCGGCAACGTGAGCCGCTTGTCATATCGAGTCGGCTCGATGGTGAAGGGCTCGAACCCAATGTTCTTGAGACCATTCTTACTCAGCTCAATCGATGCGGCTTCGTTATGGTCCGCGTGGTCATGTCCATGTTCATCTTCGTGTTCGCGATCATGTTCTTCATCATGTTCTTGATGTGGTTCACGGTCATGTTCGTCGTCATGGTCAGCAGCTGACGAGGCCTGCTTAACAGGATCTTCTTTGTTGCTAGAACTTGGCAACCATCCTTCAGGATCGATGAATACGGCAAACACAATAATGGCAAAACACACTCCCAACAAGAATCGCCAGGAGTTTTTGCTCGGTTGATTTTTAGGATTAGACATGTGCATCAATTTTTGCTTGCGGAGCATGCCTCAGCAGACACGCAGTTGAGGATGAACAACTTCATCGTGAGAACTCCCCGAACGGGCAGCACCAAACAAGAACATCCACCATAGAACATTGCCATAGCCATGCCCTATAGTGATTCAGCAATTTCTCTCGAATCAGATAAGAAGAATGCCGAGCGCGAGGTGAGAGCGCAGGGAGAGCCCGAGAAGTAGTTCTGACTGTGTGAGACGATGGAGTGAAACAGAAGCATCTGGCTGCAGAATGACTATGTCGCAAATGACACAGTCTGAGTTGAACGGAGATCCAACACTAACATCGACGCTACTAGACGAAGGGAGCCATTGGCACTTAATGTGTTGACATTCGTGTTGCTCACCGGGAGTCGATTCACAAGGCGATCCTGGATGCTTGTGATCCGAGTGGTGCTCATGCGAAGAATCGATATCAGTAAGCTCACAGTCGATGGTTGTCTGTGCATGACAGGGAGCGAAGTGAGCTGAATGGGCGCAGCATCCTACGGTGGCATGGGCCAATACGCTCAGAACGGCAAGTATGGCGACAAATCGGTGCATAAGTTTTTAGAGCTCAACTGTTAAATTACATCTCAATTATCGCTTCCATCGCTACCTGAGTCCATGGCAGTCACTTGGTTTTCACTTGCTGTGCTCAGGCATACCCGCTTTTGTGCCGATTTTTCCGGTTTCTTCCAAGGCGATTGTCGTTGTTAATCTAGCGAATCGACTACGGTATGTTATTTTGTCTACCGATATTACCAGATTCTGAACAACGAATTTCTCTCGAGTGAAGCCATTAGGTCATGCTGCAAATTACTAAAAACGATGACCCGCGCGGTGGGTATCGCTTGACCAGCGAGGTGCGACTGCCTGCACCACTGGATCGGGTGTTTACCTTGTTTGCCGATGCCTTCGAATTGGAAAGGCTAACGCCGCCTTGGCTGAAATTTTCAGTGACGACCCCCTCGCCGATCAATATGCATGAGGGGACTCTCATCGACTACCAGCTCAAAATGCACGGCATCCCGATGAAGTGGCAATCTAGGATTGATTGCTGGGAACCTCCAGTCAAGTTTTCGGATGTACAAGTACGCGGCCCCTATCGATTCTGGGAACACCTGCATACCTTCGAGCAGGACGGAGACGGCACGGTTTGTCGGGATGAGGTTCAGTATGGCTTCTGGGGCGGCTGGCTAGTTCATGAGCTACTTGTCAAACGCGACCTGCAAAAGATTTTCTCATATCGCACCAAGGTGCTTCGCGAAATCTTTGCAACTGATTCACCGGCACCAACGCTTTCTGTTGACGAATTGGTTGTCGAGGCGAGCCGATGAGGATCGCTGTCATAGGTGCGGGTGTGAGTGGATTGCTTGCGGCGCGATTGCTAGCCACGAGACACGATGTGACTTTGTACGAAGCGTCTGACTATCTAGGAGGGCATGCCAACACAGTAGATGTCACTTTCGATGGACATTCTTTTTCTGTGGACACGGGGTTTATGGTATTCAATAGTCGTACGTATCCGAATTTTCAAAGACTTCTTAGGCTATTGAATATCGAATCGCAGCCAAGCGATATGAGTTTTAGTGTCAAATGTGAGCGATCTGGATTGGAATATCAAGGAAGTTCGCTTTCAGGATTATTTGCCCAGCGGACCAATTTGTGGCGGCCTAAGTTTTGGGCAATGATTGCCGACATCGTTCGCTTCAATCGGCAGGCCAGAAAGTTTCTCGAGAGGAACGAACATTCCACCACTCTTGATGAATTCCTGAGTAAGAGAAGATATGGAAATGCGTTTTGTGAAAAATATCTGTTGCCTATGACTGCTGCTATTTGGTCCAGTCCGATGGAATCTGTGCGATCTTTTCCTGCCCATTTTCTATTGCAGTTCATGCAGAACCATGGGCTGCTTCAATTATGGGATCGACCCGACTGGCAGACAATACCAGGAGGGTCGCGACATTATGTCAAGGCGTTGGCTGCTGGGCTAGAAGAGAGGGTTCGGTTAAATACTCCTGTGCAGTCGGTGACTCGTGATGTTGACCAGATTCATGTTGAAACCCGAGATTATGGGGCAGAGAGTTTTGAAGCTGTGATCATGGCAGTCCACGCGGATACGGCACTTAAGTTGCTGTCGGATACAACCGAGCGCGAACTGAAAATACTATCTACATTTCAATATCAACTGAACAGAGCTGTCCTACACACGGATGAAAACTGGCTGCCCTCACGAAAGAGTGCTTGGGCAAGCTGGAATTATCTCATTCCAACTGCCGATTCAAGTCAGACTTGTGTAACCTATGACCTCACAAGGCTACAAAGTATCAACTCTCCTCAGCGGATCTTATTGACCCTCAATCCTCACCGAAGTATTTCGGAGTTACACATTCTTAAGGAGTTCACTTATAGCCACCCTATGTTCAATGCTGAAGCGATCGCGGCTCAAGAGGGATGGGCGAATATCAGTGGCATTCAACGAACCTTTTTTTGCGGTGCTTACTGGAGAAATGGTTTTCACGAAGATGGAGTAGTAAGTGCCCTGGCAGTTGCGGGCCAATTTGGAATAGAACTGGAAGCATGCACAGCTGTTTGTACCACGGAGTTGTCACACATCGAAGAACCAGTCCAATAAAGCATTCGTTTCGGTATCCCATAACGATGGCTTATTTGGATTTGGCCGAAGTCTCTGCGCTACGGCAAGGACTTAGATTGTTTGGCGCATCTCGTTGGGGGCCTGCATGTTTTCTTGAAAGTGATCACATGCAAACAGAAGCAGAAAGTCTTCAAAAGGAAATACGTGCGTGTTTAAAAGAAAGATCAGGCATGGCATTGAGCGGCCCAATTCGTCTGTTGACCTTACTTCGATGCTGGAGATATTACTTCAGTCCGCTAAATCTTTACTATGTGTTCAACGCAGATGACACCCAAGTTGAGGCAATAGTAGCTGAGGTTTCGAACACTCCATGGCGAGAGACGCATCGATATGTTCTAGTACCTGAGCATGGATCGAACGCAGAATTGCTTGCCTACCAGCATCCTAAAGAATTCCATGTTTCTCCTTTTATGGATATGGACGTGCTCTATCAGTGGATGTGCAGTATTCCGAGTGAGACCCTTCAAGTACAAATCAATTCGATTCAAACTAATAATCATTTTTTCACTGCTAATCTGGAGCTCCGAAAGCGTGATTTGACTGACCGAGAGATTGCACGAGCACTCTTGCAGAGTCCTTGGGCTTCGGCTCGCATCGTGACAAGTATTTATTGGCAAGCATTATTACTATGGTGGAAGCGATGTCCGTTCTTTCCTCACCCAAACAAACGCGAAACTCAAACAAACAGCACCGTCGAGTAGATAGTCAGCTTGCTAGTGCTAACCGGTTTGGCTTGCAGCAAAGGTTGACTGTTCTCGATCGCTGGTATCGTGCGGCCTTGGTACATCGTTTGAATCGAATCGAAACTGGCAAGCTAATTTTGGTAGATAGTACAGGGTCGATCTGCTTGAATCAAAACGAATCGAGTAGCTTTGTGGGAGAGATCCATGTTCTGGATCCCCGCTTCTATCGCCAAGCCGTTTTAGGTGGTGGCGTTGGGGCTGCTGAGGCTTTCATCCGAGGCTTTTGGGAATCTCCAGATCTACTTCAACTGATGCGCGTCATGGCCCGCAATCGACACGTGCTCACAGGATTGGAAGACGGATTCGTGAGATTAGTGAAACCACTGCAGAGGATTGGGCATTGGGCTCGACGGAACACCTTGCAGGGCAGTCGGCAGAACATTGCCGATCACTATGACCTGAGCAATGAATTCTTTGCTACGTTCCTTGATTCTACAATGTCGTATTCTGCAGGGATATTCGAGCATCCTAAAGCCACTCTAGAAGATGCATCCATCGCAAAATTCAAGCGATTGTGCCAGTTGCTAAAACTTACTGCTGATGATCATTTGCTAGAAATCGGCACAGGCTGGGGAGGACTTGCAATTTGTGCAGCCCGTGAGTATGGCTGCCGCGTAACGACAACAACCATCTCGCAAACTCAATACGAATATGTATTGAGGAAAGTTAACGAGTCAGGACTGGCAGATCGTATTCGAGTCCTCAGGCAAGATTATCGAGAACTCCAAGGACAATATGACAAACTTGTCTCTGTCGAAATGATCGAGGCAGTTGGACATGAATTCTTGAATGTCTTTTTTACCAAGTGTGCATCACTTCTCCGGCCTGGCGGGCGGTTTGCTTTGCAGGCAATTACCATCCCGGAAGAGCGGGAGAAGAATTATTTAAGATCCGTTGACTTCATTCAGAAATACGTATTTCCCGGTGGGTCTTTACCTTCAACTAACTCGATTAAGAGAGCCGTCGCTGTTAGTACGGATCTTCAATTGGAAGCAATTGATGAGTTTGGCGCGCATTATGGTGAGACCCTTGCCCGGTGGCATAGGCAGTTTGTAGCAAATCTCAATGCCTACAGAGTCATGGGAATGTCTGAACGATTTATCCGCACTTGGCGTTATTACTTCAGTTACTGTGAAGCTGGATTTAGGGAAGAAATGATCGAGCTAAAGCAGATCCTGTTCGTTAGGCCCAAGGATTGAGGATCAAAGAATGCTGGGCAAACTTACTTCCTATGCCATTCAATTCGCTGAGGATGGTTGGCTTCCGGACAATTGTGTGCGACTTGGAATCCAAGGATTGTTAAGGCAACGACTTCGGCAATCTGCTCGGGGAAACTCTTCCCAGAGCAACGCTACACATGATTTCGCAGACAGAATGCGAAACAGTCCACTACTGGAGTCAGCCGTCGAGGCCAATCAACAGCACTACGAGGTGCCCGCAGAGTTCTTTCGCCACATTCTTGGCAAACACATGAAGTATAGTTGTGGTTTCTGGGAATCTGCAGCGACGACACTTGATCAAGCCGAGGAGGCGATGCTCAAGTTGACTTGCCAGCGCGCCGCCATCGAGGATGGCATGCGTATCTTGGAATTGGGCTGTGGCTGGGGCTCGCTTTCCTTGTGGTTAGCCGATCATTTTCCACGATCGCAAGTCGTAGCCGTGTCGAACTCAAACAGCCAACGTAAGTTCATCGAAAGCCAAAGCAAGTCTCGAGGCCTTGCGAACTTGCAAGTTCTTACCCGCAATGTGGCTGAATTTGAATCGACTGATCTGTTTGATCGCATCTTGTCAGTCGAAATGTTTGAACACTTTCGCAATCATGCGATACTGTTGGAGCGGATTTCGGGTTGGCTTACTACGACAGGAAAGCTCTTTGTACATGTCTTTTGCCATCATCAAACTCCTTATTGCTTTGAGGTCAATTCCCCCGGTGACTGGATGGCTCGGCATTTTTTCACCGGTGGTATCATGCCGTCAGCAGGTTTGCTCAATGAATACGATGAACATCTTTATGTAGAGCGGCAATGGAATGTGAATGGCACGCACTATAGTCAAACCTGCGAGGCATGGCTGCAAAATCTTGATTCTGTGTACAACGAACTCTTGAAGCTGTTTACGAAAGAGACGGATCAAGCTACCGCTAGACTGCGGCTACAGCGATGGCGCATGTTTTTTCTGGCATGCTCCGAATTATTTCGTTTTGACAATGGAAACCAGTGGTACGTAGCCCACTATGTGATGGGCCACAATCATCAAGAGGGTTTGCAGCTTCTCACTGAGCGACATCCTGCGATAAGAACATCTTAATGAGGTGGCCCGGGAAAAAACGCGTTGGTTTTCTCGATGTACTCTTGGTACTCAGGCCGTCGCTCGACAATGGTGCTTTCCAAAAGTGCCACCCCACTGACTTTCATCAGAAAGAAACTCATCACGACAGGACTTGCAATTGTCCACCAAGCCCCACCCGCCACGGCGATTAGGTAGATACCCCACCAAACACAGAAGTCGCCAAAATAGTTGGGGTGCCTGGTATAACGCCATAGTCCCGTATCGAGCACTTTGCCCTTATTGGCAGGTAGGCGTTTGAAGCGGGCCAACTGCCAGTCACCAGTTGTTTCGAAGGCAATCCCTATCATGCAGAGCAGTGTCCCCATCACATCGAGTACCCCCAAGGGTTCACTCAACAGCATTCCTAACTGGACTGGCCAGGAGATAAACCACATCAGCACGGCTTGCAGTAGAAAGACGGTAAACAAGCTGACCCACCAAAAGCTTCTTCCGTGTTTCTCACGCATCGCACGATAACGACGATCCTCGCCAGTTGCCCAATTACGCCAAAACAAATAGAGGGACAATCGAAGTCCCCAAATCGTTATCAGCACGATCAACAGACTCGCGCGTTGGCTTGGCAGATCCAACTGTGCATAGGTTGCCCAGGCGATAATCACAAATCCGGCACCCCAACAAGGATCGACAATACTTGCATCGCGAAGCTTGAGACTCACCAGCCAGAGAAAGACAAATATGCAACCGATGAGAACTAGATTTGAACTCAGGATAGTAGGAGCAGTGATCATAGTCGGTGAGGCGCTGTGTTAGAGATTCAGAACAAGTCTTGCTGCCCATTAGGCCCATACTTTTTAATATACTCTTTCACTTTTACTTTGCGGGCCGTGTTCTCACTCGACATATATCGGATCTTGCCGAAGATGGGGCGTTCGGGGCCCCAGGCTCTGTCGTAGCGGCCTAGGACCCAGAAGATGCCGCTGTAGCTGTTGGGGTTGCGGCCGTCGACGGCGTATTTATTGTTCAGCTCGATCATCACCGCGAGGGCGTCTTGTGGGGTAGGGGACCATTCGAGGATTTTCTTGCCCCAAAGCATGCGGAGATAGTTGTGCATACGGCCCTCGCGCACTAGTTGCCGTTGGGCGGCGTTCCAGAGTTCGTCGTGGGTGTGGGCCGATTCGAATTCATCAAGTGAATAGACATGCTCGCGCGGGTCGTCGGCATGTTCGGCAAGGGTGGCTTGCGCCCAGTCGGGGAGCGAGGAATAGCGGGCGTAATCGTCTCGCTTCGAGCACATGTTGTACCCCAGCTCGCGCCAGGTGATCAGCTCATCGAGAAAGGACTCAGCTGTCTCGCTCACTCCCCACCAACCGGTGGAACTGCCAGTGGCCTTGGCGGCAAGTTTATCAGGAGTCCATTTTTCGTGATTCATCGTGGCGGCGAACACTTCATGGGCTGAGATGTGGCCAAAGTGTAAGTAGGGGGAGAGCCCACTGGCGACTTCCTGTTGCGGCTGATTGCGGGAGTCGGCATAGTGCACAAGTCGCTTGTTGAGAAACTCGTTCAGCTGGTGAGTTGCTGCTTGTTGACCTCCGTCAAAAAGTGCCGGCCCAACGGAGTGGTCGATCGGAAATTCGTCGAGATTGTTGACGAGCTCTCTTAGAATCTCCTCATCTTCGGTTGGCCAACGCTTGGTGATCTCGCTTGGCATTGTTTCGAGCTTCGGAAGTCTCACTTTCGTCAGAGGATCGGCAGCGGGGAGTTCAAACAGATGGGGCTTTAATTCTTTCTGCAAGTAGCGACGAAAATCGTAGGCGCGCAAGAATACCTTGTCGGTTGCCCGCATCGGGAGCAGGCCGTTGGAATCCACCAGCTCGAATCGACAAGGAATCTGTTTCGAGGCTACCGAGATCATCCTCGGCAAGAAGAAGCAGGGGAAATCATCTGCAACAACGACACAAGCCTCGCGCGCGAGCCGGGCAAGGAAACCGGAGCCGTCGCCAGGTTGTCGTTCTAAATAGGGGAGGTAGCTAACAGGATCCTTACGCAGAGCCGCAGCGTTGTCGATCATTCCTTGGATCACAAAGCGATGCAAACGGTCGCTAGCCCAGCGGTAGTCGCAGCGCAAGGCTTCGAGAATGACCAGTGGTTTGTCCAAATCCTGCGCCCATTCGACGGCTCGTTGCAGGCTAAAGTTCCATCGCGTGCGGCGATTGGCAATCATCCAATAGAGCACGAATTGGCCTTGCGGCTGGATTGCATTATCGTTTGCCGTACGTATTCGCAATGGAGATATTTTGCTGTGCATAGGTTGCGTTGGCTAGGTTGTTTGGTGTTAGGCAGAGTATGTGATTACGATTAATCTGTGAACAGGAGGCAACAGAGATAACAGAAATGGTTGAAGATGAATGCCACAAGAAACACAAAAAGGCACAAAAACCTAGGGACTTAATCGGGCTGTCCAATACTTTTCTTTTCGTGTGTTTTGTGTTTCTTGTGGCTGTCAGATCCTTGATCGCTCCAGTCGTGAACCACAAACTCGGTGGCCTCAGTTCTCTCGGAATCAAGTTGTATCATTTTACCGAATTCTGTGGCAACAATTAACGAACTTCGGTGGGGGTTGTTCCTTACTCTGCAGGGACTTCTAATGGGAACTTGTCACCATCGCTATTTCAGGAGAACCCATGCGAAATCTTTTAATTCTCGTTGTGAATCTATTCTGCTACTTCGTGATCACGTGTTGCCAGGCAGAGGAACTGCCGCTATTGGTCCAAGACTCCTTTGAGGAAGGGATGTCCTTGTGGGAAACGTCCGACCCAGAAAGTGGTCCGCAGACATGGGAAGTCATTCAGGTGGAAAACCCAGACGAAAACTCTGTGCTCCGTTCACGGGGGGGCAGTGAATACAAGCCGCCCCACCGGAGCCCTTGGAATATCGCATTATTGAAGGAAACAGCTGTTGGAGATTTTGTGCTCACCGTGCGAGGACAGAATACCAACTACGATGCAGGTGGCCATCGGGATTTGTGTATCTTCTGGGGATATCAAGACCCGGCACATTTTTACTATGTCCATTTGGGAGCGGTACCCGATCCTCACTCGTGCCAGATATTCATCGTCGACGGTGCCGACCGGAAGGCGATAACCGAGAAAGAATCAAAGGGCACGCCTTGGAGCCGTGATTGGCACGAGCTGAAAGTAGCTCGCAACACCGAAACGGGCGAAATGGCTGTCTATTTCGACGACATGAACGAGCCCGTGATGACCGCCAACAACAAGAAGTTTTCGTGGGGCCGTGTGGGGATCGGCACGTTTGACGACAACGGCAATTTTGATGATTTCAAATTGCGCGGCATGGAAGTAACGCCAATGCCCGCCGAAGCTCGCTTGCCCGCCAAGTGACGCTACTTGCTACGGGCTGTGTCGATCGTCGTGCGTGCTTGACTGGCGAGTTCTTCGATTGCTTTCCAGTCTTTGGCAGCAATCTTGTCCGCTGGAGTAAGCCAAGAACCGCCAACGCATGCGATCAGAGGATCGACAATGTACTGAGCCAGATTTCCTGCTCCAACGCCGCCGAGTGGAATATATTTGATGCCCAGATGGTTGTAGGGGGGAGACATGGCTCGTAGATAACTCAGTCCTCCCAGGGTCTCAGCTGGGAAGAATTTCAAGTGACGGCAGCCCAACTCAATCGCAGCTTCGATGTCCGAGGGTGTCGCTATGCCTGGGGCAAAGGGCAAGCCGCTTTCAAGAGCAGTTTCTACAACCCGAACATTCAAACCAGGCGAAACGCCGAACAAGGCCCCGCGGTCGAACACCTGGCTAACCTGTTCCGGTTTGAGAATTGTACCGGCACCAACCAACATGTCGGGAACTTCACGGCGGATGGCAGAGAGCGCGTCTAGTGCGGCGTCGGTCCGCAGTGTCAGCTCCATCGCATTCACGCCGCCTGCCAACAACGCCTTGGCGAGGGGGACAGCAGTGGCTGCATCGTCCAGTATTACGACCGCAAGTACGCCTGCGGACTCAAGCTTCTCGAAAATTGGGGGTACATTCATCAAGAGACATTCCTGTATGTGATAGTGGCGAGTTGTTATAATCTAGCGTAGGAGGGAATCCTTGTCACCAGAATTTCGTGGTGTAGGCTTTTTAGGCGTGTGACATAGCAGCCAAGTCGCCACGACGACGCACCTAGGAGCAATGGCTGCCCCACGATATTTGAATCAGCGGAGTTGAAATCAAATGATGAAGCGCATTTTGGTAGGATTAGGCAGCCTGGAATATGCACGCTCGGCGACGGCTAAGGCTATCGAATTGGCCAAGTCCCACGATGCAGAACTCACGGGATTGACCCTGTTGGACATCGATCGCCTGGACGATTTGGGGCCGATTCCGATGGGTGCTGGTGAGGCAGCACGCGAATTGAAAGATAGCCGTATCGATCGGGCGAAAGAAATCATTCGGCAGGAACAAGAATATTTCACAGCGGCATGCGAAAAAGCAGGTGTCGCGTTTCGTTTACAGAATGAAACGGGTGACCCGCTCTCCGCCCTGGTGTCGCTTACTCGCTACCATGATCTTGTGATCTGCGGTTTGCAAAGTTTTTTTGAACATGGTGTCGTGGACGAGCCTATCGATGAATTGGCCAAGCTTGTTCAAGAGGGTATTCGCCCGTTGCTGGCCGTAGCCGAAAAGGATCGCCCGATCAATAACGTGCTAATTGCTTATAGTGGTTCAATGGAATCGGCCAAGACAATCAAGCAGTTTGCTCATCTACGGCTTTGGCCAAAGGCGAAGATGAAGATCGTCACTTTTCATGATGATCGCGAGATTGGTGCGGAGCGACTTGCTGAGGTTGCCCAGTATTGCCGGGCTCACGGTTACGAGCCTGAAACGGATTGGGTTGCCAAACCCCCTATCGAAGCGTTGCTACCCTATGCGTATGATTGGGGTGCCGATTTGATTGTGCTCGGCAATAGTGCAAAAAGCCTGCTATTGCGTCGCATTCTGGGCGAGACGGCTTTGCATGTGATGCGGAATTCGTCATTGCCATTGTTTTTGGCGCAGTAAGCGGATCGGCGCTGGCTGACGGAGATTTGAGTTAATCGGCGGCTAGCGCCGATCCGCTCAAATGCGGAGAGATAGTGGACTAAAGACCCAACCCCAAGTAATCTTTTGCGTTGCCGTAGCAGATGTTGCGGATCATGGGGCCCAGGAGTGAATCGTCGTCGGGTATCGCACCGCGCTCGACATCGGTGCCTAGCAGATCGCACAGGCAACGGCGGAAATACTCGTGGCGCGGGTAGGAGAGAAACGATCGAGAGTCGGTCAGCATGCCAACGAAACGCGATAGAAGCCCTTGGTTCGAGAGGGCATTCATCTGCCACTGCATCGCCTCCCATTGGTCTAAGAACCACCAGCCCGAGCCCATCTGAATCTTGCCGACCACCGAGCCATCTTGGAAATTGCCGATCATCGTGGCGATCATGTAGTTGTCGGCTGGGTTGAGGTTATACACGATTGTTTTGGGAAGCGATTGCTCGCTATCGAGGCGTCCCAAGAATCGCGAAAGGGGTTCAGCCTGGTGCCAATCGCCGATCGAGTCGCCACCGACGTCTCTTCCAAGTTTTTCCATGAGTCCGGCGTTGGCGTTGCGCAGGGCACCGAGATGGAGTTGCATCGTCCAGCCACGTTCAAAATTCCAGCGGCCGACGTGCAGCATGAGATTCGTGGCGAACTGGTTCTGTTCGGCGGGGCTTACATTTTTGCCTGCGCGGGCTTTGTCGAAAATTGCGGCAGCGGTCTGTTCGTCGCAAAAGTCGGCATAGGCATGACTGAGTCCATGGTCGGAGAGCCGGCAGCCTACCTCATGGAAAAACGTGTGCCGTTGCTGAAGGGCGATTAGCAGGTCGGTAAACGAGGAGATATTCACCTCGCTCGCCTTGGCGAGTTTATCGACCCAAGCGTTGAACTGCTCGGTCTGATCGATCTCCAAAACGCGGTCGGGGCGAAAAGTGGGGAACACACCCGTCACGAGATCGCTGGCAGCGATCTTGCGGTGGTCGGCCAAGTCATCGGTAGGGTCGTCGGTGGTGCAAACGGTGCGGACCTTGAATTTCTGGAATACTCCGTGGATCGTTAGTTCGTCGCTTTGTTGAATTTGCTCGTTGGCCCGCTCCCAAATCTGGGGGGCCGTTTCTTCATTGAGTAGCTCGTCGATTCCGAAGTAGCGTTTGAGTTCCATGTGGGTCCAGTGATAAAGCGGGTTTCGCAAAGTATGCGGAACCGTCTTGGCCCAGGCGAGGAATTTGTCGTAGGGATCCGCGCTGCCCGTGCAGAAATCTTCCACGACGCCGTTGGCACGCATGGCTCGCCATTTGTAGTGATCTCCCGCAAGCCACATCTCCGCTAGATCGGCAAATCGGTAATTCGCCGCAATCTGATCGGGAGGCAAGTGGGTGTGGTAATCAAGAATCGGCTCCCCGGCAGCAAATCCATGGTAAAGACGGCGAGCGGTATCGGTTTGTAGTAAGAAATCGTCGTGGATGAACGCCATCGATCATGTTCCTTTGCGGAGATTTGAATCGCACTTTCCGCCAAATAACTTGGTTTGGCAATGAAAGGGAAAGTGCTCACCAATGAACAGCGAATGGCTATGCGGTTTGCGTCGCCAATTCTCACATCAGTTTATCCGAATAAGAGCTCTAATCAACGGTCAAATGTTGCAATTGGCGCTAGGCTGCTTCGTTCCTGTGAGAAGGAAAAAGTTCTCGATCTGAATCAAAGTCAACATTGTCAAAGTCCGGCTGAGTCTCTCGTTGAGCGAGCGGCGACTTGAAGTCGAGGAACCATCTGACAAGTGGACTATCTTCAATCTTCTCCAATGAGGGTACGTTTCGCACATGTGTCTCGGAGGCAATATTCAGGGCGATGAGGTCGAGCACCTCGCCGTGATCAAGATAGGAAGTGTGCACTAGTTCCTTGCCTGACAAATGGGTGGAAAAGCTCTCCAAACCGGAGGTGAACGAGGGGCAACCCAAGAGCTGACGAAATCTGGGTACGATCCGGCCTGCATGCCGGTCAGACTCCAGAAGGATCTTTCTGCGGAGATACTCCGGCAGAGCAGGGGCATGATGGCCTTTCAATACCGGAGTCGGGAGCACAGCAATTACCTGAGCTGAGGGGCGATCATTCCCTTGAGCGGAGCGTATTACCACTCCCTTTACCATCGAATCGAACACAGGACGAAATACCCTATTAAACAAGGGTGCCAGCAACCAATAGTAGGGTCGAGAAAGAATCGAGATGTTGTCGGTGAAGTAAACGCGTTCCCTGGGAGCGAGTTGCTTCACAAAGGTGCAGGAGAGGTCAAGCGTGGCACGGAGGCCATTGATTGCTTCGTCGTCCGGGGACCAAAGTCCCAGCCAACGGGAGCCATAATGCCGAAACGCATTTCGCTCTAATCGCGTGTCGGCGCGAACCCTGAGTGATTCGAGCACCGGGCGAAAGCACATCATTGCCAAGTGAAAACACAAATAGAAACAGAAGCTTGTGAGGACCACCAGAATAATCCCTTCTCTTGTCGAGTAGAGGTATTCAAAAAATGAAAGGTCGCCAGCCGGATTGAAGCTCCCCAAATGAATTCCTTGCGCATTTCGCTCAACGGATAAGCCAAGCCATTCACCGATTGCTAAAAATGGGGCTCGTATGACGGCGATATACCCTAATTGCTCGTCTGGCAAGAGTGTCAGGACAGCATCTTCGCCAGAGTAGGCGTCCCAAATTAGGGTTGCGAATCGGTGCCCTGCGTTGAAAACAGGTCGCAGAAGAAGTAGGCCAAGAACTGCGCACATCAGGTTGGCGAGATGCCAGAATCCACGACCTTTCTGGTGCAGGAAGGGAGTCCCAACCGTTGTCCAGCTGCGGAGATTGCGTAGGGGATGTCCCGTGAGAGTTGCCAACCGCAAGGTGTTCCAAATGACTGACCCGCCATGACTATGTCCGACCAGGTGATACGGTTTCTTTGCCTTTTCCAGTGGTTGGAGATGTTTCAAGAGTTGGGCAGCTGCCTTGCTGCGAGCCCTTTCGCCATTCTCTCCGGACCAATGAAAGACTTCAGAGTCTTTTGCAACGCGAACATGCCCAGGAAGTCTGCTCTGCAACTCGACTGCATGCGAGCTTCCCGACTGCCACCACTTGTTCCCCGTGTTGGATTTGTCGGCAGCGAAGGTGCCATGCACCAAGATAGTCAATTCTTCGGTTTCCGCCGAATTAGTCTCTTTAAGTTGCAACATCGTACGCTTGAGCCTTTCCTAAAGTCTGGCTAGTTGAACGGATAGGACGCGTGTTTATGCCGCTCTCATTGGGTAAGCGTCGTTTTGCCTTGGCATTGGATGTTTACTTACCCGGATGTCGAGGGGCTTCTGGAGATCGAGGTGGACATCGGTTTGTGGGAAGGCGATTACTATCCCTTCTTCATTGAATCGATCATCGATCTCGACACGAAGATCACTTTGAACCTTTGCCGCTTCCATCATCCGCTTCATCTGAATCCAAAAATGCACTTCGAATTCGAGAGCGCTATCGCCAAAGTTTTTAAAGAGGACAATCGGTTCAGGCTCCGTGATAACTTTGGGGTGATTTCTAATTGTCGAATCCAGTATCTCGATGACCTTCCTGACCGGCGATCCATAGGCCACGCCCACAGTTAGCGAAGTTCGCGATCGGCTATCGGAGAGCGTCCAGTTGGTGACATTGTTCTCCAGAAACTTGCTATTTGGTACTAAGATTTCCAAGTTGGCGCCCGTTCGAACCCTCGTACTGCGGGCACCTATGTGCTCTACATTGGCGTCGATGCCTTCGATGTTCACCAGATCTCCAATACGGATGGGCCGTTCGGCGAGAAGAATCAAGCCGCTGATGAAATTGTTGAGAATATTTTGACTTCCAAAACCTACACCGATCGCGATGGCTCCACCCAAGAAGGTAAATACGGTGAGTGGTACGTTTACGACTTCCAGAGATACAAAAGCAAAAACTATCAGCAGGGAGTAAAACAATACCGTCCGCAAGGGAGCGATAGCCGTCGGGCTAATGCCGCAGCGAGGCATGACGCGTCTGGCGGTAGCATTTGACACCAGCCGTGAGGACCAATAGCCCAAGAACAACAGGGCCAGTCCACAACAGATCTTGCTGATGGTGATCGGACGATCGTCAATCGATGCGATTTCGTAGTTCCAGGTCGCATCAAGGGAGGCGGTAATCCTCTGGACGAGTTCTTGCCAGGATTGGTTTTCAAAGTGCATCTGAAGTTCGTCAATGAACCGTTCAAAAAGCCGCTGGCCACCTGCGGCCAGCACCTGAGTCGAAGAGTAAAATTCGATGGCCTGCTGGATGTCGGAGAGTTTTGATTCGATTTCTGCCCGTTCTGTTGCTTTGATCTCGTCAGAGTTTGACTTTCTCTCGAGTGTCATGGCAGCATTCTGCCAATGCATCCGGTGAAAATTGAGTTTGTCGGCCAGCCGATCTATCCGCCGCTTCGAGGCGATTGCCTCGCTGAGCCACTGGCTCGGCTCGCCCGATTCAAAGTCTTTATTTGCAAACTGAAATCGGCGCTGCCAACAATCGCGGACTCCACTGATTTCAGTCAGAAGCTGCTGCAGAAGTTCTGTTTCTTCCCGAGCGGTTTCAAATTCGGTGTTATCTAGAGAGCTGGAATCCTCCTGTGAGCGACGACGGGAGGCCTTCCGAAGTCGGTGTTCGGCTTCCTTCAATTGGCTCTTGGCTTGCTTCTGAATCCGGCCAATCAAGCCTAGTCGTTCTTCAAGCTCCTCGGCAGAGAATCGTACTTCGCCTGCGATCGCATTGATATGAACTTCGAGAGCTTGCATCTTTGCATTTGCGAGTACCGCGGACTGTTTGAGTAATTCGCACCGTTCTCGATGGAGGTCTGTATTGCAACCGAGAACACGACAACGAAGTTCCAAGAGTACCAGCTTGCTTTGCAATGCATTTGCTTCACTCGGACTAGAAAATTCGAGGTCTTCTTGTGCTTGTCTGCGTTTGCTCTCCGCTTCATATAGTTGGTTCTTGGAGTCGAGAAGTAGGGACTGTTCGGCTTCGCGTTCCAATTCCAAGACTTCCACGTCGCGTTGCTGTTCGAGGAGTGCATCTTTCTGATCGTCGAGTCTCAGGAAGGAATGGGGCGACTCATCGGTCTCAAGCGTCAACTGTTGCTCGTGCTTCAATTGCAACTGATGGTATACTTCGATGCGATCCTCAATCGTCGACAGTCGCTGAGCCACGAGAAGATCAAGCTGCTCCCAGAGTTCAAGCTCTTCAGCCAGGATCTCTTTGGTTCCTGGGCGCCCCTTTTCATTGACGTTGTCGATCGCACTCTCGATGCGCGCACGCTCCTGAGAGCACTCTGCCTGCAACACAAGAAGGCTCTCCTTGCTCGCAGGAGGTTTTACTTGAGCTTCCGATTGGGCTGCGCCAACTGTTTGTTCAGCTGAAGCGAAGAGAAGAAGACAACCCCAAGCAATCACAGTGCCAAAGCAGTACCATCGGCATTTGTGTGCAGACCGCGCGACGCAGACCGAGGACGTCAGCGCAGAACGAATAAGAATTTGTGGATCATGCCACATCTCGCTAAATCCTTCCTTGGATTGAGTATGTCCGCATTCCTTGCAGACGTGAATTCAGCCGGCCTCGTATTGCAAGCCAACCTCAGTGAATTCTCGTTGGTTAAGATACACCTACAAATCAAGAATCAGCAACCCGGTTTGCTCGAAGTCGTGAGTTGAGAAGCGGGATGCCCTAGTTCGTGCTAGCATCTCTTCGAGGAGAGTGTTTTGAACCGGGGCTTCCACTGAGCAACTGTGGCAAGTTGTGCCAGCAGCAAGGAGAGTACCTAAGTGGCAGATTCTTGCACGGCCGTGGTGTTTGCTGTGAGCAGAGAGACGGATCCATGGTTTTGCTGCCACGCCGCCAGAGTTCCGAGGCTGGGGTTTCGCTGCCAGGCGAGGAAGTCGACTCCTTAAGCTGAAAGACTCTCCCACTTGATACCGTCGAGGATCAATGCCGCGAGCGGATTCGGCATCGTGTCGATCAGCGGTTTGGTAGGAATGTGTTACGGAACTTCAGCACTGCTGTACATGAATAATTCATTTTCGACAGCATTTCAGGCAAATAGTGCTATATCCTTATCTGAATCGAAATCTGGCATGATTCTCTTAAAATCCATTGATTTTGCATTTTCGACATACAATACTTAAGTTGCCCTGGCGAACAGCATTTGAGTAAGTCATCTGAGAAACAGAGGATAGTGGCATGTCGCAAGCAGAGATTGTGCAGACTGGCGAACAGCTAGAGGATCATGATGTTCAGGCCATCGATGATTTACGAGAGCTCTACTCCCGCCTGCGGAAAGAATTGGGACGGGTGATTGTCGGCCAGCACGGCGTGATTGAGCAGATGGCGATCTGTCTCTTCGCGCGGGGACACGCTCTCTTGATGGGCGTTCCCGGATTGGCCAAGACTCTGCTGGTGAGCAAGCTCTCCGAGACGATGTCCTTGGATTTCAGTCGCATCCAGTTCACGCCGGACCTGATGCCAATGGACATTACTGGCACGGACATCCTTCAAGACCAGCAAGGGGGGCGTCGCGAATTCGAATTCGTCAAGGGGCCCATCTTTGCCAACATCGTCTTGGCGGATGAAATCAATCGTGCCCCACCGAAAACTCAGGCAGCACTCTTGGAGGCGATGCAGGAAAGGCGGGTCACGGTGATCGGAAAGCAATTTACGTTGCCGCCTCCATTTCTTGTCCTGGCGACGCAGAATCCTGTCGAGCAGGAAGGGACTTACCCTTTGCCAGAAGCACAGCTCGACCGGTTCATGTTTCTGATTGAACTGGACTATCCATCAGAAGCGGAAGAGATCGAAATTGCTCGCACGACCACGGGTGAGGAGCTTTCCGAGTTGGACCATCTGCTGCACGCCGAGGATGTCATCGGCTATCAGCAACTCGTACGACGCATTCCCGCGCCAGACCACATTTATACCTATGCTGCCCAGTTGGTTCGCAAAACGCGCCCGACAGATCCTTCGGCACCCGATTGGCTCAAACCCTTAGTAGCCTGGGGTGCCGGTCCCCGCGCTGTGCAAAATTTGATTTTGGCAGGCCGGGCTCGCGCGGCACTCTTGGGTAGCTACATGGTAAGGCTGGAAGATGTGCAAGAAGTGGCCCTTCCCGTGCTCACCCATCGATTGATCACAACCTTTGCTGCTCAAGCTGAAGGAGTCGGTGCCAAAGACATCATCCGCAGATTGCTCACGGAGTCTGTCGAGTAGTCTAGGTGATTTGCAGAGATGCGCAGGGTATTCGGTATTTCTAATCGTCCTCCCAAGGCGATCTGCGAGACCCAAGGGATCTGGGTAGCGCTACTTACAGACATGGAAGTTGATTGAAAAGTCTACCCAGATTCCTCTGGTCGGACAGCTCCCATCGGAATGACATTCAGAACTTTCCAAAAAACCAATCCATGTCCTCCGAAAATAAAATCCGCAGCTTTCTAGAACCAGCCGTGCTGGCTCGGCTGGGCAGTGTTCCCTTCTTGGCTAGACGACCGATGCTTGGCAAGGTATCGGGACGCCACGCCAGTCCACATCGAGGTGCCAGTGTCGAGTTTGCGGAGTATCGCAAATATGTTCCCGGCGATGATCTCAGACGCCTCGACTGGCGGGCCTACGGTCGAAGTGATCGCCACTATGTGAAAGAATTTGAAGCGGATACGAATCTACGCTGCTGCTTGGTTGTCGATACGAGCGGTTCGATGGGATTCGGCTCCACAGGAGTCCATAAGCTTGCTTATGCGAAAAGGTTGGCAGGTGCGCTCGCTTATCTGGCAGTGCAGCAAGGAGATGCCGCGGGGTTGGCTTGTGTGTCCAAAGGAATCGTGCGGTCTTTGCCTCCGCGTCGTAACCCGGCCCATCTGGCTGACCTCTTTGACCAACTCGAAGGAGTCGAAGCGACGGGACCCACCCGACTAGTAAGCACATTGCATGAGCTGGCGGAGACCACTTCGCAACGTGCATTGTTTATCGTTATTTCGGATCTGTTCGTCGATCCTACCGAATTAAGAGAGTGCTTCGAGCATTTTCGCTTTCGCAAGCATGACCTGACGGTGTTTCATTTACTCGACCCGCAAGAACTCACATTCGCTTTTCAACGGCCGATGCGGTTTCTTGATATGGAAGGGGGTACAGCAGTTTTTGCCGAGCCTAATGAAATTGCCGATCGTTATCACACGGCCTTGGAGCGGTATTTGAGTCTTGTGAAGCAGGTCTCGATTGAGACGGCAGTCGACTACCATCGGGTGAGCCTCGCCGATGACTACGAACGAACGCTGACGCATTTCTTGGTTGGCCGGACTAGAAGCGGGGGAGTGCGATGAGTTTTCTCGAACCACTCATGCTGGCCGCGCTTCCCCTGGCGGCATTGCCGATCCTGATTCACTTGATCAATCAGCGCCGCTTTCAGACTCTCGACTGGGCTGCGATGCGGTTTCTGCTCGAAGCCAATCGCATGTCGCGAGGTTATGCTCGCATTCGACAATGGCTGATCCTGGCTTTGCGAACTCTGGCTATCGCTGGCTTAGTACTGGCAGTGAGCCGCCCACTGGCGAGTGGTCGGCTAGGTTTGGCTGCCGGTGGGAGGGCTGATACGACACTCATCCTGCTTGACCGTTCTCCCAGCATGCAGCAGCGCGGCACGCAGATCGCCAGCACAAAGCTACAGCGCGGCGTGGACCAGATTGCCAGTGCCCTCGAAGCGGTCGGCTCATCACGCTGGGTGTTAATCGACAGCGTGAGTCTCGTTCCCCAAGAATTGGAGTCCCCCGACCGGCTGCGCGCTGCTCCCCAAACGGGCCCAGCGAGTGCAGCCGCTGATCTACCGGCACTTTTGCGTGCTGCTCATGATTACATGCAAGCAAATCACGCCGGCCAGACCGAAATATGGATTTGCTCTGACCTTCGGGCGAATGATTGGGACGCAGAAGGGGGGGAGTGGCGAATCTTGCGGGACAGTTTTCAGGAGTTTCCCCAAGGAGTGCGCTTTCATCTGCTTGCCTATCCCGAGGCTGCCCCTGCGAATCTAGCCCTTCGTGTGACCCATGTCGAGCGTCACGAAACTCGTCAAAAGAACGAGGTCCTCGTCTCGCTCACCATAACACGTAATTCCGACGACGAAACAGTTCGTGTTCCCGTTCAGTTCGAGATCGACGGTGCTCGAAGCGAGTTGAGCGTCGAGCTTTCTGGAATGGAAACAACGATTGAAAATCATCCCTTACCGCTCAATTCGTCCAGCGAGCAAGGTTGGGGGCAGGTAATCCTACCTGCCGACGCCAACCCGGCGGACAACCAGTTTTACTTTGTCTACTCCGATGCCCCAGTGCGGCGCACGGCCATCGTCGCCGAGAATCCAGCTCTGGTGAGGCCCTTAGATTTGGCGGCGTCGATCGCGACGGACCCAGGTGTCAAAAGCGAAGCACTCGTTGTAGGACCGGAACAGACAGCGACTTTGCCTTGGGAGGAAAACGCCCTCGTGCTATGGCAAGCTCCTTTACCAACAGGTACTTCGGCAGAGGCCATGCAGGCTTTTGTCGACCAAGGTGGCGTGGCTATTTTTTTCCCTCCTGCCAATCCGAATGAGACAAGCCTATTCGGCGTCGAGTGGCTCAGTTGGACTGATCCCCAGGAATCGCTGGCCGTTGCCAATTGGCGAGGCGATCAGGATTTGCTCTCTCGAACGCTGGATGGTGCAGCCCTTCCCGTAGGGGAATTGGCAATTCACCGTTTCTGTGCACTCAAAGGGGAAGCCACCGCACTCGCTACACTGCCAGGTGGCGCTCCCTTGTTGGCCCGTGTCGATGTCGGCAAAGGTGCTGCCTATTTTTGTACTACGACCGTTTCGCCTGGCGATTCCACCTTGGCCATGGATGGCGTGGTTCTCTATGCCACAATACAACGCGCCCTGGCGACAGGAGCCGAGCGTCTCGTTGCCACTCAGCAACGTGATGCCGGTGTCGGTGCCTTCGATTTGAGCAAATGGCAAAAGCTTGCTGGAGATGCGGATGTACTCTCCACGGAAGCTGCTTTTCAAGCAGGAGTCTATTCGCACGATGACCGAATCATCGCGGTCAATCGCAGTGCCGCCGAAGACGCGACGGCTGTGCTCGCCGATGAACGAGTCGACGGTCTCTTCGAAGGGCTTGAGTATGATCGGGTTGCCGATCGCGTTGATTCGTTGGCAGGGCTCACCCGCGAAATCTGGCGACTCTTCCTTATCGGAATGATTGTGGCCTTGGTTGGAGAAGCAGGGCTTTGCCTTCCCAAGCGACGTCCCACGACTGGGGATTTGGCGAGCACGGGGGCAACGGTATGAACGGCGTAGGCCACTTTACCATACTGTGGACCCCCTTGAGTGCATTGTTTGCGCTCTTGGCATGTCTTGCAACCGCTGCGCTCGGAGTGATCGCCTGGCGCAGGAGCGGTATGCGGCCCGCCATTGCAGCTTTGGAATCGTTGCGATTGGCAATAGTCTTGTTCGCGGGCTTGCTGTTGAATCAGCCAGAATGGATTGAAGAGTTCTTGCCGACTGACAAACCCGCCATCGTTGTTCTGTGGGACAACTCAGCCAGCATGGAAACACGTGACTCGCTCGAGGCGGAAGACGATGGTACTCCGATTACGCGACGAGCTGCCGTTGCCCCGCTGGCGAGTCAGTCGGCGTGGACACCGCTCGACGAACGTTATGAAGTCGTGATTTTGCCGTTCGCGTCACCTCGATCAGGGCATGGCACAAATCTTTACCAACCAATTGTTGATGCACTCGATCAGTCCTCACGACTTGCTGGGGTCGTGCTCGCTTCCGATGGAGATTGGAACGAAGGACCGCCACCCGTAGATGCAGCGACACGCTTGCGGATGAAAGAGATCCCCCTCATTACGCTCACCGTGGGTTCGCAGGAGCGCCTTCCGGATGTGGAGTTGGTCAGTCTCGATGCACCCACATTCGGCGTGGCCGGCAAGATCGTGCGTATTCCATTCACCATCGACAGTTCACTTCCCCGCGAGCAACTGGCCACTGTCGTTCTGAGAACTGGCGATGGGCAGGAAGTCACCAAGGAGGTAAGAATTGCCGCCAATGGCCGCACCACCGACGCGGTAACTTGGCAGCCGAATGAAATCGGCGACACGACCGTTTCTTTGGAAATTCCTCGCCAGCCGAACGAAATACTTCCAGACAATAATAAGCTCACGGCGCCGATCTCGATTCGAGAAGAGAAATTGCAAGTGCTAATCGTCGAGTCTTATCCTCGGTGGGAATATCGATATCTTCGCAATGCCTTGTCACGTGATTCGGGCGTCGAGGTTTCTTGCCTGCTGTTTCATCCAGGTTTGAGCAAACCAGGGGGAGGGAACAAAGACTACATCAAGGAGTTCCCCGCGGGACTCGACGAGCTAGCCAAATATGACGTGGTGTTCTTGGGGGATGTCGGCTCCGAAGAAGGTCAACTCACAGAAGAACAATGTCGCTTGCTGCGAGGATTGGTCGAACAACAGGCCAGCGGACTGGTGTTCATGCCCGGATGGCAAGGACGACAGTTTTCTTTGTTGGATACTCCGCTAAAAGATCTCTACCCGGTTTTGCTGGACGACTCACAACCTGGAGGTTGGGGTTCGCGACTTCCCAATCAGTTTGAGCTTACCGAAACAGGTCGCCGCAGTTTACTGACACGACTGGCCGATGTGCAACAAGACAACGCAGAAGTATGGGACGCTCTGCCGGGGTTTCAATGGTATGCACCCGTGTTGCGTGCCAAAGCGGGTAGCGAAGTGCTTTGTGTCCATCGTGATGCCGCAAACCAATATGGACGCTTGCCTTTGCTTGTCACTCAAACCTACGGCACGGGTAAGGTGCTCTTTATGGGAACCGATGGTGCCTGGCGTTGGCGTAAGGGAGTGGAAGATAAATACCACTACCGATTCTGGGGCCAAGTCGTGCGGTGGATGGCTTACCAACGCAACATGGCCGAAGGGGAAACAATGCGGCTCTACTATGCCCCCGATCAGCCACCACTTCGGCATACAATTACCTTCAATGCGAATGTGATGGATCCATCTGGTGAACCGTTGTCGGAAGGGCATGTTTCGGCACGAATTACAGCTCCCTCGGGAAAATCAAAGACGATCCGTTTCACCTCGCGCAATGATGAGTGGGGAGCCTTCACGGCACAATTTACGAGCGCGGAACCGGGGACTCACCAGCTGGTGTTGTCTTGTGAGGAAACCGGCGCGGTATTTGAAACAACCTTTTTTGTGCAGGGTGCAGCAATCGAACCGATTGGCCGACCAGCATCGCCCGAAGTCATGGCCGAATTGGCCCGAGTAACGGGTGGTCAGGCCCTGACTAAGGTCGATCCACGTGAAATCATCGAGTATTTCGCCACTTTACCGGAACCCCCACCGGCTATTCGTCGTCTACAAATTTGGCGGCATCCTTTGACTTTGGGGACGATGGTTTGTTTGCTGGGAGCGTTTTGGATAGCCCGCAAAGCGGTGGGGCTGGTATAACTAGAAGAGCTTGCGTTCAGTTTGAACCACACAATTCAAACAGGAAACTTTTTGGATTCCTAGATTTGGAGCAAGAGCATGAGTCGCATCAAAAGCAACCTGGGGATTCCTCAATCTCTAGAAACGCAATTTCTCGCATTTCGACGCCATGTTTGGACCAGCAAGATGCTCGAGGCGGGTGGAATCGCTCTGAGCGCGTTGTTGGGTGCCTATCTATGCCTATTCCTGCTCGACCGCTTGTTCGATGTGCCATCGTCTGTGCGAACTCTGCTGGCATTGTGTGCTGCCGTCGGCTGTGGATTTATCCCGCTCTTTCTTCATCGGTGGGTATGGTTGCGCCGCAGGGATGACCAGCTAGCCCGCCTGCTCGCGCGCAAATTTCCTGCATTGGGAGACCAGTTGCTAGGAGTTATCGAACTGGCTAACAATCCTGCCGAGCAACACCGCTCTCCGACTCTCTGCCAGGCTGCAATCGATCAAGGTGCATTAGATGCAGGGAAGCGAGATCTATCGACTGGAGCACCTGCGGCACGACTTCGCTTTTGGGGTGCAATGGCAGCAAGTGGTGCAGGTGTTGCGATTCTGCTCGCGCTATTGTTTCCCGCTGCTGCCGGAAATGCGTGGCACCGATTTCTCGCACCGTGGAAAGATGTCCCTCGATTTACGTTCACGGATGTCTCGCCACAACCAGACACTTTGATCGTGCCACACGGCGAGCCGTTTACCGTCGCTTGGCGCTTGCGCGATGAAACCAAATGGCGGCCAGTAGAGGCAAGCTTTCAGTTTGGATCCCAGCCACCTGTTACCAGCTCTCTCGCTGATTCGTCTTATGCCTGGACTGGTCCTCCCTTGATCCAGCCTGGGTCACTCCGGGTGAAGATCGGCGATTGGTCGCAAACTGTGCGCGTCGAGCCCAAACTCCGCCCAGAGTTGACCGCGATCAATGCTCATGTGAATCTCCCGGATTATCTTAAACAGACCGCTCCACTTGAACGAGATGTCCGCGGAGGAACACTTTCAGTAGTCGAAGGGAGCCGCGCAGCACTTTCTGCCATCGTGAATCGTCCCCTGGCGGCGGCGGTCGTCGAAGGTGGGAAGGCAAGTTTTTCAGGTGCCGACATCACGATTGAACCATTTGATGTTTCGACAGCGCAGGAAATGCAAATCAGTTGGCAGGATGAACATGGGCTAGAGGAAAAGGAGCCGTTCACACTAAAGATTACCCCTGAAGAGGACCAACTCCCTAATGTGATGGGTGAGAACCTGCCACGTCGCAAGGTGGTTCTCGACAGCGAACAGTTGACGTTTCAGGCTATTGCGCGAGACGATTTCGGTGTACGCGAGATTGGTATGGAGTGGGAAGGGTTGTTTGACGATTACCCCGGCGGCCCTGCCCGCGGTGAACGGCTCATCGCCCCAGGCAACCCGAGTGAAAGATCGGTAGATGCTGCAGGCACGTTCACTGCGAAATCTCTGGGCATCACGCCGCAGCCAATTAGCTTGCGACTCTACACAACCGACTACTTCCCCAATCGCGCGCGTGTTTATTCGCCACCTTACATTCTCTACGTGCTCAATGCCGAGGATCACGCCATCTGGATTACCGAACAGCTTTCCCGCTGGCACCGCCAATCGCTGGAAGTTCGTGATCGTGAAATGCGGTTGTACGAAACCAATAAGCAGCTTCGAGAACTACCGCTCGCTGAGCTCGCGCTTCCCGAGAACCAGCGCCAACTCGAAAAACAAGCTTCTGCGGAACAAGCCAACGGTCGACGACTGACAGGGCTTACCAAGAGCGGCATGGAACTACTGACGCAGGCAGCTCGCAATCCTGAGATTGGTGTGGGCCATCTCGATCGTTGGGCCGAGATGCTCACCATCCTCGAAGACATCGCGGCCAACCGCATGCCGTCCGTGGCAGATTTACTCAAAGAAGCGGCTGAATCTCAGGTCGCTTCGAAGGCGGTACCGGGTCCTCGCAGTCCCCAAGCTGGAATTGCTCGCTCTGCAGGGGGTGGACCCTCCAGTGAGCAGAACCAAGAGGACAAGAAAACTGCCGCCGTACCTCGTGTGACCGACATGGAATCTTCCCAGCAGCCTGCAGATGAAAACGAGCAAACGGCGGGGGGCAAAAAGAAACCTTCGTCGCCGTCGTTGCGACTTCCCGTGACAACGCTTTTAGGCAAAGGGGGCGGAAAGAAACCGGCCGACTCCCCAGCCAACCAGCAAGTCGACGAGGCGGTGCGCGAGCAGCGAGATTTGCTTGCTGAATTCGAGAAGGTTGCCAATGAACTCAACACGGTGCTTGCCAATCTGGAGGGGAGCACTCTCGTGAAGCGGCTGAAGGCTGCTTCGCGCGAGCAATACAAAATCGCTGGTGGTATCAGCGACGAAATCGAAGAGGGTTTTGGAATTCCGCAAACTGCCCTGGCGGCACCGGTTAGAGAAACTCTCACTAACCTGGCTGCCAAGGAAGACCAGAGCAGCTTTAAGGTCTCCCTCATCATGGATGATCTCCAGTCGTATTTTGAGCGCCGCCGTATGGTGCGATTCAAGACAGTGCTCGACGACATGCGCGAAGAAGACGTTTTGGGAAATCTCCGACGACTCTCAGAAGAGATCCCAGCCGAGCGAGGGATGTCGATCGCCCAATGCGAATACTGGTCGGACGTGATGGATCGTTGGGCCGAAGATTTGGTCGATCCTGCTTGTTCGGGTGCTTGTCCTGGCTGTCGATCGAAAGGGAGTTTGCCACCTTCAATCGTGTTGGAAGTGCTCAAGATTCTCGAAGGTGAAGTGAATCTTCGCGAGGAAACTCGCGTCGCCGAACAAGCTCGACCGGGTTTGGAAACCGAGCCATACGAGACCGAAGCGAACCGATTGTCCGAAATGCAGGGCGGACTGGGGGAGCGGATTCTGCTAGTCAATGAGAGAATTCGAGAATTGCCCGATGGCGACACGGAATTCGCCAAGGAACTCGCCCTTCTTACTCGGGTCAACGAAGTCATGGTCGAAGCCTCTGACATTCTCGACAAACCAGACACCGGATCGGATGCGATAGCCGCCGAAACCGAGGCGATTGAGCTGTTGCTTCAATCCAAGCGAATCAATCCGTTCGGGGGTGGCGGGGGTGGTGCCAATCCAGGGGGTGGGGGTGGCGGCGACACCAAGGACACGGCACTAGCCTTGTTGGGCGCTGGGCTCAATGAAAAAGAAGTCCGAGAAGATCGCGCTCCCACTCAGGCGGTGGGCGACTCGGGGAAATCATTGCCCGAAGAATTTCGCGCGGGATTGGATCGCTATTTCAGCGAACTAGAGAATGGAGCGGGAGGATAATGAAGTACCTGCTCGCGATCCTATTGCTATTGAACTCAACGCTTCCTTGCCTTGCGCAAGTTGTGTTTCAAGCAGACATGCTCCAGGCGCAAGGGGTGGACATGTCAGACGAGGATGTCCGCTTTCGCATGTGGCGCCAAAAAATGGAGCCTTTCGTGCAGGTGGAGTTTTCCTTCGCCAATCGGATTTGCCGATTGGACGCAGACCAGCAGAAAAAGATGGCAGCTGCCTTAGGTAAGGTCCTGGATAAATCGGCGGAGGAAGCAGCTCAGTTTATCCCCCCAAATAATGCAAATCGAGCTGGCGCGTGGATGGCCCAGCCTCAACAAGCGAACATGAAACGCGAGGCATTGGTCGAGCAAATTGAGCAAGCCATTGAGCCCCTGCTCAATGACGAACAACAAGCAATTTACAGAACAGAGTTGCAGGCTCGAACGGAGTTCCGTAGAGAAACCATCGTTGACAATGTTCTATCAATGCTCGATAAGCGTCTTGCTTTTACGAACGATCAAAGTTCTGCAATACGTAGAGACTTGCTGGCTGATGATTGGGTGGATGACTCTCCTCCTCCTTTGCATGCATTTTTGCAAAACGCTCAGTATATACCTCAGCTTCCCGACAATTGCATTACGCCCCATCTGAATAAAGCCCAAAGTATGATTTACAAAGGCCTTCAAAAAGTGAATTGGGGCCAGAACGACTGGGAAGACAATTTTGGCTTTGGCAATTCGATCCAGCCCATCGACGATGTCAAGTTGCCTCCCGCCTCTAAGGAAGAGAGTGAGACTTCCACTACAGAAGATTCTGTTTCTCCTGACGCCAGCAACCAGGCCGATGAGGAAAAGCAATGATTCTTCGGGCCTCGTCTAGTTCGATTGCTCAATTAGGTCTGATTTTGATCTGTTGCATTTGCTTGGGCTCACTTTCGTCCAAGGGGCAAGAGTTCAATATGACCGAGGAACAGTTCAATTCCTGGCTGTCCAATGGTAGGGAAGCTCCCGAAGAGCGACTCGACTCACAACTGCAAGTTGAGATCTCCCTCATTAACCTTTCCTGCGAGCTTGAACCAGAGCAGAAGAAAAAGCTCAAGTTCGCTGCCGAACGCGACATTGCCCGTTTTACGGATCAGGTAGAGCAAATTCGTCAAGAGGTAGTCGGCCAGACCTTCGACCAGAATGAGATTGGCAATATCTACCAGAGGATTCAGCCCCTCAATCAGATAATGCAGAAAGGCTTCTTCGGCCCCACTTCACTCTTCGCAAAAGTCTTGCCACGCACTCTGACCGCTGAGCAATTTGAAAAAATAGAGCAACTTAGATCAGATCAGCGCAAACGCTGTTATAAAGCGGTTCTTCGGCTCTACATCGTTGGTCTGGAGAAGTCCCTCCCTATGACGGAGGCGCAGCGACAGAAGTTGTTGGATGTCTTGTTTGAATCGACCAGGCCCCCCTCATCGTTTGGTCAATACGACTGGTATTACGCTGCGAGCCAAGTTTCACAGATTCCACAAGAAAAGTTTGAGCCGCTCTTCGATGAGAAACAATTAAAGATCATCCAGCAAGCCAGGCAACAAGGTGTAGGGTATAAAGACTATGTTGAAAATCAAGGAATTGCCCCCTTCGAGGAGTAACTGTCTATGAAGTCGCAACCCTTACTTATATTGGTTCTGTTGGGTGCTACGCTCCCATCCGTGAGTACCGTTTTTGGACAGTTTCCCACCGAGCAATTTGGCGAAGTCGTTCCTCGAGATATTCGAGAGATGTATGACCGAGGTTTAGTCTTTTTGGCAGGCTCCCAGGCGGAAGGGGGGAATTGGACGGGAGGCCAGCAGGGACCGGGGATCGATGGAATGTGTGTGATGACGTTCTTGGCGAGTGGCGAAGATCCCAATTTCGGACAATACAGCGGCAATATCCGCAAGGCACTACGCGCGATGATCCGTGCCCAAAACTCTTCAACCGGATATTTTGGCAACAGCATGTACCACCATGGCTTTGCGATGCTCGCGATGGCTGAGGCGTACGGTGCAGTGGATGATCGCCAATTATGGCCGACCGGTCCGTCAGAGCAGCAGCTCTCTGTAGGAGGCTCTTTGGAACTCGCTGTGCGGGCGGCGATCACGTCGCAAAAAAAGAATTCCTACGGTGCGTGGCGTTACTCTCCTGATTCTGATGACGCGGATACGTCGGTCTCTGGCGCCGTGTTGGTGGGACTGCTGGCAGCGCGCAACGCGGGGATCGAAGTCCCCGACGAATCTATCGACCGGGCGATTTCCTATTACAAATCGATGACCAGCGATTCGGGGCAAGTCGCTTATTCAGGGGGGATGGGAGGTTTCGATGAATCGATCGCGCGCATATCGATCGGAAATCTGGTCTATGCCATAGCGAGGCGCAAAGAACTCCCCCAATACAAGGCCACGCTCTCTTATTTAACCGAACGCATTGAACAGACCGGTCAAGATCATTATCGAGAGTATTCTCGGTACTATCAGGCCCAAGCCCTGTTCCAAGGGGATGTCGAAGCCTGGGAAAAGTGGAACAAGCTTCTCGTCCGCCAACTCAAAGAGACTCAAAAAAGTGATGGTAGTTTCCCCGGCCAGTTTGGATCTGCCGCCGACACGGCCATGTCGTTGTTGGCCCTGGCACTCAACTACCGATTCCTCCCGATTTATGAGCGATGATCTTTCCAGGAGATATAGCGTGAAGCGTCATACGCTTAAGAATCGATGGTTCACCCTTCTGGCAGCAGCATGGCTGATGGGGCCTGCGCTTTGTGCTGCCGAGCAAGCACCGCAACTCCAACTTGTGAACGGCGATTTTCTCACGGGTACGCTTCTCGAATCAAACACGAGCGATGTACTCCGTTGGCAATCGCCAGCACTTGTCGATCCGTTGGAGTTCCCCGCTGCTGCCGTTGCCGCTGCTCATTTTCCGGAGGCAACGGAAATGGCCGAAGTTGCTGGGAATTTTGCTGTCGAACTTGTGGGAGGCGACCTGATCATTTGCAAACTCGTCACTCTCACTCCGGAAGAAGTGGTTATCGATTCGTCATCCATCGGAGAATGCCGAATCGCGAAGAACCGCATCCGCCGATTAGTTCGCTGGGGCGAGGGGGCGGGGATCGCCTACCTTGGTCCCCATGGGCTTGAGGGCTGGACTCAGCAGGAAGGTACTTGGAAAGAGGTTGCCGGACATGTGCTCACCGAACATCGTGGCACCGCTTTGCTAAGCGAATGTAAAATCCCTCCCCTCGCTTGTATCGAGTTTGAAATATCATGGCAGCACAAGCCCGATTTTCATTTGGCGATTGGCGTCGGGGAGAACCTTGTACTCGAGTCTTTTCACAATCTGGTAGATAATTTCAATAACTTTGCAGGTATCGGAGGCCGCAGACAAGCGACCAAGCCTGAACCTACCTCGTTTCCCCTTTTGGAATTTGAAACTTACAACTCCATGTTGCGGATTCTCGCCGAGCGTGGCAAGGAGGCAGACATCGCGCTAGTGGCCGATCTCAACAAAGGGGCGGGACGAATTCAGTTTCAAGTCTATGTCGACGCTGCCAAAGGTACTTTCGCTGCCTACGACATGCAGGGGAATCTGCTCACGGAGATCCGCGTCTCTCCAGTTTCAGACCCTGCTGTTCTTGAAGGCATTTCTCTCACCAACCGCACTGGTGACGTGCGACTCGAACGACTCGTCGTACGCAACTGGAATGGCCTGGAGCCTCCTCAAGTACAGGTGAATCAAGAGTTCGTCCAAAAATCAGATGGTTCACTGGTAATTGCCGACGCGATTCGCTTCGATGCAGAGGATTCAGAATTCCTCGTTGATGAAAAACAAGACAAGCCAGCTGAGACGGAAATTGCCGACGAGGAAAACAATTCCCTCTCCACAGAAGAGCCTGAGCATACACCACTTCGAGTGGCAGTGGAGGATGTCGTTAATGTCTCTTTTCGTTCGCAAGAGAATTCAGCAGGCGGACCACTCTCGCTCTTGCTCACCAGCGGTGAACGACTTACAGGGTCTCTGGACAAGCTAAACAAGGGAAAGGTTACTTTCGATTGCCTCGGATTCAAGGTCCCAGTCGTCGTGGACCTGGCCACGGTGCGTTCCATCGTGGGATCTTCTCGGCCTCCATCCAAGCAAGTTTCTGATGAACCGATCGGCCGCTTGCAATCCGGCGGCATCTCCTGCCACGGCACAGTAACGGGTGTGACAATGGCTGCAGAGACGAGTTCTCTTTCATTTCGCCCCCAACTGAGTGAAACCAGCAGTCCCATCAATCCCGATCTCTCAGGGTCGATAGTGTTTCGCGACCCTCCGCCAGAAAAACCGCAGCCAAGGGACCGCAGGGTACAACTGCGAAATCGAAAAAACCTGGCGGAGCAACTCGTCGATATCTTCACGGGAAAAACAACACCGCCGGTCGCTCCCTCTTCACCCAATCGAGACGAAGACCAGTTGCTCTGGCTTCAAGATGGGGATCGTATTCCGTGTCATCTGAGTCGGCTCGACGAACAGGGGATCTACTTTCATGCGTCACTGGTCGAGAAATCCTTCTTGCCACACAAGACCATCAAGGCATGGGAGAAACGCGTCGGACATCCCTTGCCACAAATCGATGCAGCAAAACAAGCGAGGCTACTGACCTTGCCTCGGATGCAGAGAGGCAATCCCCCGCTGCACCTGATTGAGTCGGTGCAGGGTGATCTGCTCCGGGCGCGATTGCTCTCCATGGACGACAAAGAAGCGATTGCAGAAATACGACTCGATACCAAGACGCTGGCCAGCAGCCGGATTCGGCGGCTGATATGGCTGCATCCTGAAAACCTCCTTTCTCAGGATGCCGACGTCGCTTCAGACGAACTCACCAGTGAAACTAACAACGAGTCAACTCAATCGGGTGCCGTTCAGGCGGTATGCCGTGATGGAGTCCGACTTACGTTTCATCCCCACGAACTAGCCGAAGCTGACCTGCTTGGGACGAGCAAGTTGCTAGGCAAATGTCGTGTCGATTTGCGGCAAGTGGATCAGTTGCTGCTGGGCACTGCGATTACCGATTCGGCAGCGGAACTTCCCTTCCAGTCATGGCAACTCACAGCAGCCACCGATCCACAGTTTGCGCAAGAAGAGGGAGCCCCAAGTGATGCTATGAATCCTGGTGCTCAATCACCCCTGATCGGACAGGATGCGCCCGACTTCCATCTCAAGAATCTCAGTGGCGATGAGTTTCGACTCAGCAACAAGCGAGGCAAGATTATCGTCCTTGATTTCTGGGCCAGTTGGTGCGGACCCTGTGTACAGACGATGCCGCTATTAGAAACTGCTATCAACAACATGGCATCCGCCCAGGTGGAATTGATCGCAGTAAATATGCAGGAAGATGCCCTGACCGTGCAAGCGGCCATTGAACGTATGCAAATCTCCCCACAAGTCTTGTTGGATATCGACGGAGCAGCGGCGGGCAAGTATGCCGTGACAGCCATCCCCCAAACTGTCGTCATCGACGCCGATGGCAAGATCGCTTCGGTACTCATCGGTGGAGGCCCCGCAGCCCCGGAACAACTGCTAGAAGTACTTGAGCAAGTGTTGAACGAAGAGGGGCAAGTAATCGGTGAGCCGGCACAATAATATCTAATTGCGTCGGTAACATGCCGCTTGTTCGGCCTCGGTTTATCCAGCGATTTTGGGGTGGCATCCATGCCATGAGGGGAGTTACAGTTTTCAGAAGTTGATAACTACTACAACGGACTCGTTGCTAGGATTCCCCAATGACCGCAGAAATAACTTCCCTTATTGAATCACTTCGTTCTGATTCCGCGTCGCAGCGCCAAGAAGCAGCAAGCGAGCTACTGTCGTTTGGTCCGGATGCCGCGCCTGCGGCAGTCGCTTTGGTGGAAGCAGCCGATAGCGATAGTGAGACATGCGACCTCGTTACTGCAGCGCTTGAAGACTTGGGACCCCCAGCAGCCGAAATGCTGACCCCACTGGCTGCTATCCTCCAGCGACCCTCTTTAGATTCACCCTACTGGGCAGCGACGCTCCTGGGGAGACTAGAGGCCGATGCTGCACCCGCGATCGGCGAGCTCATCACCGCTGCCGCTGAGCATCCCCAACTCCCCGTGCGTCAGCGGGCTGTCTGGGCGCTTGGAAAGATTGGACCACCGGCAATCGCAGCATTGGAGACGCTCGAAAAGATTTCAGCGGAAGACGATCCACGATTGTCGTCTCTGGCTGGCGATTCCATGGCAAAGATTCGTGCCTAGTTGCCTGTCAACTAAGTGATGACTCAGAAATAAATTCGACATTGCGAGTTCAAGACATCGTAGGTCGGGCACTCCTGCCCGTCTGCCTTTCTCAATCGCGGTGAGCGACGGCCAGGAGTGGCCGTCCTACAAAACCTCGAAATGACAGAAGTGATGAACTCCCAGTCACCCGCCATTCTTTCACTGAGAATACACCGGACGCGCTGCCATTTGGGAGTTCCCTCCTTCGTAGCTTGAAAAGACAGCCCACACGGGGAAATGGTCGGAGACTTGGAGCGCCTGTTCTTGAGTAAGTCCAAAACTCGTTATTAAGTTCCAGACACCACTTTGACCGGTATACTCGGTCGTTGTTCGTGAATCGAAGATCAGATTGTCGTAGGTCTTGTTTCCCCGAGTGTTGGTCGGGACGCCAGAAATGGCATAGCGGATCCCCGGCAATTGGCCGAGCGAGCGAAGTTGCGTTTCACTGGCATTCAGGTCTCCTAACAGAATCACGTCGTCTTCGCCATGCTGTTGAACGACTTGAAAAACTTCGGCTAAGACATCCAGTTCGGTCGAGACCTCGTCCGGATCGGTGTGAATGTTGACCAACCAGAAGCTATAGGCCGCCGAGGGAGGCACGCCCCTGACTCGGAAATGAGCAATGAGCGGTTCTCGGTGCAACAAGTCCTGGGTATCGACCATCGTTGCGACCGATCCGGGTCGAACTTCAATTCGCTCCGGGTTGAAGATGAAGGCATATTGCTCTGTGCTGGAGCTGCGTCCCAGTCGAGGCCCGATCACGTAGGTATAGTGGGCTCCCTGGGCATTGATCAATTGCATGAACTGATCCATGAAGTGATCGTCTTGAGTTCTGATTTCTTGAATTGCCAAGACGTCGAAAGAGCGAGCAACCGTCGCCAGGACTTCCATTACCTCCTTCTTCTTCATCTTGGAGGTCCCGAAGACTTGGATATTAAAACTGCCAATGATGATCGAATCCCGTGGTTGCGCAGCAGTCTGTCCGTAGCTCTGATACGCGGCAGCGTTTGCATCAACCTGAGAGGTGTGCCCGCTTGGCAGGACATCGTTGCCACCGCCCTGAAACTTGTGCAGGGCCTCTTTGACTGAGGGCCCCAGAACCGGCAGACCCGGCAATGCCCAGCCTCCAACGCCGGAGCCTGTCACGAGGGTTGCTAGTAAGTAGAAGAGTTTCCGCAGGGAGGACGTGCGCTTTTTCCGGCGTTTGACCAAGAGGGAGCCCTTCCATGAGCACCTGAAAAGTAGAGACAAAGGGCGGGTAGTCTAGCGGGTGTATTCATACGTGCAAAGAGCAGCGAATGCAATCGAATCTGCCGCGACTAGGCAACCAATGAAGATTGATCCCAACCTGAAAAGACAGCAACTAGAATTGCCGCTTTCGGCGCGCCAGCATGGCAAGGTGTGCTAGCAACAACATGAGCACCGCAGTGGCTGGCTCAGGCACGGCGCTGGAGTTCGCTATTAGCGGAGAACCCGCCCCATAATTGGCATGCCAATCAGCAAGGCTGCCCAGGCTCGGATCACGCTGCCAGGCAAGAAAATCTGCCCCGTCGACATCGCCATCGGCGTCGTAGTCGCCCTCCAGATCACCGACTTGTCCCACGGTCAGCAACGTATAGCCTGTGAGGTCACCTTCAGTGAGATACGTGAGAGTGTAATCAATCCCATTCGTGGCTGCAGTGAGGGGAGCCCAATCAAATAGGTTGGAATCCCAGTAGCGGATCGCATCCGTGCCATCGACCAGCTCTAGAAAGTCTGTCAATGAAGTATCTGCTTCTCCCATTAGAGCAAGCATGCCACCGGCGGCCATGTTGATGAAGCTGTCGCCGTCTAAATCGTTATCGACGGTAAGCACTTCTCTAACACTCATGAGCCCTCCATTAGTAATCTTCACAACGGCATCGCCCGATAACCCCGCATAAACTGCCCGGCACATGATATGTGATCCGGTTCCGGATACCGTCACTCTACCTATGCCACCTTCTATGTATCCTGTACGCAACGTAGAATCTGCGAAAAGTGCACCGTCTGAAACTAGTAGACTTCCTGTCCCTTCAATTCCAACCGATGTCCCAGCTTGGGTGGAATTCCACTGCGTCCCAATTCCTGACACGATCACCGAGCCAGTCGATCCAGGTTGGGAACCGACTGCCGCGCTTGTGCGCTTCTTAACAAGCGAGCCTCCTGCTTCTACGATTACTGTTCCATTTCCCTGTGTACCGACAACGAGAGCACCTTCGCTGGTCCAACTAGAACCAAAACCACTGATCGTGAAAATTCCCAGGGACCCTTCAAAATGACCGATTCTTGTAGTTGCTGTCGTGGTGGCCTCTGCACCATCTTGAATGGTGAAAGTGCCCGTTCCCCCTGCACCGATAGAGAAAAGGGTGCTTGTGTTAAGGCCCGTATCATCTCCGGTGATATTAAGCGTGCCAGATGATCCTTGATCATTTCCAAGTATCACAGTTCGGCCATCTAATTCAGCACCGGATTCAACGTTGACTATCCCCGTTCCGGCTACTCCAACTAGCAAACCAGAATTATTCCACTTGGTTCCTATTCCAGTTATTGTCGCGATGCCTGTAACTCCAGTGTCGTAACCTAAGTAGCCACCACTGGAACGTAGCGTGCTTCCTCCATCAACTAAAACACTTCCGTCACTAGTGCGACCGATATATCCAGAAACACTGCTTGTCCAAGTGGAAATATCCGGTTCCACATTCCCCATAGGAACAATGGCGGCGAAGAGAGGATTCACAGAGAGTGGCGGGGTGCAAAGCAGCGTACACACCCACAGAGAGAATTTGATTCGATTCACGGTGTCGGACTTGGCTGGAAAGCTAGCGGTGGGTGGGCAGAAAAACTCTCCTCACTAGGAACCGTAGAGCGAGCGCAACAAGCGAGAAGAGGCTTCTCAATTATAGCAAGCAGGTCATTCCTTGCACCTCTAGGGCACGCTTACTTGCGAAGAACAAAAGAAAAACCCCTCAAAACAAAGTGTTTCAAGGGAGCTAAAGGGAAACCCGCTCCCACGGGGCTTGCCCCCGTGGAGCGATAGATTCGTAGGCTAGTCCCAGCATCTAACGCCACGGGCGACCCCTGCGAGCTTGTCTCGTGGGTGAAGCAGATTTCTTAGCTTTCGTTTCCCACAATGGCCACCCATTTAATACGTTGTCCAATTCAACCGCTCTACGACGCGACGCTTCTATAACCTATCCCAATTTTCATGGGAGTAGCGCTGACGGTTGAATCTTCTTCACCCATGAGCCAAGCTCATAGGGGCCCGGAAGAGTGGTTGTTACCTGGTGCTAGCCTGCGAATCTTGTACTTCACGGGGGCAAGCCCCGTGGGGGCAGAACTCGCCGCTTGGACTGCCCCTTCGAGATGATCGCCCCACGTATCACTCACAAGCTGCGCTGATTCTTATTTCGAATCTAACGGAGCTAAGGTGACAGCCATCTCAATCAGCGACGCAACTCATACAAGCAGAACGACTTGGATCATAAGCGTCTAAATCTTGAATTTGGCTGCCCACGCCGTTCCGCAATGACGCGTCGAAATATCTCTTGACACACTGGCAAGATAATGTACATTTGTATCCTAATCGCGATTAGCCAGTCCCCACGGGGCTTGCCCCCGTGGAGCGATAGATTCCCGCGCTAGCCCAAGTATCTATCGTCACGCGTGACCCCCGCGAGCTTGTCTCGTGGGTGAAACAGATTTCCTAGCTTTCGTTTCCCAGCACAATGACTACTCAGCTAGAACGTCGCCCAATTCAACCGCTGTACGACGCCACAAACGTGGTCCCGGCCTACCAACTCAGGTATGCGTGGACTGGTTGGCCCTCCAAAGATAAATTCGCTCAGACGCCCATGGATCTACTCACAGATTTGGAGGCAGCTTGGCAAACGGACGGCTTAAGATTGCTGGAACAGCGTTGGTCGGAGAAGCAAGTTCAATTGCTGTTTAGCGCGACACCAACAGTTAGTCCAGAGTTTCTAGCCCAACGAGCCAAAGGACGCCTCGACCATGCAATCCGGAAGGCGGGACTCCAGATGCCGTTAAGTCGCAAGATGAGTGTTCGTAGCATCGGAGACAATGTTTCCAGCGACGTCAAAGCATACATCGAAAATCAGGTCGGCAAGGCGCAGTTTGCCAATGTTCATTTTGAATCGCTCATGAATGCGTATACCGTGGTGAATGATTTCGATCTCTCCCAACCTTCAGAAACTAAGCGTGGTCGGTACTGGTACAATTTGCACATTGTTCTTGGGACTGCTGAGCGATTTGCCATTGTGGACGAACGGCGGTTAGCGACGCTGCGAGATTGGACCCTAGGTATCGCGAGCAAGCATGGACATTCGATTTCACGACTTGCGATCATGCCTGACCATCTGCATGTGGCCCTGCGAGGGAATCACACACACTGCCCCTGTACAATCGTCAACGCGTTTCAAAACAACTTGGCGTATGCGGTCGGACAAAAGAGAATCTGGCAGAATAGCTACTACGTTGGCACCTTCAGTGAGTACAACATGCGAGCGATACGGCGGGGGATTGACGCAGCATCTCATGGGAATACGACTATGGCCGATGCTGACGGTTAAATCTTCTTCACCCACGAGACAAGCCCGCGGGGGTTGTGAAGGGTTGCTATGAGGCCATGCTAGCCTGCGAATCTCGCGCTCCGCGGGGGCAAGCCCCGTGGGGGCGGAGTGCGTCGGCCAACCTACCAAAAGAAAAACCCCTCAAAACAAAGTGTTTCAAGGGGTTCTAGTGAGAGGCGCCGCCCGGACTCGAACCGGGGATGTCGGATTTGCAATCCGATGCCTTAGCCACTTGGCCACGGCGCCATATCTTGCGCTCCGGCTGCTGCCGAATCGCTGTGCTAGGAATAATCGGTAGATCCTCACACGTTTCTTGAGACGGGTCTCAAATTTGTCCCTTCCCAACGCCTGTAAAACTAAGCAATCAGGGGATTTCGGTCAAGTGCAGCGAGTTTGACGGCTTGGTGTTTTGGGCTGTATCCCAAGGTCTGCCGGGCCTTGCGAATCCCCTTCGCGATAGCAATTCGGCTGAAGAAACTAGCTTACTAGACTCGATTCAATAGATAGCGGTTCACATGCCAACAGGCTGTTCGGCGCGAGCATCTGGTGGCGTATCTGATAGCGAGGAGACCTACGGTGATCGAGAATATCAAGAAATTGTTGGGCCTGCGCCCAAGTGCCAATCTGGATGCCGTGGTCCGTCAGGTTACCGAGGACTCATTGCCAGAGGTTTGTCAGCAGGTCGTCGGTCGCACGGGAGGCATGAACTTCGCAGAAGCTCGTGGCTATGTGCGGGCTCGCGCTTCGAGAATTGTTCTTCGCCATGCCCGCATCGTCATCGCTAGATCAGCGGAAGTTAAAGTTAGCGAGTTGCAGACAGTCGCCCGCTTCGCCACTGAACGACTCGTGCCTCAAGTGATTCGTCAAGCGCGAGTTGGTGTTCCCGCGATGCCGGTGCTGCGACGGGCGGCGTAACGATCCATTCCGGAAGCTTGCGCATCCGGCTCGCCACTCTATCCCTTGGGCATTCATGGACACGACTGATTACCCTTCGTTGCCGAATCTTGCACGAATGCACTCTCGGCTAGCGGTCGACAGTCGCCGCGTGAACGACATCGTTGATGCTCAGTTGGATGCGATTGAGCGCTTGTTTCACGCCACGACCGCAGAAGATTGGCAAGGCATCGCCCTGGCTTCCAAAATGCTTTCAGAGCTTACGCCAGAAGAGGTGGGGCCTGAGGTGGTCTTGGAGGCGAAACTGGTCTACGAAGAGATGACTCATTCCGCCAGTGAGATGCGCAGGCCAAAACACTTGGGACGATTATTAGACGCTTGTCGCGCTGTACGAAGTCGGGCGCGGGAATAGTCAATCGCCAATGCACAAGCCGCAATGACCAATAACACTATTGGACATTGTGTATTGGAAATTGGTCATTTCCTAAGTTACCAATAGCGGTAACCCAAGTTGTAGACGGGCTGGGGAGAGCCGGTGTACCAACTGAACGGGCGGCCACCTGGGCGGGACCAGGCTGGGCTGTACATCGTGGTGAATGGCATGCCCGATGCGGTGGGGCGCCCTGGTTGAAATCCATACCAGCGGAGCGAGGCCAAACGATCCATCCTTTGCTGTGCCCGCAACATAGACTTTTGCTGGGCGATACTATTGGCGGCTTCTGGTTCTTCGCTGCCGTAGTACCAGTCGTTTTGCTCGCTGGCAGGACTGTCGGAAGTGCCGCTGCGTTGCGCCATGGCCTCTGTAGCCGACCACCCTTGTGCAAGCGAAATCGCCATAAAAGCGGTAGAAAAAATGAGGGTTCGTTGTCTCATGGCATTCGTTCTTTCGCAAAGTGATGGGGCTGGCGGCCCTTCGCCGCGGGGTTGGTCCCTCACTTTTCATGTCGGCAGGAACACAAGAGGTCGATTAGCACGAGACGCCAGTTTCGGAGGCAACTGCACCCGTCGTTGCCAAAAAAACAAGTTGGGAAAACTTTGCGGGGAAAGAAGCCATAATTCCTCTCGCAGAGGCACAGAGACGCAGAGAATGCTCCCTATTCTCCTGACCAAGTGCCCAAGCGCCTCTTCCAGCCCCAACCACTCACCTACTCACCACCCCACGTGGCACAAAAATACTTGTAGAAACTGGCCGCAGGAATCGCGATAATGGTTACCGCAGCTCAACCTGCGCCGATCATTGACATCCTAACCCTTCTCGCTCCGATTGAGGCATTTGCTAGCTCAAATGCTAGCTGGTTCGAAAGCCGCATGGCTAGAGATCCGTCGATAGGTTCTTGGCTTCCTGATTGTTGGAAGCAAGCGGGATTCCGGCGAGTTTTGTTTTAAAAACTAGGAGCGAAATGCTCAAAAATATCGAGAATTATAGAGTGCGTGAATATAGTTTTGTATTTTGTTTTTTTCCTTCCCACGGAATGGACGCGACAAATACGTTTTAATGGCGCGAGGATGACGTCGTGTTGCGCGAAGTCCTCAAAGGAATCGCGTTCCAGACAAGCTTGTGAAACCGAACATGCCTAACATCAATAGTAATAACCCCGTCGGTTCTGGCACGGCAAACGCCCCCAGTGGTGGAGGCGAGCCGATGATCTGATAGCCGTATTGGAGCTTCCAGTTGTCCAGGTCGGCGGCGTCCACGGCTCCATCGCCGTTGGAATCGCCATTGGCCTTGGTGGCACCGACGGTGATACCAAAGCCGCGTTGCCAGATGAGGAAATCGCGTCCATCGACGTCCATGTCACTATCAAAATCAGCCAAGTGCTCGGCAACTCGCAAGAAGAGCGAGTCGTCGATTTGGCTCAGCAGCCAGCTATTGTCCACCAAAGTCGGTACCGTGAAATTCGAGAGCGAAGAAGTCATCTCACCGGTGGCACTTACGATTTCAAACAAATCGCCATCGTCGGGTACATAAAGTCCAGAACCAGCATCGATCAGAGAGACAGCCAGTCCTCCTGCAATATCTGCCGCGCCATTAACGACAAGTTGATCGAACTGCGGAGCGTTCGGATTAGAATTGTCTGTGCCGCCGATTTCGATTTCGAGAGTTCCTGCTGCTAGTTGATTGTAATTTGCGTCGAGTGTCATGATGCCTGCCGACAAACCAGGTGCGACAGTGCCTGCCTGGTTGTCGACGAGAGTGGCCGTGAGTCCTGTCCCTTCCAGGCGACCGTCGCCAGACATGATTACATTACCCGCCACCGTGACTTGGTTGTTTGGGATCACTCGCAAGGTGCCAGTACCTCCGCCGAGGACAACGTCGTTGTCGACCTGCAGGCTTCCTGAGGGACCTATCGTTAGTGTTCCCTGCGATCCAGCGGCGGCGGCAACTCGCACGTCTTTGGTTTGGACCGTGCCATTGCTGATAGTCAGATTGGCGTTATCGCTGGCATCTTGCCCAACGACCAATCCGGTCGTGGCGTTGAGCGCGGCGAGACTATATTGAAATCCACTCAGATCATAGGTGACCCGATCACTCTTTATGATTGCACTATCAGTGGCCACATTCGTGCCGAACTGGACCGTGTATCCACCAACGCTGCCGAGATTCCAGATCGCAGAATCGCTTCCCAAGGGGACCAGACCATCACTCCAATTGCCGCCGAGATTAAAATCACCTCCGGCGTTGTTTGCCCATTGGAAATCCAGCGGAGCCAACTGCAGGAAACCATCGTCGTAAGGAATCCGCAAATCACCAGGGCCAAACAGGCTATTGAGATGCACCTGGGCACCGGCCACTGGATCCCACGCATAGACGTTGATGCCGTTCAGCACCAAGGCGGAACTGTTGAGGATACGCAGCCCCGTCGGTCCACCGAGGCCAAATAAGTAGAGAGCTTCCGACTCTCCTCCTCCGCCGCGGTTGCCGTTGTCGATTACGTCTAATAGATCGACGGAGGTGCGCTGAGTGGTCGTGCCGATTCTCATTTGGCCCATGCCGAAGTTGCCACTAGTGAAGGCTCCGATGCCGGAATCTGTGCCGCCGACTTCGACCTGTTGACCACCGATGCCTTCGAAACGGACAATTGCGGCGTTGAGATCGACGTCTGCTTCGTCGGTTTGTTCGAAGAGGTACGCACCATCAACACGTACTTCCGCACCATTCTGCACCGAGAGTGTGGTGTTGGCACCCATGAGAACTCCTTGTTGGAATACCAACTCAGAGCCGATGTCGGTGGCGGACAGTTCGGTGTCGAAATTGTTCAACTGACCAAATAAAAGTTGGCCACCGCTGGTGGCTACAAAACGCGTGTTTTGCGAAGTGGTGCTGAGTGAAGAAAGATCAATCTTGCCACTGGTTTCGGCTCGAAATTCGAGGAAGTCATTTCCCGCGGCACCGACTACGGTCGCCAAACCCGACAAATCTACCGTGCCGTTGTCCCTGGCCCCAATCGTGTAAACCGGCGCTCCTCCGAAGTCTTGATCAAAATCAATACTCGCCAAGGAACTCAAAGTGAGAGTACTACCTGGTCCTTCGGCTACGAAGACGTCTCCTCCTCCGAAATAATTCGAGGAGTCGTACGAGGAGGCCGCTGCAGAGAAACTCTGCCCGCCTGTGACGCGGATTCGCGAGCCGTTGATGTCGGTCAGGGTACCCAGGTTCAAAGTTTGAGTTGGAGCCAAGTTAATTTGGCTGCGACGAATGGTCGTGAGCTTCGGTGCATGGATAGTTCCTCCATCGGGGGCCTCGAGTACAGCACTGGAGCTGCTCCCAGCGCCATCGAAAAATTGAAGTTCTGGAAGATTGAGCGTTTGATTCTCAGCAAGTTCAAACAGCACGCTGCCATTAACCGATTCAAGTTTAGGTAGAGAAATCACGGTGCCGTCGCTGGTGATTCGTACGTTGCGATTGCCACTGATGGTTTGTAGTTTGCCGAGACGGAGTTCACCTCCGCCGGACGCTTCCAACCGTAAACTATCGCCGCCACGGGCGCCAACGATGTCGGTCACTTCCGAGAGATCTACGACTCCAGAATTGCGAGCGGCGATCGTGTAGATCGGAGATCCGCCGAAGTCTTGATCAAAGTTGAGGCTTGTCAGGCTGGAGAGATCGAGCTCACTACCCACTCCATTGGCTAAAAAGAAGTCACTCCCTCCAAAATTGCTGGCGGAATTGTAGGAACTTGCCGTGACGTTGGAGAACGATTGGCCACTGGTGATATGAAATCGCGAGCCATCAATACTGGCCAGGCTGCCTGTGGTGACTATCTCTCCGGTGTCGATGGCCAAAGTGGCATTCTGAAAAATGGTGAGGTTCGGCGCATTGATTTCCCCCCCTGGAGAGGATTGCAGGAGAGTCGAGATGCTACTTCCAGCGCCATCGATCGAGGCAAGCTGAGGCAGAGAGAGTGACTGGCCTCCCGCCAACTCGAATAACACACCTCCCTCTATGCTTTGAAGCATCGGCAGGTTCATGGCAGTGCCGTCGCTAGTAATCCGCACGTTGCGATTGCCGCTGATAGACTGCAGTTTGTCGAGCCTCAGGTCGCCGCCACTCGTTGCTTCTAGTCTCAAACTGTCACCCCCCCGGGCGCCCACGATGTTCGTCACTTCTGAGAGATCGACGATGCCAGAATTGCGTGCGGCGATCGTGTAGATCGGCGAGCCGCCGAAGTCTTGATCGAAATTGAGACTCGTCAGGCTGGATAGATCAAGATTACTACCGACACCATCAGCTAGGAAGAAATCGCCGCTGCCAAACATGCTGGCTGAACTGTAAGAGCTCGCCGTGACACTGGAAAACGTCTGACCTCCAGAGAGATAAAGTCGCGAACCATTGATATTGGCTAGATTACCTGTCGAGACAGTCTCACCGCTGTTGATCGCCAGAGTCGCGTTTTGAAAGTCGGTGAGGTTGGGGGCATTGATCTGTCCGCCGGGAGAGGATTGCAAGAGAGTTGACATGCTGCTGCCAGTGCCGTCGATGGTGGCAAGCTGCGGTAGAGAAAGAATCTGACCACCTGCCAATTCGAATAGAACCCCTCCATGGATGTTTTGCAGTAGAGGAAGGTTGATTGCGGTTCCATCGCTAGTGATTCGCACGTTGCGATTGCCACTAATGGTTTGCAGTTGGTCGAGTCGCAAGTCACCGCCGTTGACAACCTCCAATCGCAGACTGTCGCCCCCGCGTCCACCGACGATGTTTGTCACGTTCGAAAGGTCGACCGTCCCACCATCAGCCGCAAGAATACGGCGAATTGGTGAACCACCAAAATCAGCATCAGAGTTGACCGACAATACCGTGGAGAGATCAGCCAACGACCCCGGACCTTGGGAAACGACAAGATCGCCGGAGTTGGATGTGTTGACCAATGAAGTTCCACCCACCCGCAGAGTTCCGCCTCCTTCCGCAAGAATGCGCGGCGAGGTTCCCGACAAGGTCGATGCAGAGGTATTGCCAAGGTAAGTTCCGTTGTCCGTGCTGAGAAGTCCAGCAATATCAGAAGCATCGACGACTTCTAGAGCGCGTCCTGGATTGATGTTTAGTGATGAACCGCTGGCCAGAGAGAGTTGAAACACCTCATGCCCTGTGCCTGGTACATTGAAGTTCACCGTATGGCTCGTGGGAATGACGACGACAAAATCGTCCGTCAGAGTATTGATCGGAACTTGACCTATGTCCCAATTGGTTGCCGTGTTGTAGTTGGAGTCACCTCCACCACCTGTCCAGGTGGCAGTGGTCTGAGCGTAAACAGCGGCACAGCCACAGATAGTGTGCGCCGCAAGTAGAACAAACAAATAGACCGGGCAGAGTCGCCCAGCACCAACAGAAGAATTCATCGTTACCTCCCAGGATGTGAAGCTATAGCTTGAGAGTGAGCGGGCGCAAGGCAATGTAATGCAATATGGCTATAAATACAACCAAAATTATCAAACAAACAAGTGAATACTTGAGTGAAGAGTGGGTAATGCAGATCACGGACCGTACGTTTCGTGCTGCTCTTTGGCCGCTACTATACGCCGCGTTTCGGCCGAGGCACTTTTCCGCTCGCTGCTTTCTTGCCGCGCTTCCCTCGGTGGCCTTTGCCTTCGGCTTTGTCCTTGATCGAGTCGACCGGTTCGCCGATAGCATCCTGCATCTTTTCGATGCGGTCACGAATCGCGGCGGCTCGCTCGAATTCCAACGCATCGGCCGCGGCCAGCATTTCGGTTTCCAACTCGGCAATGTATTCTTCGGTGATATACTTCGTTTCCTCAGTTCTCCCGACGGCTGCATTCGCCTGGGCGTGGGCGGCAGCGGTCGCTTCAATGCCACGGTGAATCGCTTTGCGAACGGTTTCTGGTGTGATGCCGTGCTTCATGTTGTAGGCTTCTTGCAATTTGCGGCGTCGCGCGGTCTCGTCGATTGCTTTTTGCATCGAGTTAGTCACTTTATCGCCATAGAGGATTACCTTGGCGTTCACATTGCGAGCTGCACGACCGATTGTTTGCATGAGCGAGGTTTCGCTTCGCAAGAAGCCCTCCTTGTCAGCATCCAATATCGCCACTAGCGAGACTTCAGGAAGATCTAAACCTTCGCGTAGAAGATTGATGCCCACCAGCGCCTCGAAACGACCTTGCCGTAAGTCGCGTAGGAGTTCAACTCGCTCAAAGGCATCCAGCTCGCTATGTAACCACTTGCAGAGGATACCTTCGTCAGAAAAATAGGTTGCCAGATCTTCGGCCATTCGCTTGGTGAGTGTGGTCACAAGCACACGTTCATTGGCCGCGGCACGAGCGCGGATTTGTTCGAGCAAATGCGGTACCTGTCCTCGGGCGGGAATCACCTCGATCTCTGGGTCCAAGAGTCCCGTCGGACGCACGACTTGCTCAACCACTTCGCCACCTGTGCGTTCAAGTTCATACTTGGCAGGCGTGGCGGAGACATAGACCACATCCTTGTACCGCTCTTGAAACTCATTGAACTTCAGCGGTCGATTGTCCATCGCACTTGGCAGCCGGAAACCGTGCTCGACAAGCGTAGTTTTGCGACTTTGGTCGCCAGCATACATCGCACCAATTTGTGATACGGTGGCGTGGGACTCGTCTATGAAAAGCAAGAAATCATCAGGGAAGAAATCGAAAAGAGTAAAGGGGGGTTCCCCAGCAGCACGACCACTCAAATGGCGGCTATAGTTCTCCACGCCGGGGCAGTAGCCCATCTCTAGCATCATCTCGACATCGAATCGTGTGCGGGCATTAAGTCGCTGGGCTTCAAGCAGTTTACCCTGGGAGCGAAACAGCTCCAAGCGATCACGGAGTTCTTGACGAATGTTATCCACGGCATTGTGGATCCGCTCCTCCGGCAACACGAAATGCTTGGCAGGGTAGATGAACACCTCTTGGAGGCTGTCGATAGTTTCTCCAGTGGTGGGGTCAATAATCGAAAGCCGCTCGATCTCATCGCCCCAGAATTCAATACGGTAGGAAAACTCCTCGTAAGAAGGCCAGATCTCCACACAGTCTCCGCGAACCCGGAACTTACCGCGGGATGGGTCCGTGTCATTGCGCTCGTATTGGATATCGATCAGCTTGGTAAGCACATCGTCTCGATCGAGCGTGCCACCCACTTGAAGGCCAACCATCATCTCCTTGTAGTCTTCCGGCGAACCCAATCCATAGATACACGACACGCTGGCAATAACGATCACGTCGCGGCGACTGACAAGGGAACTTGTCGTTGCCAAACGCATGCGATCGATCTCCTCATTGATCGATGCATCCTTTTCGATGTAGATGTCCCGTTGAGGGATGTAGGCTTCGGGTTGGTAGTAGTCGTAGTAGCTGACAAAGTAGCTGACCGCATTGCGGGGAAAGAATTCCTTGAACTCACTATAAAGCTGCGCTGCAAGGGTTTTGTTGTGTGAGAGAACCAGCGCTGGCCGCTGAACTTCTTGGATGACATTAGCCATCGTGAAGGTCTTGCCGCTTCCGGTGACTCCCATGAGCACTTGTTCGCGCTGTTCAGAAGTAAGTCCCGCCACAAGTTGGCGTATGGCAGCAGGCTGATCTCCTGCGGGCTTGAATGGTGATTCGAGTTCAAATTGCATAGGAAGGCATACCAACCGGGTCGTTCTAGCCAAGAAGCATCAGTAACGTTACTGGCGAGCTAAATTCCTAATGCTTAATCCTGCATTAAAGCACAATCGACCACTCGATACGATGGGGCCGGATGGATTTCATGGCTAATCGCTAATCACACTTCGTACACAATCCGACCATGTGATTGGCTGCGGCTGATCTGGTCGGTGGAATAGAGTCCCGCCAATACGAATTCAACGCAGGATGCACGCACAGCTTCGTTTTCACTGGCGTTCACCTCAAATGCCTTGTCCCACACGGGAGGGACTCGCTTGAGAAGATTTGCATAGTGCGACGACGGCAGCATGTCGCCGACTTCAATTTTCACGCCCTGAGAAAAAATCTGTGCGATCTCGGCCAAGCCATGCTTGTCGACGTACTCACTAAATACTGTGGCGATAGCCTCGGCTAGTACGGCGTCGAGTACTTGCTTCTCGCTCATTTGATGCGTCCCCATAAGGTCCAACTCAAGTTTGCCGAGCGACGAAGCATAGATGTGCCCCAGGTCGCTTATCCGCGGAACGGCAGGAGACTCACCCAGCATCGCGGCACGTTGTCGGGCGCTGGCTAGCATCGTGCGATAATTGGCAATTGAAAGTCGAGCACTCACCCCAGATTCTTGATCGACATATTTGGAATTGCGGGCAGCACGACTGATTTCCTCAACAAGTTCCTTCATGAAGTAGGGAACGATGACGGAAGGAGGAGGAGGGAGGGGGGAAGAGGGAGTGTATTCATCCGCCTTCTCACTTCTGCCTTCCCCCATATCCTCTGCCTCCTGCTCCAAAATCTGCACCCCGAGTTCGCGTTCCAGTGGATAGTGTGTCTGGATCATCGAACCGATGCGGTCCTTAAGTTGGGGGATCACTTTGCCGCTACGGTTGTAGGTAGCAGGATTCGCGCTGAAGAGAATAAGCACATCGATATCAAACTTCACCGGATAGCCGCGTATCTGCACATCGCGCTCTTCGAGAATGTTGAACAACCCAACTTGCACGAGCTCATCAAGTTCCGGCAATTCGTTCATGGCAAAAATGCCGCGATGCATGCGAGGGATTAATCCAAAGTGCAACGCGTCCTCGGCACTCATGCTGATTCCTGAGGCGAGTTTAGCTGGGTCAATTTCGCCGATAATGTCAGCGAACTTGGTGCCGGGGGATAACCGCTCAGCATAGCGATCTTCGCGCGACCACCAGCCGATGGGAACATCCTCTGGAGCACGGTTTGCGACGAGTTCGCGACCACGCCGCGTGATGGGGCGGTAGGGATCGTCGTGCAACGGGATTTCTGGATCAGCGATATAGGGGATCGCTTCATCAAGAAAGTTAGCCATCAATCGCATGAGTCGACTCTTCGCCTGTCCCTTTTCACCTAAGAAGAGAATGTCGTGCTGGGCTAGAATTGCAATGTTCAGCTCGGGGATTACCGAGTCGTCATATCCGATTATACCGGGATAGAGTTCCTCGCCGTTCTGGAGCTGATGGAGAAAGTTGTCGTGAATCTCTTGTTTAACGGTTTTGGATTGCCAACCCCTCTCACGGAGATCAGCTAACGTAGTAGGAAGGTCGAGTAAAGTCGCATTCATGGCCAAATCCGGTTTCTAGCAGTCAGGAGCATTCAGATGGTCATGTCCGATTATAGGCACGGGCCCAAGAAAGCCAAGCTGGCAGACCGCGTCATTCCCAACTGCGCGACAATGAAGGTGGGCGGCTGTTCATGAGCTTCGGAAGAAACCAGACAGGAAACCGATCATGCTTTCGTAAGCCTGTTGTTCCTCACTTACCACAAATTGAACTTTTGCCTTGTGAAAACTGGCGACACTCGATTGATACCGACAGCGCACTATGATTTGCGCTTGGTCGTTGAGGCGGCGTACTTGCTCCAGAATACGTAGGGCAATGAGATCGTCGGGGACACAAAGTACCACCAATCCAGCTTCATGGGTGTGTGCAGAGCGAAGTATCTCCGGCTTGGTCGCATCTCCTGCTGCGGTATGGAACCCCAATTGCTCAAAAGGATAGAGGTTGATCGGGCTGCGATCAATCAAAGAGACATCGATGCCCTGGGTTTCGAGGTAACTGGCGATTTGCTTGCCGATGGGGCCGATCCCGATGACAAGCGCCCCTGCCAATGAGGGTTGCAGCAATCCATTGCTCGGTGGTGGTGCTTCTTGCTCTTGGACCGCCTCAACCCATCTCAGGCCGGCTCGCAAGAGCAGAGGGGTAAGTATCAACGATCCGATGGCAACCGCATTCATCAACTGATATTCTTCGGCAGAAATCACGTCCTCTTGCCAAGCCAATCGCGTAAGGACGAATGCGAATTCTCCAATGTGTGCAAGGCCGATTCCGATTCCCAATGAGCTGCGCCAAGAAAGTCCAGTCAGCCGCAATGCCAGGCAGGCTGCAATTGCTTTCAGGAGGATAACAGCCGCGATCAACAAGAGCAATCGCAGTGGTGACTCTAAAACAATATGCGTGTCGAGTAAAAGGCCCAAGCTGACGAAGAACACGGCCGCAAAGGTTTCACGAAACGGAAGGGTGAGCGCCTCAATTTGTGCACTCCACCGGTTTCCTCCGAAGGCCAATCCTGCGGCAAAGGCTCCGACTGCTGCCGGGAGACCCAGTGCATGAGCCGTCAGTGTAATGCCTCCTAGGGCAACCACTGTAAAGAGGATAATAATGTCTGGGCTACGATAGTTGGCCAGGCTGGGTATGAGCCAACCCGCGAGTACATAGCGGCTAACCAAGATGAGACCTACGAACAATAAGGACGCCGCCGCCAGTCGAAAGACGTCTCCGATCGAGGGTGCTGCGTCGCCGGTCAGCATGGGCACCAAGAGCAGGAGTGGCACGAGCGCCATATCTTGAAACAGCAAGATTCCAATCGCCCGTTTTCCGTGAGGCGTGGAAGATTCTCCGTATTCCACCAAGGCATTGAAGACCAGCACTGTTGAGCTAAACGAGAGGGCTGCCGCCATCACAATGGATGACGTGAGACTGTAGCCGAGGGCTTGGAAAATCAGCCCGGCTGGGACTGCCACCAATGCCATCTGTACACTGCCACCAACGACGAGTTGCCTGCCAAGTCGCAGGAGATCATCGAGAGAGAACTCCAATCCGATCGAGAAGAGGAGTAAGAAGACGCCCGCTTCACTGATGGCTTCGATGTCGTGATTGTCTCGACCCGCCCAGTCTAAAACGCCTGCTCCGAGCAGGGCACCGATGATCAAATAGCCGACAATTGCCGAAATCTTTAACCGCCGACAGATGAGCGCAGCTACGAGCCCTGCGGCCAGAATTGAAAGCAAGTCCACAATCGTGTTGAATGACATAGCGTGAAGTGTAGTACTTCTCCGATTTCAGCTGCCAGGATTTAAAAACAAATAGTCGCCCCATTGTAGCTCCAGGGGTTTCAGGATATCTCGCTTTCTCGTGGAGACAAACAGAGATTATGCCGTCCTGAACGAGGGATAGCATCTCCCACCTAGAAACCCACACTCCTGCGGATTACGATGGAGAGAGAGCTCGATAGATTCGCAGCCTCCGTCCGATTAGGATTTCGCACGGTTGGCCACAACACAGAACCTTCCTCGGGGAGAGAAAAAATGGTCCAGCGTATTTGCAGCCAGGCGACTTTGTTGGTGCTTGGAATATCTGTCGGCATTCTTGTGTCAATTGGCTGGTTTGGAATCGGACAAGCAGTGCCGGTACAAGCTACCGCCACCCATGGCGAAAAAAACTTTGCGATTGCTACAGGCTATGTCGACGAAGATCAAGAAGCATTCTATTTCCTCGATTTTCTTACGGGGGACCTGCGAGCCGCGGTAGTAAGTCAACGTACGGGAGAGTTCGTCGCCTTTTTTGAGAAAAATATCCAGGAAGACTTTCCCGGCTTGAGTAAGAATCCAAAGTTTCTCATGGTTACTGGCTTGGCAAGCCTGCCTCGCGGCTCGTCCCCCTTCCAGATTGGCAGTAGTTTGATTTATATTGCCGAAGCAGTCAGCGGCGAGGTTAGTGCGTATGCGATTCCTTGGAATCCGAGCTTGAGTGCCAAAGGTGCGCTCCAGAGAGGTACTTTCGTCAAGTTGGCTGGGGGATCATTCCGCACTGCGTTTGTTCGAGATGAGTAATAAAGTTATGCAGTTGAGCGTCAACGGTAAGAAACGTGAATTGCCCGATGGTTCAACGGTTGCTGAGCTAATCGCAGAGTTGGCCCTAGATCCCCGTATGTTGGCCGTGGAACGAAATCTGGAACTTGTGCCCCGCGCCCAACATTCTCAAACTCCCTTGGAAGAGGGGGATCGCGTGGAAGTGGTTACCCTCGTTGGCGGTGGGTAAGTAGTATTTCGTCAAGCCGCGACGCAACGCGACACACGGCAATTACCAGGATAGAGCAAGATATGTCGACCGACTTACAAATCCAGTCCACACTTAAGATTGGTACTCATACCCTCAATAGTCGTCTGATCGTTGGCACGGGAAAGTATGCCAATTATGAATTGATGGGGGAGGCACTCGGACGGTCGGGCACCGATTGCATCACTGTGGCTGTCCGACGCGAACGACTAATCGACGCTGCGGGCAACAACCTGCTTGAATTCATCGACGCAGAGCGATACACCTTGCTCCCCAATACGGCAGGTTGCTTTTCGGCTGACGATGCAGTTCGTGTCGCTCGCCTGGGCCGTGAGATCTTAGTCGGGATAGAGAATCCCGGGGCCGATTGGGTCAAGCTCGAGGTTTTGAGCGATACCAAAACCCTTCTCCCTGATCCGATTGCCACGCTTGAGGCAACGGAGCGTTTGGTGGCCGAAGGCTTTCAGGTACTTTGTTATTCAACGGATGATCCCGTGATCGCGCGGCGATTAAAGCAAGCAGGTGCTACCAGCGTCATGCCAGCCGGGAGCCCGATTGGGTCAGGGCAGGGGGTGCTCAATCCTAATAACATTCGCATTTGTCTGGAGTATCTCAAGGACGGAGATCCTGATTACCCCGTAATCGTCGATGCCGGCGTCGGCACAGCGAGCGATGTGACGATTGCGATGGAGCTTGGAGTGGATGGTGTGCTCTTGAACACGGGAATCGCTCACGCTCAGGATCCGCTTCTCATGGCAGATGCAATGCGCCACGCTACGGAAGCGGGCAGGCTGGCTTATCTTGCCGGTCGTATTCCTCGAAAACTGTACGCTACGGCCAGCAGCCCCGATGAAGGTGTGATTACCAGCAAACCGCGATAGTTTCCTGCTACTTGAAACTTGCGGCTGATTGAAGGATCGATGCCCTCGACAACACCTCTCGCTACTGAAGACATCCTGGGACCCACCGGTGCAATCGCTCGGCGCTTGTCGATGTATGAACGGCGGCCACAGCAATTGGAGATGGCCGATGCTGTCGAGAGAGCGATCCGGAATAAATCGCATCTTGTGGTCGAAGCAGGAACGGGCGTTGGTAAGAGTTTCGCCTATTTGGTCCCGGCAATTCTGGCGGCAACTAATGACGAAGGAAGCGACGATAAGAATAAGAAGCCTTTGCGAATCGTCATCTCTACTCACACGATCAGCCTGCAAGAGCAACTCATTCAGAAAGATATTCCGCTCTTGAATAGTGTGATCCCGCGCGAGTTCTCAGCGGTTCTCGTCAAGGGACGCAGCAATTACATTTCGTTGCGTCGTATGCACAAGGCCTTGGCACGGGCACCCAGTTTGTTCGACACCCAGGGTGCCCTCGACGAGCTTCGCGAGATACGCCAATGGAGCGAGTCCACTGATGATGGCTCACGGAGCACGCTTTCCTTTCAGCCCTCCCCCCAAGTGTGGGAGGAAGTGGCAAGCGACCACGGCAACTGTATGGGTCGCAACTGTCCTACCTTCAAGCAGTGTTTTTACTACAAGGATCGCAAGCGAGCGCAACTTGCACAACTCTTGATTGTCAATCATGCCCTGTTCTTCAGTGACCTCGCACTTCGCCGCGCGGGGGTGAGCATGTTGCCCGATTACGATGTGGTTGTGCTTGATGAAGCACATACCGTCGAAGCGGTAGCCGCCGATCATTTGGGGATTCGACTCACTACGGGACAGTTTGATTACCAGCTGAGTCGGCTTTATAGCGACCGAACGCATAAGGGACTGCTTTCTCATCCTGATATGCGAGATCTGCAACAGAAGGTCGAGCGCTCGCGCGTGATGGCCGACGAGTTGTTTGCTGACCTCTTGGACTGGCAAGAAGGCAAAGCTCCGACGAACGGACGAGTGACGGCTCCACTCGATGTTTCTAACCATCTCAGCAGTGAGCTACAGAATCTGGCCCGCGAGGTAAAGCGAGTTGGTGATCTACAAGATGAGGAAACTGAACGCCAAGATTACATTGCCGCCCACGATCGCCTGATAGCCTTGGCAGGAGAGTTGAATTGCTGGCACCGTCAACAGCTCGCCGACGCAGTTTATTGGGTTGAGGCCTATAGGACTCGACGTGGCGCGCCACGCTTGTCGATGCTGGCCTCACCCATCGACGTGGGACCCGTGCTGCGGGATGAACTATTCAACCAGGTTCCTACGGCAATTCTCACCAGTGCCACCTTGGCTGTCGGCAAGAAGGGTGGGTTTGATTTCTTCCGCGAACGTATAGGACTTGTCAAGAGCGAGACTTTGCAGCTCGGCAGTCCTTTCGACTATCAGATGCAGGCAGAACTGGTGACCCTTCGTGGCATGCCTGATCCTGCCAAGCAAAGTGATGATTTCGATAAGGCGTCGTTTGAAATGATTCGCCATTTCGTCCGCGAGAGCGACGGCCATGCTTTTGTGTTGTTTACCAGTTACAACATGCTCCGCAAGGCCGCGGCAAACCTCGCTCCGTGGCTGCGAACCAACAATCTCAACCTACTGAGCCAGGCCGACGGAACACCACGGACCCAGATGATTGAACTGTTCAAACGCGATCCTCGCGCGGTGCTCTTGGGAACCGACAGTTTTTGGCAGGGTGTCGACGTGCCAGGAGACGCCCTGCAATTGGTAATCATTGCCAAACTGCCGTTCAGTGTGCCAGATCGGCCCTTGCTGGAAGCCCGCTTTGAAGAGATTCGCAAGGCTGGTGGCGAACCATTCCGACAATACCAACTTCCCGAAGCGGTGTTGAAACTCAAGCAAGGTTTTGGCCGACTGATTCGCACTTGCACCGATCACGGTCGCGTTGTGATTCTCGATCCGCGTATTCACTCGAAGTACTATGGTCGCACATTCTTGGAGTCCCTGCCGGACTGCCGGAGAACGCAATTAAATTATTCAGAGATCGTCTCTTCCTAGTAAAGAGAGGGATAGATGGCAGACCACCTATCAAAAGCATCGGTACCCGAAGCCACTTTGCCAACGACACGGCTGTTGGCACTTGACGTCTTTCGCGGCTTTACGATTCTGGCAATGATCCTGGTAAATAATCCGGGGGATTGGGGCCATCTTTACTGGCCTTTGGGCCATGCTGACTGGCATGGATGGACACCGACCGATCTGGTGTTCCCATTCTTCCTGTTCATCGTGGGAACTGCCATGGCCTATTCGCTTCGCAAGTATCGGACTGGGACAACAATCTCTCCTGCGGTCTATTGGCGGATCGCCCGACGGTCGGCTGTTTTGATTCTTCTGGGTTTGCTCTTGAATCGGTCGAGTGCCATTTTTAATTTCGTGACGGGCAATGCCGAATCGATTGATCTCAACAATTGGCGATTCCCTGGCGTCTTACAACGAATCGGGGTGGTTTACTTTGCTGCATCGCTAATTGTGCTACGTCTTGGGCTCCGGGGGCAGGCCATCGTTTCAGTTGTGCTTCTGTTGGGTTACTGGGCTTTGTTGGCATGGTTTCCCAGCGGTGATTACCAAGAGAATCTTTCACCCGAAGGAAACTTGGTACGCGTCGTCGATCGTAAAGTGATTGGCGAGAGCCACATGTACACCCAAGCGACTTCCGAAAAGACAGACCCAGAAGGTCTGCTGAGTACATTGCCTGCGATTGTCACCGCGCTGTTTGGCTACTGGGCAGGGTTGTTCATTCAGCGTAGCGGAGCAACGATTAAGACAGTCGGTTGGTTGACAACCGCTGGAGTGATCTGCATTGGGCTCGGACTTTTGTGGGGTACTGCGTTTCCGATCAACAAAAAAATCTGGACCAGTAGCTTTGTGGTGCTTACCGCCGGCTGGGCGTTGGTTGTGCTAGCTGGTTCGCTCTTGAAATTCGACATCTGGGGCTGGCGAAAAATCGGTCGCGCTTTTGAAGTGGTTGGCGTCAACGCTATTCTGGTCTTCGTTGCCTCTGGGCTTTCGGCAGTGCTGTTGAGTGTGACCCACGTTGGAACTCAGACCACCAAACAATGGCTTTACGAGACTCTATTCGCCTCATGGATCCACACACCTGAATTGTCATCGTTGGCCTACGCCATTACGACGGTCGCTTTCTGGTGGGGGGCAATGTCGCTTTTATCACTACGTGGGTGGACAGTGAGGGTATGAAACCCCAAAAAAGCCGTGACCGTGGGTCGCGCTCAGCTATTGGTCGCACTGGGCAACTCCATGATGAGGAAAAGTGAAAAAACTTCCTCCACCCGGCCCTATTTGAAGGGCAATACTCTCTCAGTTATACTCGTAAGCTAACCCTTACAAGGAGTCTCCTACTATGCAGCGACGTCTAATTTTAAGTTTCTCAGCATTCGCATTTTTCACATCTATTGTCTCAGCACCAGCTGCCCGAGCAGCGGTGGATTTTGAGAAGCAAGTCTTACCAGTTTTCGAAGCCAATTGCACCAAGTGCCATGGCGAGAAAAAGGCAATGGGCAAACTCCGCCTGCAATCGGCTGCGGCGATCCAGGAGAAGCTTGCAGACGACGAGCATTTAATCGTCGCCGGTAATCCTGACGAGAGTGAACTCTACGAGCGGTTAGTCTTACCAGCCGGTAGCAAGAAGCGGATGCCCAAGGGGGCCGATCCACTTGATCAAGCCGCCATCGATCTGGTAGCCCTTTGGATCAAAGAAGGGGCAAATTTCGGTTCTTCTGATCAAGAGAGCACTCCAGCAACTGAGGCTGAAAAGAGTTCTCCAGATGCAAAAGCAGAAACTGAAGCACCTGATGCCAAGCCAGAGCCTCCCAAGCTGAAACCCTTGCCGATGCCGGAAGTCGATCCAGCTTCTGAGGAGGCCATCGAACGGTTGCGCAGCGCCGGCGCCCAGGTAATGCCACACTTTGCCAAGAGCAATCTGTTGGATGTATCCTTTGCGCTTTCTTCGGAGCCGGCAAATGATGACGCGTTGGCTTTGCTCAACGACGTAGCGCACCACGTGATCTCATTGAATCTGCGTGGCGCCCAAGCGAGCGACAAGGGTTGGTCGGAACTAGCCAAACTCTCGAATCTTTCTAAGCTTTCGGTCGAAAACTCCAGTTTTTCGGACGATGCTGCTCAGTATCTTTCCGGGCTTGAGCGACTGGAATCACTTAATCTCTATGGCACGGATGTTAGTGACAAAGTGCTTGACCCAATTCGTGGTCTTAAACGCCTACAGAAAATCTATCTCTGGAAGACCAATGTTTCTTACGATGGAGCGATTGGTTTGGAAAAAGACCTGCCCTATATCGAATGGAACCTTGGCTGGGATCATCCCGTGATTGCCCGTAAGCGTCTTGAGAAACAACAGGTTGAGTTCGCAGCGGATGCAAAGACCAAGCAAGAGGAAACTGCCCGCCTTCAAACCGATCTCAAAGTAGCAGAAGAGGCTCAAGCTGCAGCGGAAAAACGGCTCAAGCAGGTCGAAGACGCTCTGAAGAAACTTAGTGGTGAGAAAGTAGAGTCGCCGACTGAGGAGCAAAGTGTTCAGCCTGACGCGTAGCGAACTCGATCGGATTGTTTTTAACGCATTAACTCTTGTATCTGGGTACTTCAGCCTACTGCGCCGGCCCCCTACGGAGACCACGGGCATGGGAGGCTGAAAGGTCCTCTCAGCAGAGATAGGGATCCATCCTGGTTGAGCGTTTGCCGACTGACTGCGACCGCGCAAGTCCGATCATCTTCTATCGATTCTGCGCTTGATGGCAGGACGTTTTGCGCGGCCACTTTCTTGAAAACTGAAAAAAGCAAAAAATAATTAATTGATGTGATCTCGTCTGATCCCTTATTTTCTAGTGTTTGCCTGAAATGGCGGCCATAGTGTTTAAAACAAAACTCCACCACGGCGATGCAAAATTCGAAGTGCTCTGAGGCAACAAAAGCGCAGCGTCACCCGATCCGGCCGAGGACAGACCACCGCCCGACCCGCGACGACTATTCTCAATTGTCAATGAACTAGGCCTAGTATACGGCAAGTCCCATTATCACGATTCGAATGGCCCATTTCTACGACTTTTTTTGTGCCATCTCTGGAAGCTTGTGTGTCAGTGAATTCGGGATTCAAGTTCATTGCAGTTCAAACCATTCTAGAAAGCGTACGGGTCATTTCGCAACTTGGACGTTCGTTGACGGTACATCAAATAACCATTAAACATCTGGTTATTGATGAAAGTACGTCTCTGAATCGAGCCCTGCGGCAATTTGCTATTGATGATAGTGCAATGTGAAAAGGCCATTTGCTCCTTCCGTAAGCCCTCATCGGTGATTTGTGTATTCTCAATTTCCAAGGCTCTCAACGAATTCTTCAGTCTAGCAATATACTTCAAACCATCATCCGTAATCGACGTTCCACTAAGCCGCAGGTATTGCAGATTGTCGAAATCTTGGAGTAACTTAAGACCGTCGTCGGTAATCTGCGTATCTTCAAGTGACAACATCACTAGTTTTGTCAGTGGTTGAATGTGTTTCAGGCCATCATCCGTAATTTCGTTGTTATCCAGAACAAGTCGACGAAGGTTCGTGAGCCGTCGCAAGTGCATCAAGCCTGCATCCGTGATTTGGCATCGGTTGAGTTCGATCTGCTCGATTTGAGTCAGTGTTGATAGGTACGCTAAGCCTTCATCCTTGACCGGCACATCGCTCGCATCGATCCAGTTGAGCTGTTTCATTGCTGGCAAATGGGCCAGGCAGGCATTACTCACATCCGGCCCGCTAGGCAAATCAATTGCCAAGAGATTGTTCATTCCCTTGATATGTCGTAGCCCCGCGTCGGTGATAAGCGAATTACCGATGAAGAGTTCGTAGAGGTGCGGCGAAGCCGAGATGCACTCCATGAGATTATCTTCGAGACGGCTCTGCTGGTGGCCTTGAACAGCGGTTACGACCTGACAATTCTCTGGGCCCGTCAGCCGCTGCAGCCATGCTGGAGCATGCGCTTGGGATTCGTATCGGACGCCGGTCGACTTGAGGATTGCTATGGCCTGACGTTGGGACATGTAAGGTCGCACATGGTGAACAGCTAAGAAGCAAAGAAGTGCTAAAACTGTAGTGGCTGTGAGAATCGTCTTCATTCCGAAGCGAATCGATCTACAGGAAATCAATTCTGCAATGATCCACGTAATGGTAGCGCCAACCCAGATCAAGAAGAGTGCCGAACCGAGAGATAGACCACTTGCGGTAGTAAAGTGACTAAGTGCCGCGATACCAGCTACGTAAAGTGGCACCGTGATAACAAACACTTTCAACAAGGATCTTGCAAAATTCAAAATCGTTCGCTTGTTATTACTCGCCTCAGCGTTGGAAGATTGTTCGACAGACATGCCTGACTCACAGATTAGGAGTGAAAGAGCTTCTGATTATACCCAAGTCGCGAAAACTGTTCTAACACTTTTTCTTTCGTATAGACGAGCAGTGCCAAACAAAGACCAGCGGATACAAGGCACATGCTGATGTTTCGGCTCAGTGCAATTAGCAGTGATGGCATCTAAGTAGCGTTCGAAAGGTGGGTGCGTCTTACTTAGCATTTGTTGAATGAATGCAGTATAGAAAGAGAGCGATGAAAAGACAAAACCGCCAGAGGAGTCGAAGCCTCGATGAACGCGTGTTAGCCGAGATACATAGGTAAAGACAGCTCGAAACGTTTCTGTCTTTCTCCTCTCGTTCCCAAGCTCCGCTTGGTAACGCCCTGTCGCACGAGGCTCCGGCTAATCTTCTCTTCCGATGCTCATGCGCATCTTGTTTGTCTTCCGCAACCCAAACAGTCCGAAGAGGCTAAATCCAATTAGCGTAAAAGTCGAAGGCTCGGGGATTATCGCGAGCCAGCCTTCACCGTCTCCCGCGGGATTGATTCCAAATCCAACGATGGCCCGACCATCCGCAGAAACGGCAGTTGCCTCAACTAGGCTCCATCCAGTGAGCGAAGAACCCAGTCCGAAGTCATTTGCGAGGACAGATTGAAGATTTCGCATTCCATACAAGCTATCCCAGACGAATGCCACCTCGCTTTTCCCGACAATGATCGAACCGTCCTCGGAAACGCCATTTGCGATGCTAGTAGTACTTCCGCTGAGTTTACCTAAACCGACCATGCCGTCGGCGCTCGTCCAGCGAAATGCTTCGTCCAAGTAGCGGGTTGATAGAGATGTTCCATGACCAACAACAACCTGGCCGTCGAGTGAAACTGCGGTGGCCCGACTACCAAATCTCCCACCAGGAAGGTCCCCTAAGGGGACCAAGCCATCTTCAGTGGTCCAGCGAAATGCCTGGCCGCCCGCGCCTGAATTGCTCTGTCCAACAACCACTGAGCCGTCACCTGAGACACCCGTGGCCGCGCTGTAATCAAGAGTGGGGTCTTCTGGCGGAACGCCGTCAAGAAATCCCATGTTGACCATACCGGTCTCGCTTGTCCAGCGAAACGCGTAGAAGGTGTAGTTAGCATCGGCCTCTCCAACTACGACCAAACCGTCCCCCGATATTGCATTGCCGAGAATAAAATTAATCCCATCTGGGATATCACCCAAACTTACCATGCCAGTCGCCTGGGTCCAACGAAATGCCTCTGAGCCAGTTGGCGAATGGGCAGTCCCAGTGACGACCGATCCATCCACGGAAACGCCAGCCGCAAAGCTGAAGCCGTTCCCGGGAAAAAGATCCCCGATACCGAGGTCCCCTAAGCCAACCATCCCCCCACTCCTTGTCCAGCGAAACGCCTCATGGCCGAAACTGGAATCGACACTTCCAACTACCACAGCGCCATTTGAGGACACGCCGTAAGCACTACTACTATTTCTTCCTCCGGGGAGGTCTCCAAGGCCGATGAAACTGTAGGCCTGCAGTATCGCATTGCAAGCGCAGAGTACTAGCGGCGTTAATAGGATTGAAAGGGGACGATGAATAGTCATTAGCGAAATCCTTGGGTGAGATAACAGTGGATCAGAAAGCAAAACTCTCCCATCTCCTTTTTAATGGCTGGGAATCAAGGAGGCAACCAAAATAAAGGCGATCCCCCTCTAAGGTCGACGAAAAAGGAAAGGCACTTTTCGCGCGGCATGAAACCCTGACAGGTCATTAAACCTATTAACTTGCAATTACTTACGATAGGGTTGAATATTGACGAAGTCCGAATCGTGCCTGTCCTTTTCTTCTTATGCCGCTTCCTGATGAAAACTAACGTGCACGAAAACGAAGAAGCGCGCAAGACCAAATCTCACTGCGCAAGTCTTGTGCCGAACAGGATTGCTCTCGACCCTTTTGGAATTCGCTTTGAATTTGCCATTGACCTTGTAGTTCTTCTTAAATTTAGTGAACAACCTCTTTCCGGAAGTGCACACGACTGGTTCTTATCAACGACGAGCTTCTCCAAATTCTCCTTTGCGAAAAATCGAAACTGTGGGATACTCAGCGGAGCGACTAGAGCCTACCTGACTTCAAGGATACTTCATGCAATACGACGTCGAGAGAGTAAGAGAGATGTTTCCTTCGCTGGCAATTGTCGATGGTGGAAAGCTGCGGATTTACTTCGACAATCCGGGTGGTACGCAGGTGCCTAAAACGGTTGTCGACCGGATCAGCGAATGCCTTTACGAGCGGAACGCCAATTTGGGCGGTTACTTTGCTACGTCTGTCAAAGCGGATGCTGTGATGGACGAAATGAGGTGCGCGGTGGCAGACTTGCTTAATGCACCTGCTGCGGAGGACATCGTCTATGGTCAGAACATGACCACGATCACGCTGCACATTTCCCGCTCCTTAGGCAAGCTGCTGTCGCCGGGCGAGGAAATCATTCTGACGCGGATGGATCATGATGCCAACGTTGCGCCCTGGTTGCATCTCGCGAGAGACATTGGTCTAGAGGTGAAGTGGTTGCCTTTCAATCTGGAAACGTTCGAGTTCGATCTGAACGAGTTGAGCCAAATGATCACATCGAAGACGCGGCTGCTCTGTATCGGGGGAGCCAGCAATCTGACTGGCACGATTCATCCCATCAAGTCCATCTGCGCAATCGCGAAAGCGGCGGGAGTGTGGACTTACATCGACGCGGTTCAATCAGTGCCGCATGTTTCGACCGATGTGCAAGATCTCGATTGCGATTTTCTGGTTTGCTCCCCCTATAAGTTTTTCGGTCCACATCAGGGTGTGCTTTATGGACGTCGTGAGCTGATGGAAAAGTTGGAACCTTACAAGGTTCGACCTGCACCCAATGAAATGCCCGAAGCGTTTGAAACTGGCACCCAGAATCACGAGTGCGCTGCGGGAGTCACGGCGGCGGTAGAATACTTTGCCTGGATCGGTAATTCGATGGCGGGGTCGTACCATGAACGCTACAAGCATTTCAATGAGCGCCGGCAAGCAGTACATGCCGCGATGGACTGCCTCTTCAACTACGAGACCGAACTTACCAGCCACTTGATCACCGGTTTACAGAGGTACTCGGGATTAAAGATTTTGGGCATTACGGATCCTCAGGCATTCGGCAGGCGTGTCCCGACGGTTTCCTTCATCGTTGAGGGCGACTCTCCAGACCGCATTGCGAAGGCCTTGGCGGAGGAGAATATCTTCGTTTGGCAGGGACACAACTTTGCCGTGGAGGCCGTCACGGCGTTGGGGATCATCGACAAAGGGAGTGCCGTACGTGTGGGATTGGTGCACTACAACACGCTCGACGAAGTCGATCAGTTGCTTGCTTCTCTAGACCGGATTCTTTCCTAGCTGGATGCGGAAATCACTGTTCGTATGTGCCGACATCGTTGGATGGATTGGAAGGCAATACGCAGTAATGCATCCTTTGGTAGCAATGCATTGGCACGGCAGAGTTACAGTACTCACGCCTGTCTGGAAACTTCAATCGTGATTCCCGGGAGATTCCCGCAACCTGCACTTTCTTAGAGGCTAAGTTGGACGCAAGTTGGTCACCTAGTGCAGACGCAGCTCGATGGCTTCGGGCCTAGGTATTTTTCCTTTTAAACTGCCGGGACTTGCGGGAATCGTTTCCGCTTTCTGTATGCCCTACTCGTTTCCGTGGCAATCGGTTATGATTGGCCACTCCTAGCCTTGCCAGTCTTCCCTGCCGTTCTACTCCTGCCTCTCCTTGTAAGGAATTCCGGATGCCTGAAACCAAACGACTCACATCAGTCCAGTGGCTGGTCTGTATCATTGCCGCGATTGGTTTTGCGTTTGATATTTATGAACTGCTGATGTTGCCTTTAGTGGCACGCAACGCGTTGATGGAGTTGGGGGGGATCTCGCCGGGGACTCCGGAGTTTGCTCGTTGGTTTGGTCTGCTGTTTTATGTGCCGGCAGTCTGCGGTGGGATTTTTGGGCTCTTGGGAGGCTATCTGACGGATCGTTTTGGTCGCCGACGCGTGCTCACCTGGAGTATTCTACTTTATGCAACGTCGGCTTTTATGTCGGGGTTTTCGACAAGCCTGTGGATGTTGCTCTTCTTTCGCACTACCACGTTCATTGGAGTGTGCGTTGAATTCGTGGCGGCAGTGGCATGGTTGGCGGAACTGTTTGATGATCCCGTCCAGCGCGAGAAGGTGCTCGGCTACACTCAGGCTTTTTCTTCTTTCGGTGGATTGTTGGTGGCTTTTGCCAACGGTGTCATAGCTCGGCATGCCACGGGTTTTCCTGCTCTTCAGATCCCCGAATTCCTGCAATCTGTGTGGGGTACGATTGAACCTATCGGCCAACATGCCGATTGGCGCTACACGATGATGAGCGGCATTCTCCCCGCAATCCCGTTGATAGTGATTCGCCCCTTTTTACCCGAATCTCCCAAGTGGTCTGCGAAGAAAGCCGCAGGAACGTTGCAACGACCCAGCATCGCTGAGTTGTTCTCTCCCAAGCTCAAACGTACGACAATTGTCACCACCCTGATGTTTGCGTGTAGCTATGGCGTTGCCTTCGGCGCCCTTCAGCAGTTGCCGCAGATATTGCCAGGGCTTGATACCGTGCAAGCGAGGATGCAGGCTGCTGGTGAAGGGAAACCTGAACTCCAGGCGAAAATTGCGGCAGGGAAATCTCGCCAGGTGATCACGGCCAACTACACCAAATCGCAAGAACTCGGCGGGCTATTCGGTCGCTTTGCCCTGGCCCTGCTGGTGGTGCATTTTGTCAGTCGCCGCCACTTGCTCCGCTTCTTTTTAATCCCCGGATTAATCATTTTACCGTTAGTGTTTTACGGCTATTATCTAGGTCACGAGTCCGTCTTTTGGACGGGAGATCTGAGTTGGATCCCCGGTTTTCATAATGTGAGCGTTTCGCTACTGGGCATAGGAATCTTCCTTGCGGGCTTCTGCACCGTGGCTGTGTTCAGTTTCTGGGGAAATTATTTGCCTCATGTGTTCCCGGTCCATCTGCGGGGCACTGGTGAGAGTTTTGCCGCGAATATTGGTGGCCGCATGTTGGGGACTCCGTTTGCGTATGTTACTCAGGTCATCGCAACGCTGGGATTCGTCCCTGGTGCCACTCCTGCAGCGAAGACCGCAATCGTGGCGGCCGGAGTCGCCTTCACCTTGATCGCTTGTAATCTCTTGCTAAGTTGCCTGTTGCCAGAACCTGGTGCCAATTCGATCGATGAAATGGAGTCGGTATGACAACTGAAGGACGTTACCGTTGGTATCGAGAGCTCAACGGTTATCAATGGTTCGTGTTGCTGGTCGCTGCGCTGGGCTGGCTGTTTGATTGCCTCGACCAACAACTATTCATTCTGGCGCGCCAACCGGCGATGGCGGAATTGCTACCCGGAACCCCAACCCAAGCACAAATCGACGAAGCCGGTGGTTATGCGACCGCAATTTTTTTGATGGGCTGGGCGATTGGCGGACTTGTCTTCGGCGTGATGGGAGATCGCATCGGCCGTGCCAAGACGATGATCATAACGATTCTGCTGTACTCTCTTTTTACGGGTCTGAGCGCATTGAGTGTCGGCTTCTGGGATTTTTCGTTGTACCGCTTTATGACTGGCCTCGGGGTGGGGGGAGAATTTGCCGTGGGGGTCGCATTGGTAGCTGAAGTGATGCCGGATCGAGCACGTCCCTATTGCCTGAGTATATTGCAAGCTCTCTCAGCAATCGGAAATGTGTCGGCGGCACTGATTGGGATAACAATGGGTTCGCTCCATGAGCATGGCCTCGTCGACAGTGTGTGGCGTCCCATGTTTGTCGTCGGGGCTATACCAGCCCTCTTAGCGCTTGTGATTCGAGCTCGACTGAAGGAGCCTGAGCGTTGGCAACAGGCCTCGCTTGAGGGAGATACTGCTCGCAAGCTTGGTTCCTATCGAGAACTGTTTGGGCATCCCACATGGCGCAAGCATGCGTTCATCGGTTTGGGACTTGCTTTTTCAGGCATTGTCGGACTTTGGGGCATCGCGTTTTTCACTTTCGATCTCGTCGGCAACGTGATGAAGGAGAAGTTCATCGCCGATGGTCAAACAGAGGTTCAAGTAGCTGGGTCCGTTGCCCACTGGAAGGGAATCGCCTCGATGATGATGAACATCGGTGCGGCGTTTGGTATGTATGGTTTTGCGATACTTGCCCAGCGGATGGGTCGTAAACCGACTTTTGCAATTGCGTTCATTGCTGCGATGTTGAGCACGGCATCGGTCTTTTATTTCTTGACAGAATTCCATCAGGTATTTTGGATGGTGCCGATCATGGGGTTCTGCATTCTGTCGCTGTTCGCTGGTTACGCGATTTATTTTCCTGAATTGTTCCCCACCCACTTAAGGAGTACCGGAACGAGCTTTTGCTATAACGTGGGCCGATTCGTGGCTGCTGTGGGGCCATTCTTGCTAGGCTGGCTCACGGGCCAAGTGTATGCCGACACGGCTGAACCGCTTCGCAATGCAGGGTTAACGATGTGCGGCATATTCGTGCTGGGTCTCCTGGTATTGCCATTTGCGCCGGAAACGAAAGGCAAACCCCTGCCGGACTGAATTGGCTGAACCATTACGAGGCTTGTTCCGTCTTGATTTGTGAAGGAAGAATTTCCCATGGCAAACAAGACGGACAATACGATACGGCGACATCAGGTAGTAATTATCGGAGGTGGATTCGCCGGTTTTACTGCTGCAAGTCGGTTGCGGGGCGCCCCTGTTGATGTCACGCTCATCGATCGTCGGAATTTTCATCTCTTTCAGCCGCTCCTATACCAAGTTGCCACCGGCGGTTTATCGCCAGCCAACATCGCGGCTCCCTTACGAGGACTCCTAGGCAAACAAGCGAATTGCCAGGTCCTCATGGAAGAAGTGACCGACATAGACGTGCAAAATCGCTCAGTTTGCGTTTTTGGAGGTGAACTGAAATATGACACGCTAGTGGTCGCTGCCGGTTCTCGGCACAGCTACTTTGGTCATCCTGAATGGGAAACTCTGGCGCCTGGACTGAAGACCATTGAAGACGCAACAGAGATTCGTCGTCGTGTGCTCTCCGCTTTCGAAGCGGCCGAACTATCTCAGGACGCGAGCGAGCGACGTCGCTTATTGAACTTTGTAATCGTCGGTGCAGGTCCGACGGGGGTGGAACTCGCGGGTGCCCTCGCGGAGATCGCCCGGCACAGTCTTAAGGAAGATTTCCGCCACATTGACCCCTCGGATGCTCGAATTCTGCTGATCGAGGCGGGCGACCGGGTGCTCTCTTCCTACCCGGCAGATCTCTCTGAGAAAGGGCAGCGTGCTCTGGAGAAGCTGGGCGTAACCGTTCGCACGAATGCCAGCGTCGAAGAGATTACCGATGCGATGGTTCGGCTCAGAACAGAAGCTGGAAAGGAAACCATTCCGACGAAAACGGTCCTCTGGGCAGCGGGGGTTGAGACTTCGCCACTAGCGAAAAAACTAGCTGTGGCCACGGGACTTGAACTGGACCGGGCGGGGAAGATTGCTGTTGATCCCGACCTATGTCTAGCGGGGTATCCTGAAATCCTCGTTCTAGGCGACATGGCGAATTGCCTCGACAAGGAGGGTAAGCCGCTGCCAGGAGTTGCACCGGTGGCGATTTCCCAAGGGAAATATGCAGCGAAGCTAATCAATAACCGCCTGCGGAATCGTCCAACACCTCATTTTCACTTCAACCATCGAGGAAGTCTGGCGACGATTGGCAAGAGTTCCGCTGTGGCCGAGTTGGGTCGCTTTCACTTTTCAGGTTTATTTGCCTGGTTGCTGTGGCTGTTGATCCATCTGATGAACATCGTCACCTTCCGCAATCGCCTGCTCGTATTGCTGCAATGGGGATGGAGTTATTTCACACATGATCGTTCGGCCCGCTTGATAACTGGCGAGAAATCGACAAGTGAAATCGCAGAATTGGCCAGTCCGAACACTCCTTAACAATCAGCTCAGTCGAACATTGAGTTGACCTCAGGCAAGTAATCGTATTTTGCGAAGTTTATCTCCCTTCTCTCGCTGAACAAATCTCTCCAGTTTCAGCGGCGACCAGCCCAGTTGGTTAGCCCGACTTCTTCTTCCCAAAAAGCTAACACGGAATTAACGAATTCCAAGCACGATCTTCGCAATCGATTTCTAGAATCCGACCACACGCAAGTGAGCCATCGAGTATCCCACGACGGGGCCCTCACTACGGCATTGCCGCCAAGAGTGGCAGCGCGTTTTTACACACCGATTCACCATTCGCTGAGATAAGGATTTTCTCAATGAAAAAAGCCTTCCGCTGCGGTTTTACCTTAGTCGAACTTTTGGTGGTAATCGCCATCATTGGGGTACTTGTTGCTCTGCTGCTACCAGCAATACAGGCTGCTCGGGAAGCAGCTCGCCGCAACACATGTGTTAACAACCAAAAGCAATTGGGACTAGCAATATTGAATTTCGAATCAGCGCAGGGGCGACTGCCACCGGGGGGACCTACTTGTACTGAGTGGTATGGAGGGCCACTGTCGTTTCATGTGAGTGGTACTCAAGTTGAGAACGCGGAGTGCTACGGGCCAAATTGGTACGTGCAGATATTGCCCTACATTGAACAGCAGGCACTTTCGGGCATCGCCAGCCAGGCTCTCAATGATCCGCAAAACTTCCAAGAAGCTAACCCAGCAGATAATTGGGACGCGAAGCGTGAGACTGAGAATGGTGGAAATGGCACTGGGCTGGGAGCACATATTGCGGACTTCATGCTTTGTCCTAGTACCGACACGGGAAAAACTGACACTTATTTTAATGACGACGATGATGGGACAACTGGTGTGGCTTTGGGGCACCTGAAGAAAGGCAATTACGCGGTCTGCTTTGGCGGTGGGTACATGATCCACGCGACGCCTCCAGGGTCTAAACCCTACAATCTTCAGTCAATGAACGACATTCGCAGAGAGCCGTCTCAAGACAATAAGATCGTCCAGGGGCCCCCTGATTTGCTGAATGGGGTCTTCGGTATGGTTCGAGTCGATAAAAATCCCTCTACAGCTCGCATGGGGCGGGGTGTCAGTATTGCGCAGGTGCCAGATGGAATGTCTAACACGATATTGTTGAGCGAGGTGCTTGCGTGGAACGAGGAAAACGCGCAAGGGTCGGGTGATCTTGGTATGACTGGCAATGATGATTGGCGAGGGACTTGGATGGTGCCAGGGATGGGGGCTAGTGTCTTTAGCGGCCTTACTCCACCAAATTCGGAAACGCCTGACGATATTCCCGCCTGCGGATCTGGAATACAGAATTCCTCTGTTGCTACGCAAATGCCCTGTTCTGATAAGGGGCAAAACGGTGGCTTTACTTTCGCCGCTACCCGCAGCTCGCATCCTGGCGGAGTCAACTCGGCAAGAGGAGATGCGTCTGTGCACTTTGTTGAATCGGAGATCAACGAAGATGTGTGGCAGGCTGTCTGTACTCGAAACGGTGCCGAGGCAGTTGACCACTAGCTTGACCGGATCGGAACTCAGAGTGTGGCATGGCGTACAAATCGAACTCTAGATTCTGCAAACCTGCCATGGAAAGGCTTCTTAAAGATCTATTCCTTCCATTGATGCGCAGGAATTCCAGGGCAATTTTGAAAGAAATAGAACACACACAAAATTAACACATGCGACTACTGAAACTTCACAAAACATCAATACACTCGCAGCAGATTCAACCACATTACTTCGTTCTTCCTAAGAGACTCTTACTTCTTCACCTTGATATCAGCAGGATAACTCTCTCATGGCCAAGAAAAACCGCTCTCCGTTCAGCAGAAGACGCTCCCAAAAGTCGAATAGCAACTACCGCAATTCTAAGCGGACAAACCATACCTTTGAGTTGCTGGAGTCTCGTCAAATGCTTTCCGCTACGTCGTTTCAAGACGGTGTAGGTGGGTATTCGAACACTGAGGATACGGTCCTCTACTCTATTAGCCCCGATAGCAACTTTGGTTCAGAAACTAGCATCAGCCCCGATCAACAGGATGCGAATGGTGTTCGACAGGGGCTTTTGCGATTCAACGATATCATAGGTAGTCTCGCGGGCCAGGTGCCATTGGGTTCAACCATAAACTCGGCAACGCTTCAAGTAAGTGTGGTCAACTCGTCTACTGCCCAAGTTCAGATGAGCCTCTATCGAATGCTTGAAGACTGGTCCGAAGGATTGTCAACTTGGAATAGCTTCGGAGAGATCGGGGGTGTCCAATCTTCTGAGGGAGAAGCTACGGGAGTTCCGCCTGACGCTATTCTTTTTGATCCCAATACGGGCGTGATGAGCTTCGATGTGACCCGTTCGTTGCAAAACTGGGCTGCAGGTCAGGAGAATCTAGGTTGGCTCCTTGAAAGTACTGCTACCGACGGATGGGACTTTGAGACCTCCGAAGCTGCCGTTGCCGACCGTCCAAAACTTACAGTGGACTACACGGCACCAAGTGGAGCTGGCAACATCGAATTTATCGAGACAAAACTGGTGCAGGCCGAAGGTAACTCGGGTCCTACAACTGCGCAAGTGACCATCAGCCGACTGGGTGGCGTTGCCGGTGAGGTGAGTGCGACCTATACCGTAGCCGCCGGTACTGCAGGGGGTGGCGACTTCGTTGCGAATACAGATACCGTAACATTCGCCGACGGTGAAACACGTAAGACTATTGACGTGGTGATCAACGGCGACACTGCGTTGGAAGGTAACGAGACAATCACTGTTACTCTCAGCAATGCCACTGGTGGGGCGACAATCGGAACGAAATCGGTTGCAACACTGACCATCGCAGACGACGATGCTTTGATCAATGAAGTGCTGGCGAATGTCTCTGCCAGCGATCCGCAAAATATCATTACCGACGAGACAAATCACGAGTATATCGAACTAATCGGAACTCCAGGTGCGTCACTTAATGGCTACTACTTTGTGGTCTTCGAAGGCCAAGAAGAGGAAACTGCAGGAACCACCGATCAGACTGGCAGTGGTGTGGCCGATTTGGTAGTCGATCTATCAGGGCAAACATTTGGTGCCAATGGCCTGCTCGTGCTCCGTCCCACAGACTGGGTTTACACGAGCCACCCTGACACCAACGAAATGATCGTAACGGCGCTCGACGCCGTTGCCGGTGGACTGGAAGACGATTCGCAGACATACGCTTTGGTTCGCAGTAGTGTGCCAATCGTTCAAGGAACTGACTACGACACCGTTGGTGAATACGTTAACGCCACGAGAGAGTCAGTGGACTCACCACTTGGTAGTGTGGGTGTCCTTGACGTTGGTCCATTTGCTGACGGTACTGCCCAAATGGTTGATAGTGTCTCGGTCTTCAACGGTGGTAGTGACCGTGACCGTGCCGCTGTGACACCTGAGATTGGTTTGCCAGGCGTACATATCCATCAGCCCACGGGGGCTTCCGACAGCGGTAATGTGGCGTCGGATGCCCTTTCTCGCCGGGAAGGGAATTTCATCCCCAACACGATTGGTGCCTGGTTCAATGGGGACATCCTTGACACGCGGGTGGACGATCCAGTGATCGAGTATCTCAATGGCACGACAAGAATCAGTGTGGTAGCACCTGGGGGATCTGTTCTTACTCCGGGTACTACCAATACTCTCCGCAATGTTACTGTTTCCTCCGCCGTCTCAAGTGTTGACGAAGCCGGTGGTCCCATGGTGACCTTTACGGTTACTCGCACGGGTGATGTGTCTCAGGCAATCGATGTTCAATATACGACCGTCAATGGCACCGCCCAGGCAGGCGCCGACTATGTTGCTCAGAGTGGTACTCTCAGTTTTGCCATCAACGAAGATACCAAAGAAGTCATGGTCCAGGTCATAGACGATGGTATTGCCGAAGGCTTTGAAACTTTCAGTCTTCAGTTGACAGCAGTCGATACCCCATTTTTGATTACTGAAAACATTGCCACGGTAACCATCAATGACGCCGATGTCTTAGTCGCGACGTTCCAAGATGGCGTGAATGGATACTTTGGTACGGATGATTCTTATGTTGATGGTGAAAATCAATTCGCTCAGTTAGGTCTCGATAGCAAAGTCATCGTGGACGACGCAGCGGGCGATCCTGATTTTGGCGGAGCCGAGGGTGCTGACATCCGCCCCCAGCAGGGACTGCTAAAATTTGAAGATGTATTTGGAGCAGGACTCGGACAAGTTCCAGTTGGTGCCCAAGTGTTCGGTGGTTTCTTGACGCTAAACGTTACGAACAATTCTTCTTCTAGTGCGGGGATCGAGCTGTACCGCATGTTGCAGAACTGGGATGAACTTGCGAGTTGGATCGATCCGCAAGGCACTCTTGGTAACTCCATTGTCAACGGCATTACACCAGATGGCATTGAGGCCACTTCAGTGGCTGATAGTATTGTCACCTTCCCTGGCCAAGCAGGTAAGGTACAGGTGCCACTGAATCAAGCAACACTCCAGGCTTGGTCCACGGGAAGTCTCGATAATTTCGGATGGTCAATCGTTTCAGATTCTGACTCGAGTTGGGAATTCTCGTCCAGCGATGTGAGTGTGGTCAATCTGCGTCCCGAGTTGACGATCCTGTATACGGCCCCATCGGGTGCTGGCGAGTTCGCGCTAGTCGAGGCTAAACAGGAAGTCAACGAAGGAGGAATTGCCACGGTAAAAGTTCAGCGTGTCGGTGGCTCCACGGGCGCTGCTTCGATCGATTATTCCATTACGACAGGTACTGCCCAGGCAGGTGACATTTCCGGAGCAACATCTGGCACTTTGAACTTTGCCAATGGCGAGTTGTTCAAGACTTTCCAGGTTCAAACGGTTGGAGATAATACTCTCGAAACGAACGAGACGGTCAATATTACGCTAAACAATGGTGCCGTGGCAGCAGGACTTGGGGCAGCAACACTCACAATTCGTGACAATGACGCTAGTCTTACGAGCCCACCTGTCTTGGTGAGTGAGATCGTCTACAACCAACCAGGCAATGACGGTGGTGCTGAACTCTTTGAATTGACCGGCACTCCAGGTGCTGCACTCGGTTCTTTCTATGCCGTGGTAATAGCTGGCGACATCGGGGCCGACCAAGGTGCAACGGACTTGGTCGTTGACCTCGGACAATACGAAGTGGGTGCAAATGGGACGGTCCTCATTGGTTCACAGAACAATTTCGCCTGGGATGTTCCTGCAGGTACGACCTTTATTGGGTTGCCGGAGCTCGATGTCGAATTCTTGGGTGGCAATGACAATGGCACTTCTACGTACGCCTTGGTATACAGTCCCTTTACTCCACTACATACTGGTCGTTTCGACTACGATTGGAATAACAACGGTGGCTTAGAACTACCAGTGGGAGCTGAGATCGTCGACTCGATAGCAATTCGCGACAATAGCTCGACTGATAGTACCTACGGTGGTGGCGCCAACACGTTGCAGACCAATCCGACTTCTTCCTACGATGCTGTGTCGAGGTTGCCCGGAACGACTGCCCGTAATAATGCGGCATCGTGGTACGGTGCGGACTTGTTTGGAAGCAACGACGCCTTGATCTACGACGATAATTTCTCGACAGGCTTGCCTTCCGTTGGGGCCGCGGTCACTCCTGGTGAATTGAACACAGGGACTGATCTCCAGAACCCGATTGCGACGATTGACTCAGTTGATACGAGTAGCGGTGTGGTTATCCACTTCAATGGCACGGTTTCACAAGTCCTTGTGGGAGATGGTACCAGCTACGAAGGTCCTGGAGTTGGCCCCGGCATTAGCGTTACTAAGACCGATGGCACCCAGATTCCCGGTGTTAACCCTCTGCCAGTGGTATCAGGCTTTGGAACCAGCTCGCTATCTCTCTCGTTCCTTGGCACAGGGACGATTGGAGGCCAATTGCCAGCTGGCACCTACAATTTGAATTTCATCGGGGATAGTGTGGTGGCCAACGGTCGTGCACTCGATGCAGCCGGCACGGGTTCTCCCAGTAACACTTCGATACAGATTTCAGTAGCTTCGACTGGAAGTTCTGCCGACTTCGATGGCGACGGCGATGTCGATGGGCGTGACTTCCTAGCCTGGCAACGTGGCTTTGGAAAGCCTGCTGCAGTTAAGGCGGATGGTGATGCCGACAACGACATGGACGTTGATGGAGAGGACCTCACCGTCTGGCAAGGTCAATACGACACCACTCCCCCCTTGGTTGCCTTCAGCACAGCGAGTGACGAAGCAGAGCCTGCCCCGGAAGTCGCTACAGCCTCATTCGCGTTCACCGGCAATGCTTGGGTAGCTCTACCGACAGCTCTAGCCACAGCAGGCGTTACCGACGCAGTGTTTGAAGCGGAGTTCTCTGCGGTTCCCTCTCGGTCTATCGAAACAGAAACGATTGACGCTGCGTTCACTAGCAATGTAGTTGACCCTCTCGACTCGTTGTCCTCTGAAGTAGAGGAAGAATCAGCCTTTGACGATGCTTTTGCAGATTGGGACGAGTTGACATTTGTAGCCGTTTAGAGCTTTCATTTCGCATTCCTTTTGGCAATCTGATAGATTCTTTACTGGATGAGGGAATTCAGGAATGGAACGACTTGAGGTATCGGCCACCTGGGGCAGGGGTGGCCGATACTCTCGCCTACAAACATTGCCGGCCAATTCACTGACATCTGCAACACTATTTCTATGGACTTCGCATTTGGAAAGAAGAAGTCACTTTAGCTATCGCCCTACTTCGTCGACTTCGTAGAGACTGTCCTCCGCCCGAACCTCTGCCCAACGCTCTGGGCAGGGGTTGTTCGATTGGCGAAATGCGGTCAATGTGCCAGCAGCTTGATCGCGAAGAAGCCACCGATCAACAGGGCGAACAACGCCAGCGTGATCCATTCGAAGTGGCGTTCGAGAATCATGCGCACCGACGGGCCGAACCACCAGAGGCAAGTTGCCACCAAGAAGAAACGCGCCGAGCGGCCTATCGCCGAGGCGAAGATCAGGGTTTCGAGTGAGACATACTGATGAAAGACACCCGCTGAGATCGTGAACACTTTGTAGGGTATCGGTGTGAATGCGGCGGCGAGGATTGCCCAGAAGGCGTTCGCCTCGTACAGCTTGCCGACGTACTCAATACGCTCCGGAGTGACCCCCGGAACGTAGTTGTAGAAAAAACTACTCAGCGCCGCCCAGGCGGCAAAGCCGATCAACCAGCCGACGATTCCCCCCAGCACGGAGCCAACAGCACTCACCGCGGCATAGAAAAAGGAACGTCGCGGCTTGGATACCGAGAGCGCGATCTGCAAGAGATCGGGGGGCAGCGGGAAAAAAGAACTCTCGGCAAACGAGATCAAAAACAGGGCAGGGGTGCCGTAAGGGGTCTCCGCCCAGGAGAGCATCCAGTTGTAGAGCCGACGAATAGGGCCTGTCGGCGCAGCCTGGGGCAACCCCGTGGGGAGGGTGCTTGCATTTTCGCTCGCTTTACGTTCCGCTTCCATGGCATCTTCTATCGGGGTTGTTGACATGAGCGGAATGGCGCTAGCCACCGGTTCTTCAATGCTACCGGCGGCTAGCGCCGATCCGCTCACTTTGTGGTAGGTAATCGGGCTACCATCCTAGATTTACTTTAACACATTTTCTCGACGCATTGCTCAAGGGCCTTGAGAGCAACTATATTGTGAGTCGCGCCAGTAGGCATTGTAGCTTCTAGAACTGGTGCCATGAAACAACCGCAAATTGATTGGCAACACTGTGATCTTTATTTGGCTCGGTTTTTTAGTACTGATCGCAGTGCTGCTGTTCCTGGACCTGGGCCTGTTTCATCGCAAGGACACGGTGCTTACCTTCAAGCAGGCCCTCGGCTGGACCGGCGTCTGGATCGCAGCGGCACTGGTGTTCAATGGGTTTGTCTATGGCCTGTACGAGCAAAATTGGCTGGGATGGACAGATTACAAGTCCCATCATTTAAGCGGTTCCGAGGCCGCACTGCAGTTCTTCACAGGATATGTCGTGGAGAAATCGCTGTCGATGGACAATCTGTTTGTCATCGCCATGGTCTTTGCCTATTTTCATGTCCCGCTCGCCTTGCAACACCGCGTCCTGTTCTGGGGCATCTTCGGGGCGGTCGTGTTGCGTGGCATCATGATCGCACTGGGGAGCGTGTTGATCACTCGCTTCGAGTGGATCATTTATGTCTTCGGCGCCTTTCTCGTGTTCTCTGCTGCCAAGATGCTCTTTGCCAAGGAAGAATCGTTCAGCCCCGAGCACAATCCGCTGATCAATCTCACCAAGAAGTTTTTCCCGGTGACTCACGAATTCCACGGACATCATTTCTTCGTCAACGTGGCTGGCAAGACCATGGCAACGCCGCTATTTCTGGCTCTGGTACTGGTGGAGAGTAGCGACGTAATGTTCGCGGTCGATTCGATCCCCGCTGTCTTTGCGGTGACTCGTGATCCGTTTATCGTATTCACCTCCAACATCTTCGCGATCCTGGGTCTACGGTCGTTGTATTTTGTCCTCGGCAGTATGATGGAAAAATTTCGCTATCTCAAACCGAGCATTATTGTTCTCTTGGCCTATGTAGGCTTTAAGATGTTGCTGTCGCACTACTACCCAATCCCCAACGGCGTCTCGCTGGGGATCATCGCCGCGATCCTTACCACGGGGGTCGTGGCGTCACTCGTTGCTGATAAGAAACAGTAGGCCTAAACAAGCCGTGCACGGTTCCGACAAACTTACTGCCGCGCTGAATCTCTGTTGGTCAACTTGGCCGCCAGTTTTTCTATGGTAGCTGAATTCGCAAGAATTCAGTCGGTCCTGAGCGAACTTGAATTCTGGCGAATCCAGCTACGGCTTCGAAGCCGGCCCGAGTCGTTTCCATGCTTCTGGCTCTCGACTATTCGCTCTTGGCCGACCAGATTGCGTAAAGCCACGAATTTCTGCACGCTCTTGCGCACCGTGGCGGGCAACTTGGCACGGCCAATTCTCATGAAACAAAAAAACAAAATACAAAACTAAATCATTTTTCGCGATTTATCCCTTGTTTTGTAGAGTGTGTCAAATAGTATTGTAAAGCAAAATTCGTCTGCTTATTGTCAGGGGGAGCCATCTTGCAAGTAAGCGAGTCCCCTGGAACCTACCGACGGACCTCTAGCCGCGTCCCTGCCGCGGTGCAGGTAGGGAACGGTCCTGTTCAAGCGAACTGCCAAGACCCAAAAAATATCCCAATCAATGAACCTCCGCTCTGTTGAGCGACACCCATTATCGCGAATCGAGTGGCCATTTTCTACAATGATTTTTGGGCCACGCGGGGGGGGCAGGGGAGGAGATTGCGGAATACGGATTTCGGAGTGCTGAATAGAAGAGGGAATGCGGAAGAGATTTATGAGTGATGATTGGCTAAATGCAAATGACTAGCGGCTAATGACGAAATGGGAACTAGGAGGTAGTAGGCCGGAACAAGCCGTGCGCAGTTCCGGCAGGAATCGGGTAAGTTGTTTAACATGAGAGAACGGAGGGAACGAAGGAAGAATGATCCAAGGCCAAACATCCACCAAGCAAAGCTTCGCCGTGGCGAACCACTAACCACTCGCCTCCCTATTCACCCTGCTGATCGCACTTTGAGATGGATGCCTTCGTGTTTTTGCAGGGATGCTAACAGTGCGGTGAAATTCTTGGCGGTGGGGTTTCCTTTGAGGCTGAGCATCCGCATGATGCTTTTGGGGTTCTTGCCAATCTCTTCGCCCAGTTCTTGAAACCCAACCGTGGCGTTGATGTAATCGCGGAGCATCATCTTAGCCGCATCGATCTCGCCACCCAGATAGAGCTCGGAGGCTTCGGCGATCAAAGCCGCCCCGTACCCTCGGCTCTTTTTGGCACGTTCTTTGATGCTTTCAGTAAAGGGTCTAGTTCGACTCATCGTTCTTTTTCCTGCTCTTATATTCTGCCCAGGCAGCTTTTGCGTTGTTGATGTCTTTCGTTTGACGACTTTTTGTGCCGCCACCGAGGAGGAGGATCAATTTGGATCCGTCTCTGGCAAAGTAAATTCTCAAACCGGGTCCCCAGTGAATTCGCCTTTCACTGACTCCTCCCCCGACCGGCTTCACATCGCCAAAGTTCCCCGCCTTCATGAGGTAAATTGCCGAAACGACTTTGGCATGTGCCTTATCAGTGAGTTTTGCCAACCAATCGGCGAAAGGGTTTTTCTCAGCTTCGTCGATGTACTCGATGACTTGGATCTCGGATTTTGCCATCTAGTAAAGGGTAACTTAAATGTTACCATGTGTCAAGCGGCTTTCGTTAGGATGGGATTGAAGAGCAGAGAGTGGGTAGTGATGATTGGCGAATTTTCTTCTGAGCGTAACGGCGCTAGACGCTGGTGTGTGAGTTATTTACCGCACAGTCGTAGCGACACAGAGGGGCTGAGGGGGGGCCGGTAATCTATGAGTGGTGGATGGAACCAATCACTCATCACTCGCCACTCAATTTCCCCCGCTGAGCTCACCCTGAGCTGAGTTCCCATAGGCGACTAATCGCCAGCCTCCATTGATGCCTACCTGGGATACTAACTTGTCGAAATTAGCGGGGGATTGAAGGGGGAATGAAAGGGTCGCGAGTTGCAAGACACTACTCCGAATTTGGCAAGCTGCGAACGTTAGTTACCGCACGGGAAGGGAGGAATCTATTACAGCGGAGTCGGTTTTTCGCTGGGAGAAGAATCTTGATTAATGAGAGATAAATGGACGCACGGACGCTATGCTGCCAACCACTGCTTGTGGCGACAGGTACCGTGAGATAGACTGCAAAGATGGGTAATCCTCCTTAGGGCGTTCTGCGTCGTGGCCTATCTACACACTTCGTGAATAATTAGATCTTATCTGCATTTTTGTGACGAATAACAAGTTTTGTTCCTCGAAATCCACCCTGAGAAAACTCCATGACAATCCGTATAGGAAAAAAGGGAATCTCTGACCAGCAGCAGCATCTTCTCGAGCGGTGCCGTCGTGACTCCACTCCCCACAACTTGCTCGATGCGTTCATGACGTTGATAAATGACCGAGAGATCCGTGATGGTGAAGAAGCGTTACATCCAAGTTGGTTCGATGTATGGGAAAAACGGCGGGCAAGGATTTCGCAATTTGGTCCGGATGAGTTAGTCGAGCAACTAACGACATTTTTCAATCAGGCTAGGGAACGCGATCCAGAAGTCACCGAGCTTGATCCCCAAAATCAACGCATTTGCTTTCTCTTGGGTGCGGGCGCGTCAAAACCCGAACCATCAGGCATCCCCACCGTGAAGGAGCTGCTGCCCGACCTCCTTGCACGTGCGCGCCGGCTCGACCGAGAAGAAGTAACTCGTTTGGCTGAATTCTGCGAAAGCACAGGTATTGATAATATTGAAGATCTACTTACGGCTGCCCAAATTTCAGAGTTTTGCGGTCGCAACCCCACGATTATGCGATTAATAGAGTTCCTACTATTTCGTGAGGACCACTCGGATGTTGGCTTCCGGCGCTCTCGCCGAGCTTCCGTGGATGTGTCGTCTGTCGCATTCTTGCAAGATACGCTCCAAGTATTGTTTGGTCTATTATCGAGCCGAATGCTACCCGCTGAGCCTAACGAAGGTCATATCGCCATCGCAAACTACGCGAGGGATCGCGGCGATACTCGTATTGTTACAACGAATTACGATTGTTGCATGGACCTCGCGCTAAGTAGTCTTTCCGTGCCTTATAGATATCCTCTTGACTTTGCGAATTCACAACATGTGCCGCCTTCCTCGGATAATCCTATTAATTTGGTAAAGCTTCACGGTAGTCTCAATTGGTTCTATTGCGAAACGTGTCAAGAAGTCCATTGGATCGACATTCAGAAAACAGTGGAAGACTACAATGACGATCGTGCCCTGTATCCGGTGATCGGCGTTTGTCGGACCTGTGGTGGTCAGCGTCGAGGACTACTTGTACCACCGCTCGCTATGAAGTTCGATGTAGCTCCTGCTTTGAATCCTCTTATTGAAGAAAGTGCATCCTCATTCGGCGATGTTGATCTCATTGTCGTCGTCGGTTTTTCATTTGCGGATGCAGACTTGTACATTTCAAGGATGGTTAGCAAGGCGATGCAGGCTAATCCGAATACGAAGATGCTAATCTTCGATCCAATGATTGGTGTGGTTCAGAAAGTTCGTGAGAAGTTCTCCGTTAGAATTCCCGACTTTGATTCATCTTCAAGAATCCTTTCCGTTTGTGGTGACTGCTCGAAGACGCTGCCGAGGTTCTTAAGCGGAGCCTATCGCCAATCCGAGATGACTGGCTCGAATGGAGATGCAGCGGCTGAATACGCATCAGTCGAGACAGGTGCATAACAATGGCATGAACGCGGAGCCGCCGAAAGTGCGTTTTCAAGTGGAGCTTCAACCGTGACGGCCCGGTTATGCCATATGTTAGCAATTCAAGTGGCTCGCAAAGTGCAATTATGGTAGACACGAACGATAACAGCGGACCAGCCACGGATGAACAGCCGAAGCTACTTTCGCAACTCAATTGGCACGCTGCCAACGCCGGCGGAGCATTACGAGGCATATCGGAGTACCCGCTGTATTCCGACACTCATATCGTAGGCGAACGTCCTGACGAATTTGGCCCCTATGCGTTCTTGAACGCGGTACCGTTGCCCGATGGGCCCGGCAATGTCAACGCTCCGATTGTTGTCCGCGTTTCGCTTCATCTCGACACGCACCACCTTCCGAATATGTCGCAAAGGGATGAGTCGCTCTATCACGGTGGTCTCCTTATTGACGAACTTGCAGCCCTGATATCATTATGCGTCGGCGCAAGAATGCGGGCTGGTGGTGAGTCCCGTAGATTTGAGCCAGGAAAAGACCCACTAGGACGACCGGCAGCATGGAATGATCGGCCAAAACCCAGCGTCGGTGTTCGATTAGCCCCTATTATCAAGCTTAAGACCGGTGTCGTCCTTCGATCAAACAATATCGTTCTGCCTGCCGCCGTTGGTACACATTCGCTTGACGAACTCGACTTGCTGTCCTGCATTCCGCGGCTGTCCTCCAAACAATACGTTAGCCTAATTCGCGCTGCCAACCATTATCAGGATGCACTGTGGGTCGCTGAATCGGAACCCAACCTTGCATGGCTTATGCTCGTTTCCGCTCTAGAAACTGCAGCCAACGAATTCACCTCTGAAAATGGCGCCCCAGTTGAACGGCTGAGATATTCGATACCTGAACTTGCTAGCGTCCTCGAAGAAGCAGGTGGTCCGAAACTTGTAGCGCGCGTTGCTGACCTCATTCAACACAGCCTCGGCGCCACAAAGAAGTTCATCGATTTTACGCTAAACTTTTTGCCCACCGCACCTGCTATGCGGCCGAAAGAAGAATACTTACGAATTAAGTGGGACAAAGATTCACTTAAGAAACACGTACTGCGGAAGGTGTATGCCTATCGTTCTCGCGCGCTCCACGGTGGAATCCCGTTTCCCGCACCAATGTTCGAGCCGCCATATGCTGGGGTCGATTTCCAACTATCGGAAAAACCTCTAACGGGTCTCGCGTCACATTCGCACGGCGGTACTTGGATGCCTGAAGATCTTCCCATTAACTTGCATTGTTTCCACTACATTGTTCGTGGCGCACTTATGAATTGGTGGCATTCAATGGGCGGAGATGGCTAAATTATTGATTTACGTGAAGCATCGCTTGCGCGCGGATTCAAATAGAAGATCAGCCCTCCGTGACCGGTGATCGGGGACTTTAGCTAGCATAATAATACGTGGCAGAATTACACAACTATGGGTCACCGATAGAGAAGTAATTGCGAGCGATCAACGGCGGCAGAAACCCTTGATCTGAACAAGACGGGATCATATCGGCACGGCGAATCTTCGATGAGAGGAGAAAAGGTGGTTAGCTCCGATCGGCACAAGAGAGAGTCGCTAGGCGCTGGTTGCTAGGCGCTAGTCAGAAAATTGGCGAGCCGTGAACGTAAGTGACCGGAGGGGAAGTTGAGAGTTATGATTGATGTTGTGGGGATATGTGGATAAGTCGATGGCGCAGCGGACGTTTTCTGAGATAGAGCATGGCTCGGTAGCTTATGAGCAATCGCTGGCGCTGCGTGATGAGGTGCTGCGCAAGCCGTTGGGGCTTCATTTTTCTGACGAGGAGTTGGAGGTGGAGCGAGGTCTTTATCATCTGGCCTGTCAGGAGGAGCGGCAGGTGCTCGGTTGCCTGGTGTTGGTGCCTCATGAGGACGGCACAATTCGAATGAGACAGGTCGCGGTGGCAGCGCACGTTCAGCGGCAGGGGATTGGACGCGCGCTGACGGAGTTGGCCGAGCGGTTGGCGAGGGAAAGAGGCTTCTCGGCAGTCACCCTCAACGCGCGAGACACTGCCGTTGGGTTTTACGAGAAACTTGGTTACCAACGGGTGGGGGAACCCTTTGTAATGGTATCGATTCAGCATTGGTTTATGGAGAAAGAGTTGTGAGTCGTGAAGAAGGCGCTAGGCGCTGGTTGTTGGGCGCTAGTCAGAAAGAGCTGGAACTGGGGATTGGGGATTGGGGACAGGATGGAGTTCTCGCAGTGACCGCAGAGCCGCGGAGAGGGGGGATGATAGTGGTGGGATTGAGGTCGAATCGAGTAGACAGATTGTAGCACCACTCTCCGAGTGGTATTTTCTCCGGCCGTTTTTCTCTCTGCTAAGTAGCCTTATCGAAAAGCGATTGCCACGAAAAGCACAAGAAGGCACGAAAACAATTAAGTGCCTATCCCAAAACGTAGAATGGGACCCCGTCCCGTTTGGACAAATGCTCTAGATCTCGGGTCGGGGACCCAAGCTACTTTGTGCTACTAACGATTCAAAACTTCGCAGCTTACAAAAATTATCTAAACGCAGAGGACGCCGAGCCGCGGAGATACGCAGAGAAATCTTATATTTCCTCCTCTGCGCCTCTGTGATCTCTGCGTTTATTTGATATTCGGTTGCGGCCACCGGCCGCGCTGGGCTTTTTGTGGCAATCTGAATGAGGCACTCACACACGAGGGAGATTTCGGAATGCGGAATGCGGAATGCGGAATGATGAATGCGGAATGATGAATGAGGAATGAGGAATGAGGAATGAGGAATGAGGAATGAGGAATGAGGAATGAGGAATGAGGAATGAGGAATGAGGAATGAGGAATGAGGAATGAGGAATGAGGAATGAGGAATGAGGAAGGCGCTGGTTACTGGGCGCTAGTCAGAAAGAGCTGGGGCTGGGAACTGGGGATTGGGGTGAGTGACCCTCTCTGAGTGGGATCTGTCGCTCAATGGGAACTGAAACGCTCGCGGTGATTTGTCAACTCGAAGAATTCCGGCTCGGAGAGTCGCATCTACTCTGCCGGTAATCCACTCGGCTTGTTTCGGCCTATGCGGTCTGGCTACAATCTCAAGCTATGCAAGACTACGAAAAACGCGGGTCCTTTTATTTAGGCAGAGACTATGATCTCGCCCAGCGCAAGGTTGCTGGAGAAAAGGTGCTCTATGACAGTAGCGACCTGACGACCCATGCGGTGTGTGTCGGCATGACCGGCAGTGGGAAAACGGGGTTGTGCCTGTCGCTGATCGAAGAAGCGGCGCTTGATGGGATTCCGGTGATTGCGGTCGATCCGAAAGGGGATCTGGGGAATTTGCTGCTGGCGTTTCCCGATCTGTTGCCTGCGGACTTTCAACCTTGGGTTGATCCTGCGGTTGCCGTGCAGAAGGGGATGACCGAGCCCGAACTCGCCGAGCAGACGGCCACTTTATGGCGCAAGGGTTTGGCCGAGTGGGATGAATCGGGGGAGCGAATCCAGCGGTTCAATGATGCGGTCGACAAGGTGATCTATACTCCCGGCAGCAGTGCGGGGATACCGTTGAGCATTCTCAAAGGCTTCCATGCCCCGCCCCAGGAAGTGATCGACGATACGGACATCTATCAGGATCTCGTGCAGTCAACTACGCAAGGGGTGTTCGCATTGTTGGGGTTGGAAGCCGACCCCGTGAAGAGTCGTGAGGCGATTCTGGTTTCCAACGTACTCGACCATGCCTGGCGTGCTGGTCGCAGTCCCGACTTGGCGGGGTTAATTCACGATATTCAGCAGCCGCCGTTTACCAAAGTGGGGATCGTTGACCTGGAGACTTTTCTCCCTGCACCGGCGCGACTGGAATTGGGTATGAAGCTCAACAATCTGTTGGCCTCTCCTTCGTTTGCCAGTTGGCTGGAAGGGAGTGCGCTCGACATCAATCAATTGCTCTACACGGACGAGAAAAAACCGCGATTGTCGATTCTCTCGATCGCCCATTTGAACGACTCTGAGCGGATGTTCTTTGTTACGATTCTGCTCAACGAAATCGTGGCGTGGATGCGCTCTCAGCCAGGCACCGGTAGTCTGCGGGCGATTCTCTACATGGACGAGGTTTTCGGCTACTTCCCGCCGACGGCCAATCCCCCCAGCAAGAAGCCGATGCTTACGCTCTTGAAGCAGGCGCGGGCGTATGGGCTGGGTGTGGTGTTGGCGACACAGAATCCGGTCGATCTCGACTACAAAGGGCTTTCGAATGCGGGGACTTGGTTTCTGGGACGACTGCAAACCGAACGCGACAAGATGCGCGTGCTGGAGGGGCTCGAAGGGGCCTCCACCCAGGCTGGGGCGACGTTCAATCGACAGCAGATGGAAGCGACGCTGGCGGCGTTGGGGTCGCGCGTGTTCCTGATGAACAATGTGCACGAGAACCAACCGCGCGTCTTTCACACCCGCTGGGCGATGTCGTATCTGCGCGGGCCACTGACCAGAGATCAGATCCGCACTCTCATGCAGCCGCGTCGGGCGGAGTTTGCACACGAAGCATCAGCAGAATCAGATGCCAAGGCAGAACTCACCAATGGCGGGTCGCAGATCAATACGCGACCGGTATTGTCTGGTAGTATTGTCCAGAAATACTGGCCTTTTGGAGAGGAGCTGGCCGAGGATTGCCGTCTGCAATATCGGCCGGGAATAGCTAGCGATGTCAAACTTCATTTTGTCAAGTCGTCGGCCGGCGTGGACTTCTGGCGGAAGGCAGTTGCATTGCAAACAGTGGATGACAAGCTGCCTGGGCCGATGTGGAATACGGCCATGCTGCTGGAGAACACACGCATGCTCGAGGATGCGCCGCCCCATGAATGTGAGTTTGCCGTATTGCCGTCTCCTTTGACACAGGAGAAAAACTACACTCGGTGGGACAACGATTTGGTCGATCATTTGTATCGGACCGAACGATTGACGACTTGGCGATGTGAACTTCTTGATTTGAGTTCTCATGCGGGAGAGTCTGAAGCAGAGTTTCGTGCGAGGCTCGGCGAGTTGGCACTCCGCAAGCGATCCGAACTGGTTGAGGATACCAAAAGTGACTACGCCAACAAGATTAATCGCGCCGAAGCAGCCGTTCGCAAGGCGGAAGACTATCTTAATTCGCAAAGGTCCCAGTTTTGGATGCGGCTTCTTGAGATGCTGCTGGTGGTTGGCGACGCATTGATGGGCATTTTGGGCAAGAAACGTTCCTCCCGCCGACAACCGACAACTGCAGTCGAGCGCACCATGCGGGAGCGAGGCCAACAATCGAGGGCCGAAGAGCAGCTCGATGAAAAAGTCGAAGCCTTGGATCGCTTGAAAGACGATTTGCAATCCCGTATAGAGCAAATCGAGCGAGAGTGCGACCCCGCAAATCTCAAGTTGGAAAATGAAGTAATCACTCCCCGCAAGAGCGACATCGATGTCGGTCCGGTGGTTCTGGTGTGGCTGCCGTGGAAGATTGACGATGCAGGACAGGCCGAACCGGCGTGGTAGTACTAGGCGTATCGACCTGATTGCTGGGAATCAGACTTCATCATTGGTCGTATTGGCATTCCCCGCTACAATAAGTTTTTCACTGATATAGCAAGCCTACTGCGGAACTTAAAAAATGCACTTAGCGCGGCATCTCCAACGACCTGGCACCCTGGCGCGTTTACTCGGATTGTTTTTCCTCTTGGCTACCACCGGCTGCCAGCAGCAGGTTGCGGGAAAACTGTTGGGGACTTGGGTTGGTCGTCCAGATACTGCGTCAGCCCGTGCCGAACGGGAAGCAGAAAAGTATGGCAATCGGACGGGAAGCGGCAACTCCCAAGAATCCGATGTTGCTAAGGCCGAGACTGATTGGGAAGCCTACGACGTTGAACTTCGATTTGAGTTTATCGATCACCAGCGATTGAAGATGTCACTGGCCAATGGGTCGGAACCAATATCTGCCACTTGGCAAGTTTTGGAAACCTCTCCCACGGGATGCATGATTGAAGTGACAACTCCTTCGCAGACAGAAGAAGACACCACGGTAGCACGCCAGTTTGAACTTGAAATGGATGAACGCGACGGGCAGGTGGTTGGATTTCTCCTGACGGAATCGGGGGCAGACCGCCAATTGGGGGCCATTTATTTTTCCCGCGCTGGTTAGTGGAAGCAGATTGACTGTAGCGAAGGGAATGAGTTTCGTTGTAGCCTATCGATTAAACTCTCAGGTAGGGTGGGCATCGCCCACCAACCTCCCTGCTAACCAAGCCGAAATTCGGGCGGGCAATGCCCACCCTACACGTATCGAAGAAAGAGATTCACGATGTCGGAACGAGAACGCTGGATCGTTTATCCCCTATTGCTGTTTGCCCTTGGCGCCGCGGTGCGCGACAAGCTCATGCAACAGGTTGTCTCGAAAGAGATTCGCTGCGAGAGCCTCCAGATTGTCGATCAGCAGGATCCAGACATCACGCTCGCGGAATTGAGTTTCAAAAAGGCAGTCGATAACGATCCCACTCAGCTTTCCGACCGTGTGGGTGCCCTTGTGCTGAAGGATAGCGATGGCAATATCGTGTGTGACATCGCAACCGATGTACTCGTAGGGCGTTTGATCGCGAGGCAATTGTTGGTGGTCGATCCTCAACTGCGTCCATTGGTTGTGGCTGCTACAGAAGCACAACCGACGCTCTCGTTGCGAGGTACGGATCCTGCTGTTTCCTATCGTGGGGTCATCTATCTGAACAATCAATCGCTGCAGGCTCGGCCCCTTCAGAAAGCCAATCCACCAGAAACGCCACAGCCTCCACTTCAGCCCAATGCGGAATGACGGCGCCACCTCGCGGACGACGCAAAACATGTGACATTTATTGTTATGACGATTCTTGCGGCTGAGCGCGCCTCGATTGCTGGAAATCTTGTTTTCTTGCTGTGAAATCGCGCCAAAGAGTTGCCAGAAAGTGCCCTCAGACGCTAATTTATGTTACCGGAGTTGCCTGTGTTTCCTCACCTTAGCGGAGACGTGATTTCGACTGTACTTTCATCTCCAGAGAGTATTGCGATACCGAATCTGTTTGAGCGATTGGTTGGTCGGATGGAGTTGGCAAATCAAGAACACGCGTGAGTACGATCACAAGCAACCACGCTTCTCCTATATTGACAGACATGCACGAAAATAAGAATGATCTCGGCTGCTGCTTCTCCAACTTGGCCGAGATGCTTCAGAGTCGCGCCTGTCAGTTTCCCGAGTTGACTGCTTTTGTGTTTGAAGACGACGAGGGCAACCAACAGTCGTGGACTTTCGCTCAACTTGAGTTAAGAAGCCGCAGCTTAGGTAGATGGTTGGCACGTCGCACAAGTGTCGGTGACCGAGTGCTGTTGGTTTATCCTCCCGGATTAGAATTCATCGCCGCATTCATGGGGTGTGTCTATGCAGGGGCTCTGCCGGTGCCGGCAACCTATCCCAAGCCACGGCGACCTTCCCCGCGGCTGGATTCTATCGTGGAGGACTGTCGGCCAAGCCTAGTTCTGACTCACAGTTCCTCCCTCGCGGGATTATGCCTCGATCAGCAGTCTCCCGCGATCAGTGAGTTGAGCTGGGAGCCGACGGATCTTGTGTCGGATGATCAGACTAATTCTTTCGAGCCGATTTCACGTAGCGCCGAAAATCTGGCTTTCTTGCAATACACCTCGGGATCGACTTCAGAACCACGCGGAGTGATGGTTAGCCATGGCAATATCCTGCACAATCTGGAGGCGATTCGCACCGGCTTTTCGATCGATGGTTCCGTCCACCAGAAGGGTGTGTTCTGGCTTCCCGCCTATCACGACATGGGTCTGATTGGCTCGATTCTGACTCCGATCTATGTGGGGGGGACGAGCACATTGATTGCTCCGACGACTTTTCTCCGCCGACCACAACGTTGGTTGGAGTTGATGTCGGAAACACAAGCCACGATCAGTGGATCTCCGGATTTTGGATATAAACTGGCAGTTACCAAGATGTCGGAAGCCGAGCGTGACTTACTCGACTTAAGCCATTGGCGGTTGGCATTTTGTGGAGCGGAGCCAATCAATCCCGCGACACTCGATGAGTTTGCAACGGCATTCGAAAGTGCCGGTTTCCGGCGTAGTGCGTTCTATCCTTGTTATGGATTGGCAGAGTCTACGGTCATCGTCACCGGAGGGCAGCATCCATCGGGTCCGCGCGTCTTGCATGTTGATCGCGCTGCGAAGCGGAACCACCGCGTCGTACCAGTTGCCGAGAGCAATGGCAGCAGCCAAGCGCTGGTCGGATGTGGCCAAGCTTGCAAGGGCATTACCTTCCGAATCGTAGATCCGGTTACTTTAGAAGCTCGCGAAGAGGATCAAATTGGCGAGATCTGGGTGCAAGGAGACTCGGTAGCACCAGGCTACTGGAATCAGGAAGCGACCAACAACGAGACCTTTCGTGCTAAACTAGTGAACCATGGTGATGGAGAGTTCTTGCGCACCGGCGATTTGGGATTCTCTCACGAAGGGGAACTCTATGTCACGGGGCGGCTGAAGGATGTGATCATCGTGCGGGGCCGCAATCACTATCCCCAGGACCTAGAGCGTACTGCTCAGGCAGCCCACGAAGCGGTAGATCTGGGCGCAGCCTTTCCCGTCGAGGTGGAAGGACATGAGCAACTGGTGCTGGTGTTCCAATGGCGACGTGAGTTTCGTGGTGCAGACCATGAAGCCATCATGCACGCGATCCGCACTGCAATCGTCGAGGAACATGAGATCGATCCCCATGCAATCGTATTAATTCGTCCAGCTAGCCTGCCCATTACTTCCAGCGGCAAGGTTCAGCGAAAGAAGTGTCGCGAGCAATTCCTGAAGGACGAGTTAGCCGTCACCGCGCAATGGACCAATCACTTGTGCAGTGGGGACGAGCTCCCTGCTGAATCAACAATGGAACTTTCCACGCAGCCAGATTTTCTTGCTCATGCTACTGAATTGAGTACAAAGGATCTCCAGGAAAATGTACAAGAGTGGTTGGTTGTCTGGCTATCCAAACGGACAAATATCCAGACCGGGCTCATGCATCCCGACACTCCGTTTGCCGAATTGGGAATCGATTCACTAACAGCCGTAGAGGTGAGCCAAGAAATCGACCAATTGTTAGGTTTGCAATCCCCTCCAATGGTGATCTGGAGTTGTCCTACTCCGAAAGAGTTAGCTCAATATCTTGCTGGCGAACTGCAAGCCCCCAAAGTGCGGTAGCGTATGTTTACGATTTCGCTTCTTCACGAACTTGTTACAAAGTTCTACCAGACAACGTCTTAGGGAAAGAATTCACTGCTTTCTGACTGAGGACAGTTGTGGCGTCAAGATTACTTGTGGCACGATTTAGTATGTTGCTAGCTAATACAAGACGCTCTACGTTTTGATTTATTGATTCCAAGCGAAAAAGTCTTGACATTCTCAGCGCTTGCCAACTAGACTTCCCGAATGGAACAGGGGATTAACAATCGCCTGATAGTTTTCACCCGCCTGACTACCACGACCATCCCTACCTGCCTTGGTTAGCTTCGCGACTCCGTCGTGAACGTTCTGTCCCAATAAATCAAACCCCTGTTTCGTGAGGTACCAACATGAGACCTGCGCAAAAATCTGGCTTTACCCTTGTTGAGCTACTCGTAGTGATTGCCATCATAGGTGTCCTCGTTGGACTACTGCTTCCTGCGATTCAAGCAGCACGCGAATCCGCACGCCGCTCGCAGTGCGTAAACAATCTCAAGCAAATCGTGCTTTCTGAACAGCTCTATCATGATGCTCACGAACGCTACACCATGGGCCGAGAAACTCACTGGCAGGAAGGCGTGTCGTGGGCATTTCACATGTTGCCCTTTATCGAGCAGGGAAATGTCTACGACTCCTTTGTGAAAGAAGCCCCAGTGTTTGACGATCGCAATGCCCAAGCAATGCGAACCCCAGTGGAGACTTTCTACTGTCCGACCCGTCGCGAGCCCGCAGCGGATCGGGATTTCGATAACAATGACAGTCCCTCAGAGGTTCAAGATGTAGCGGCAGGAGGAGACTATGCTGCCAATGCGGGACTCGATTACCATTGGGGAACTACTCAAAACGATTGGGATACAACGCCTGATATCGGTGCTGTGGTGGGTCCTATGTTCACGTTTTCGAAAATCAAGGCACGGCAGGTGATTGATGGCCTGTCGCAGACATTCGCTATTGGCGAGAGGCATATCCCAGCAGAAGTGGATTCCGAGCCTGGTCTCGAGGACCACGACAAGGGAGACACGGCATTCTTCGCGGCTGATAATCCTGCCGCAGTCCTCGCCGGCACTGAGAATGGCTTAGCAACGGGCCAGTATGACGTAGATAGGGCGAAGTTTGGAAGTGAGCACGGAGAGCTAGTTCATTTCGCCTTTCTCGATGGTCATGTCGCCGCGATTAGCACAGCAATTGATATGCTAATTCTGAAAAACCTATCGACGATTGCCGATGGTCAGGTGGTTGATATGAGTGAGCTGTGATTCAGTTTAATATCGGAGCTATTCCATGGATCGCTTCTTGCAGCCGTGGCCCTGGTGGGTTTCTGGGACGCTAATCGGTCTAACCGTGCCGCTCCTGTACATCCTGGCCGGCAAAGCGTTTGGGATTTCGACTAGTTTGCAGCAAGTGGGTGCAATGTGCGCTCCGCAGAGCAAACTGGAGTATCTGAGCAAACATGACCGTCAGGCGAACATGTGGACGCTCGTGTTCGCTGTAGGCATTGCCTTTGGCGCATTCGTAGCGACGCACTTTTTGTCTGCTGAGCCGGTGCAATTCCTACCTAAGTCGTTCGTCAGCGTAGGGGGTGCGGTCCGGCTATTGTTTGGCGGTTTCTTGATCGGGTTTGGTACGCGTTACGCTGGTGGTTGTACATCAGGCCATTCAATTACGGGCATCTCCAATCTCAATTGGCCCAGCTTGGTGGCAACCTTTTGTTTCTTCGCGGGTGGCCTCGCAGTCACGTGGGGGCTGGGACAATTCATTTTCTAGTGAGTGATATCTGATCATGACAAACGATACTTCCATGCCAGACAAGAACTTGAGCCGTAGCATGTCCTTATCTAAATTCGCCAGTGTGTTGCTGATCGGCGCCTACTTAGGGATTCTGTTCACAAAATCGGAAGTCGCCTGTTGGGAGCGAATCCACGACATGTTTCTGTTCAAAGAAGCGTACATGTACCTGATCATCAGTTTGGCTATTGTCGTAGCCATGGTGTCGATGTTCTTGATCAAGAAACTTGGCATCACCACGGTGGATGGCAAGCCGATAGTCTATGAGCCAAAACCTTACCACACAGGCGTCATCATTGGTGGAATGCTCTTCGGTGCGGGATGGGCTATTACGGGAGCCTGCCCCGGTCCCATCTATGCCCAGATCGGTGGTGGAGCATGGATGGCCCTCTTCACTCTGGCCGGAGCACTGTCAGGAATGTTTTGCTATGCAGCTCTCAAGCCGAGGCTTCCGCACTAGAGGGCTCAAGTCAGAAGAATGGTTTCCGCGAGAAATGAGTATTTCGGCTGGAAGCAGAACGCTACTCCGCCATTTCCAGAAGCGACTGCATGACCTCAGAGTAATTTACGGGCGTGATCACATTATCTGGGGTAGCGGGATTTGTGAGTTGGAGTTCTTGCTCTATTGAAGTTGGAATCGGTTCCGCCGCTACGGTTGGTTCCCAAAGTGGTTCTGCTGATTGCAAGTCTGCAGGGATTGGGATGGCGGATTCTTCCAGGCTGCCTTCTTCTTCAGGCGTCGCGGGAATGTGATACACCTGATCGGGGCGCTGGTCATAGGGGCCGTAGGCTACGCGTGGTGCACAGGAAGAGGCATAGTTGATTTCTCTTGGTTTTCCACGCAAGCTTTCGCGTACCGCGGCGTCGTGATAGGCCGCTGACGGCCAGCCTCCTTCGCTTAGGAAGACACCGTCGTAATCAAGTAGGGTTCCCTTGGCGTAGTGTACGTTTTTCACGGCCACCGCGTATTCGGCCAATGAGCGGAAGTAGCGAGACTCGGAGTTGGCCAGTTGCCTTTGGGCCTCCAAGAGCAAGTCGAGCGGTGCTTTGTCTGCGTCAAAAGCCGCTTGGACGGCTGCCAACTGTTGACGGGCGGCATCAAGTCGGTTGAATGTCGTTTGCGAGACCACATAGGACCTTTTCAATTCGGCAACAGCATTTGCCAAGTTGTGTAGAACCTGATGCTCTTGCTCTTTCAACAGGGCCCGTGCTCGGCAGAGTTGCAACTCGGCATTCCGCACAGCGGTGTATCCGCGTCGATAACCTAGCGGCACGTTCAACTCAACGCCTATCTGCCATTCCTGGAAATCGCCCATGGTGAGATTGTTGTAGGCATAGTCGAACTCTCCCACGCCATTGTTGCTGGGATCAAGCAGGTCATTTCCAAACCCACGCCAACGATAACGGCCAATAGTGTCCAGTTGAGGCAGCAAGTAATTTCGACTGGCAATCGATTCGAGTTCGAACCGGCGAGTCTCAAACCGCTGACGTCGCAATTCAGCACGACGGATGACTGCTTCGTGAGTGGATTCGGTCCAGTCGAAATCAACAGGAGCCGTCAAAGGTTCATCGATGGGACGCAATAGTCGCCCATCGGTCGGTGGTAGGCCAATGAGTCGCCGCAGTCGGCGTTCGGCGACTTGGACTCCTCCATTGCCGCGGAAAGTTCCCCCTCCACTGCCATTGTCTGTGCGCGTACCATCGATTAGCAGTCCACTAAGCGCATTCTGGACTTCTTCCTGGAAACGGAAGAATTGTTCGCGGGCTTGGGCTTCTTTTTCGGCCTCTCCGCCTCGTCGTCCTGATTCGTATAACGCATGAATTCGCCGCCAAGTGTCCAGGGCCGCGTCGCGTGCGGCGACTTTGGTTTCGAGATCACGATAGGCGTAGTAGAGGTCCCAATAGGCGTTTTCGATATTGCTCACGAGGTCGCGGACGCCGATTTCAAACTCGGCTAGCTCGACATCGGTATTTACTCGGGCAATCAACACGCCGTTGTAGAGGCCTGGGATATTTGTGGGTCCCGCTATGCGGTTGTATTCCATGCCGTTGCCCTGAAGCAGCGGATGACGGAATTCGGTTTCGAAGTTGACATTCCAGGCGCTGGGAAACAAATTGCCTGGAGCGTTGTTCGCGTCGTAATCGATGTTGTGCCGGAAGGCAAACTTGGTACCGGTGACAGCCTGCTTTGCGAGCTGAGATTGGAACACGATCGCATCTTGTCTGAGAATACGTGTGCCACCACCGAAGAATTCGTTGTTGAGTGCCCGATTGTTCTTTTCACCATAGATGCTGGTCGAGAACTGGGCATCAAACGCACTCAGTGCCGCATCGACGCCAAATCGCGGGTCGGTTTCGCGAATCGCGGGATCCCAATAGGTTTCGACCGAATCAGGTGCTCGCAAAAGGACTCCACCCAAATCGCGGAACACCTTAGATTGCGATAGTGCCAATTGAACGACGTTTTCTAATTTGACGTCCCAATACTCGGGCTCCTCGATACTCGTCAGAGACAAAGGCTCCAACACGGCCCAATCCTCGCTCGTGCTGCTGCACTGGGTCACGGGATATTCAATCTCCGTTGCAACAGCTCGATAGCAATCGTCCGACACGGTGGTCTTAAATGCGCCGTCCCGGCGCGAACGACATCCCGCCAGCACTGCCAGCAGGCAGAGCGGAATAATGGCCAGTTGCATGCGGGAAAGCATTGCCATTCGAAGGGTAGCCGATCAATTGGGTTGAATTGACTGCAAACGAGGGGAGCGCCATCTCCATTAGGTGGTCTCCATGTGTGTTTCGGCGTGTCAGAAGCAGTACAACCACGATTTCCCGTATCAACCGCAAAGCTTGCGCAGTTTGCCAAACTCGATTGGCCTCCCAGAATAACGGGAGGAAGTTTCCCTTTCAGAGAGTCCATGTGTGAATGAAAACGTCTTGGCTGCATATACTGAAGAAGTAATGAGCAGACTTGAACCCCACGAACTTGAAGCCCATAAAAGTGCGCCGGATAGCTGGCAGCAAGTGGAGGAGTTTCTAGCAAAACTCCATGAGCTCGCTCGCGCACCTGTTGAAGTGGATGAGTTCTACCGCCAACTGCTAGCAGGTTGTGTGGCGATCCTTGCTGCCCAGGGGGGGGCAATATGGGAACCAGCCCTAAAAGGAAAATGGAAACTCAGGCAACGAACGAACTCGTCAGACTTTTTAAAGAATGCAGACAACGATCATCAGCAACTCTTGCAACAAGGCGCTAGCGCAGATGGACCTCGCGTCGTATTGCCAGTGGGTGACGAGTTTCCGAGCGACACCGTCTTGCTGCTTGGAGCGGTGCATGAATCCACGAATGACGCTGAGGTTTCCCATCGTCCACAGGCAATTATTGAATTGTTTCTGCGCAGTGGTTGTAGTCCTGCAGTGCAGCAGGGCTGGGAGGAGTTTCTTGCGGCGGTATGCCAGATTGCTACCGATTTTCATCTTCATGAGCAACTCCGCACATTACGCACCGAACAGGCTAGCCACGGCGAAGTGCTGAGTCTTGTTCGGCGATTGCAAGCGGGATCAAACCTCAACGAGCTAACCTACTTTATTGCCAACGAGGGTTGCAGGTATCTGGGGGTTGATAGATTGAGCGTGCTCCTCAATCGCAGCGGAAAATGGAAGTTACAAGCTGCCAGTGGTGCGGAACGTTTCGATACCCGGGCTGATGCCGTTAAGCAGCTTCAAGAGCTTGCTGAAGTCACTGCAAAATGGCGTGATCCGATTGACTACTCGGACTCTTCGGATGTTGAAAGAGATGGCGAACTTCCGAGTGCGGTCGGAGAAGTGCTCCAGAAATACTTGGATAGCACCCACGCTCGCCGACTGGTGGCTGTCCCGATCCAGCTTCGAACTGCGGAATCTCTGGACGCCCACAAGAAATCACATTCAGAGTGTAGAGCGGTTTTGATTGCCGAAGACTTCGGTTCGACGAGCGATCAACTTCTGCGATCACGAGTCGTGGAACTGGCAGATCTATGTGAGCCGGCCCTTCAGCAGAGAATACGTTTGGATCGATTTCCCGTGCGGACCACGTTGGCTTGGACCAATCGTTGGCACAATCTTTGGGAAACATGGGGGATAAGCCGCTTGGCACTAGCCGCCACGGCAATCGCCCTTGCATTGGCGGCCCTGGTGTTCGTGAAGACCGATTTTGAAATCGAAGCCCCGGCAACGCTCACGCCGCTGGTTGAACAAGACGTGTTCGCCACTGCCAATGGCACGGTGAAGGAAATCCTAGTTTACCATGGCGATCAAGTTGCCAAAGGCGATGTACTTTGCGTTCTCGACGATCCCCAGTTGGCACTGGATAGTGAACGGGTAAGAGGCGAAATCGCCACGGTTCGCAAACGGCTTGAAGCAATTGCCGTGTCTCGCACGGATCGACAAGCTCGTGAAGAACCACGCACAGACCGATTACCTCTCTCAGCTGAAGCCAAGCAACTTGAATTGCGTTTGGCAAGTCTAATAGAACAAGCTGCGATTCTTGAGAGGCGAGAGCAGGCGCTCACTCTTCGTAGTCCGCTCACTGGAATGGTGCTCACGCTCGACGTACAGCACTTGCTCCGCACGCGGCCAGTTGAACGAGGGCAGGTGCTGTTCACCGTGGCAGATACTCACTCAGGCTGGCAACTCAAGGCCCGCGTGCCGCAGGATCAGATAGGGTATGTACTTGCCGCGGAAGGTCGGACCGATGTTCCTCTGCCTGTTCGTTTCAAACTCGCTGGCGACTCTGACGAGGTCTACCGGGGCCACGTTGCCGAGATATGTGAAATTGCGGTGTTTGATCCAGAGAAGCTCGCCGAAGAATTGCCCGACATTCAAGTGGATATTGCCGTGAATGAGGAGAAGCTCCCCGCGGCGCGACCCGGGATGGAAGCCAAGGTACGCCTGTTATGTGGCAAGGAATCACTGGGCTACGTATGGCTGCACGATGTCTGGGACAATCTCTACAGCTGGATGGCTTTCTAATTGAAAGGTGCGATGCTTTGACATATCAGAGACTACTATTCTGTCTGTTCAGTATTGCGGCATCAGTTCCTGTGACTGTGCAGGGCGAACCACTCATTGTCGAAGTGGTTTTGAGCCCCCTGGATGCGGCTGAGGTCCCCGCCCAACAAACAGGTGTGTTAAAAGAAATCGTAGTGAAAGAAGGGGCCGTGGTTTCCGAAGGGGAAACGCTTGCCCGACTGGACAGTCGTCAAGCAAAACTGGATGTAGCCAAGGCGGATCTGGAAAGTGCCCAAGCCGAGGCCAAGGCAACCAATCGCATCCGCGTGAAATTCGCCGAGAAATCGCTCGCGGTCGCCCAGGCTGAGTTAGAACGCTCCCAGGAATCGATCTCACAGTTTGCCAAAAGTATTTCTCAATCGCAACTTGATGTAGAAAGGCTCACCGTTGAGAAACTCTCGCTCGAAGCTGCCCAAGCCGAGCATGAGTTGGAACTCGACCAGTTTGCGTGGAAACTCAAGCAACAAGAAGTGGCCGAAGCCAAATTGAGGCTAGCCCAGCATGAAGTGCAGGCGCCCTTTGCGGGGACCGTGGCTTTGATCTGGGCTCGTCGAGGCGAGTGGGTTGAATTGGGCGCACCAGTGGTTCGGCTTGTCGCAATCGATAAATTGCGTGCTGAGGGCTTTTTAGATGTTGACTTATTGACTGAAAACCTCGTTGGCAAAGAAATCATTTTTCATTGTGGCGAGGGGGATCAAGCAACCACCGCACGAGGCACCTTGCGGTTCGTAAGCCCCGAGATGGACCCTGTGACCCGCCAGGTGCGAGTTTGGGCGGAAATTGACAATCCGTCTGGAGAAATTCGCGCCGGACAACAGGGGACCTTAGAAATAGAAAAATAATAGCCGTCGCCGGAAGGCAGCGGTAGTTCGATACCGTGAGAACCATCGGCTTGACTCCGAGGGCTATCAAAGAGATTCGCTACTAATGTCCAATCCCACTGACTATCTTTTGGCGACCGCAAACCGTCTTTTGGGGCTGCGCTCCCGGGGGGACATCGCTCCGGTCGCGGTGTCGTATGGAGGCCAAGAGAGTTTTGTTTTGAAGGATCCGCTTACGCTGGAGGTCTTTCAGCTTTCTGCTGCGGAGATGTTTCTTTTCGACGAACTCCGCAAGGAAAATTCCCTGGCAGACCTACAGAAATGCTTTGAAGCGAAGTTTGCCCCTCGCACAATTACGCATGCTGCCCTACAGCAGGCAGTAGCTCAATTGTTTGATCAGGGTCTCTTGGTGAGTACCGCCGCTGGACAAGGTCGGGAGCTGCTGGATCGTGCCACCAAGCGTCGCCGGAATGAACGTTGGCAAAGTCTGGTCCGAGTCTTGTCTTTTCGCGTTGCGAGCTGGGACGCTACGGCAACAATCGAATCGCTTTACTCGAACGTGCGCTGGTTATTCTCTCCAGTGGTCGGCGTGGCAGCCGTCACCATGGTGGTTTATGCAATCTGGCTGCTAGTTGGACATTGGACTCAATTCGCTGCGCGGATGCCTTCGATCAGTGAACTGACCACCCCGAACTATTTGCTATTGTGGCTCTTGACCATCGCTGGGGTGAAAGTGCTGCATGAATTGGGGCACGCGGTCACATGCCGCCATGTGGGTTCCCGCTGTCACGAAATGGGGATCATGCTGTTGGCGCTGCTGCCCTGTCTCTATTGCGATGTATCCGACGTGTGGAAGTTACCGAGCAAGTGGCAGAGGATGGCCGTCTCGGCGGCGGGGATGATCGTCGAATTGGTTATTGCGGCTGGGGCAGTCATCCTGTGGTGGCACACCGAACCTGGGCTGCTGCACACGTGGCTGTTGGGGTTGGCGATCATTTGTTCGATCAGCACTTTGGCTGTGAATGCCAATCCATTGCTGCGCTACGATGGTTATTATCTGCTCGCCGACTTATTGGAAATCCCCAATCTCTCGGGACGTGCCTCCGGTCTGTGGGGCGAACGTTTGCGAGACTGGTTGCTTGGCCAGCCGCACACGGCTGATCCCTTGATTAGCACAATCCAGCAGCGACGTCTGGCGATCTATGCGGTAGCGGCGCGGATCTATAGCGTGGTGATTCTGCTGGCGATCTTTGCGATGCTGCTCGCCGTAGCGAGGCCCTATCATCTAGAAAAAATAGTGTTTCTGCTCGCAGGAGTGACGGTTGTCGGCATGATCGTCGGTCCCTGCCTGGGGATCTGGAGGGTGATCCGCAATCCCATCAATCGCTATCGGCTCCGCAAGCTGCGGGTTTCTCTCCTTAGTGCCTTCTTGGCCGGAGTGGCCGGGCTCTTGTTTTTCTATCCAATTCGGCACACAGTCGAAGGTTCTGTGGTTTTCGTACCTGCCGAGGGACATGCCATCTATGCCACCGAACCGGGGCAATTAGAATTTGCACTCTCTGCTGGAACCCAGGTCCAGCCGGGGGATACGATCGCGCGCCTGGTCGATCCCCAGGTGGAACTTTCACTAGTCGAGTACCGGGGGGAACTGGCAGAAAAGAGGATGCATGTCGATCAACTGAAGACCTTGCGAGCCCTGGATCCGCGCATGTCACTTCAACTCCCCACCGCTGAATCGGAACTACGAGACGCTGAATCGCAACTCGCCCAGTACAACCAACGGGCGTCAACGCTAGATCTGCAAGCACCCATCGCAGGGACGGTGATCGCCCCGCCCGTTGTCGAACACAAACGCTCATCTAACCGACTCCCGACTTGGAGTGGTACACCGCTGGATTCGAAAAATCAGCAATGCTGGGTTGAGCCGGGAACCGTGCTTTGCACGATTGGCGATCCTGAACGAGTGTCCGCATTAGTCACGGTCGATGAACGCGACATCGCTGAAGTTGAAGTTGGCGACAACGTGCGAATTCTTCTCGGCTCTGCCCCTGTGCGAATTCTCACGGGCACGGTATCACAAGTTGCCAGTCGAGCAACTCGCACCGATTCAGAGTTATCAGAAATCGACGCCAATCGATTTCACGTGGTCGAAGTGCAACTCGACCAACAGGATGGCCAAGCCTTATTGGGATCGACTGGAAAGGCCAAGATCGATGCCAATCGAGCGACGATTGCCCAGCTCGCGACTGATTTCGTGAAGAGGAAGTTGCGTTTACCATGGTAGGCCGCAACGAGCGGTAGTGATGTCTCTGCCGGGCGTCCTAGATCGCTATGCAGCGCCGGAACTGCGCACGTCTTGTTCCGGCCTACATCGAATAAGCATGCGATGCTTTTATGGAATCAGCAGGATTAGGCCTGCGATGGTGCCAACTTCTACGATCGCGGCACAGGCCTGCAATGGTACGCGGTTCCAGCGACGGGGGACACAGTCTCCCGGGCGGTACTGTCCCAAGGTGTAAATACAATCGCAGGGGCGATCCACTGTCATTAGGTAGGGCAGGGCGGGGATGGTTAGGAAGAACTTGCCCCCAGATATGACAGGCTGCAAGACGCGGCTGACCGTGTAGCCGTAGCGCTCGGCGTTGATTTCTTCAAAATAGAGCGGCTTGTGGCAGAGGCAGGTGGCAGACCATTGGAAATTGAACTGGGCCCAACCAAAGTCCAATCGAGAATCCATCACATACGGAGTGTCTGCCGAGCAGAAGCGGGCTCTGTCGGAAGGGAGGTCTCCTGCGGGAAAAGCGATGTTGGCTTTGACCTGAGACAGAGGTGGTGCAACAAAACACGGAACTTCGACCATGCCTCCTGGCCCAATGCCATCTACTTCGATGGGCTGCTGAAACGGAGTGGGTATTACTTCAGCTTCCGATTGTGTGTAGTCCTGAGTGAGTAGGATCTTCCCGCCACTAGTCAGATTGGCAGCCGCCAAGAGATTGTGGGGTAGGTCGGGAGCGGGATCTTTTGTTTGAAGTGTCGCTTCAGCGGCAGGCTGCATAGGCACCGCTGGAGTCCCCGTCTCGTTGGTTAGCCGTTGCTGCAGCCGGCTGGGGGATCCAACGAAACGGATGGGGGACTCATCGGCAGCGGCTCTGCGACCGGCTGGGGCGAGCATCGACAGTACGAGGGCCAACAACAAAGTCAAAGGCATTGTTGCGGGTGAATTGGCCACGTAGTATGCTCGAGCCGGGCGAACGAGGCAGCGGTGGGTTTCGGAGAACATCGAACGGGTCCCGTCGCGCAAAGCCTGGTGGGGATCGCATGTCGATACGATATCGAAGCACGCTGATAGTTGATTTCGACGTCTCACAACCCGATTCTCAAGTAGATTCGCGACACGCCCTACGACCAGCAGAAGTGGCAAAACCGGCAAAGTTTACCAGGCTTATCAACGCTTCTTGTTAGCTGCGACTACCCGCTCAGGTCCGGCAGATCTCTGCCTCATTTCAGAGCGGAGCGCTTCGAGCGAACATTGTGTGAACCAAACAATTCGTTTTCGTGTCCCGCGAGAACCTGGACAGATCTCTCACCAAAAGGATTTACGATGTTCTCCACTCAATCGGTTGTCTATGCCTGGGACAATGGGCTGCGCTACGCTTTAGCATTGCTGGATGATTTGAGCGATGAGCAAATGGTATTGCGCCCCGGCGGGAACATGAACCACCCCGCTTGGATTCTGGGCCATATCGGGCTCTACTATCCGATCGTACCAGCACTACTCAGGAGCGAATCTTTCGCTGACCCAGCCGACGATGATCTATTTGGGTTTCGAGGCCGAGGCCCCTTGGCTGACCACACGATTTATGGCAGTAAAGAGTCGCAGCTTGATCGAATGAGTGAGGGACATGAATTGGTTGCCCAGTCGCTGCTCTCTGCGACGAAAGAACAGTTGAATCAGGCCCCAAGTTTGCCTCGCTGGGCGGAAATGTATCCCACGGTGGAATTCATGTTACCCGATCTGTTGATCCTTCATGAAAACATCCACATAGGCCAGTTGAGCATCTGGCGACGAGCTGCTGGCTTGCCAGCTGTAGAGTTTCCAGATCGCACTCCGCGCCCGGGGCTGATTGCATCGCAGTAGCTCGATTAATGTCTTACACATTGAGCGTGTTTCATTTATCGCTTCCAACTGGGGTGCGCTCATTGCAAGTTCGCTGGCATAATAGCTTTTCGGCGAAGTAGGCAAATCTCCACATACTCTGGGAGCGTATGATGTTTTCCGCGATTTTTGACAAACGCCACCCTCAGAGCGGTGCCCGACCGGGTACGCTTGTTATCCCCAAGGAAGCGCCCACCCCTAGGATTTATATGATCCGCTACCGAGCGGAGGACGTCACTGAATCCGACGTCAGCGAAGTCGACGAACTCAAAGCAGCGTTCGACGAGGAGGCAGTCACCTGGATCGATATTCAAGGGTATGGTGATAAGGCTCTTATTCAAAGCATTGGCGATCTGTTTAAGCTGCATCCGTTGCTACTGGAAGACGTGGTTAACATTCCGCAACGACCAAAAACTGAAGCTTATGGCGACCAGCTGTTGACGGTGGTGCGAATGGTTCGTGTTGACGGTCCGGGTGAAATCGACATGGAACAAGTAAGCATCGTGTTGAGTAAGAATTACGTGCTTACTTTTCAGGAACGCTATGGCGATGTGTTGGACCCCGTTCGCCGCCGTATTCGCTCCGGAAAAGGTGTTATCCGCCAGCACCGGGCTGATTTTCTCGCCTATGCAATCGCCGACACCATCATTGACGGCTACTATCCCGTCTTGGAATCAATCGGCGAGCATCTTGAAGAACTCGAAGATGTCGTCGTCACTGATCCAACACCGGACTTATTGATCGAACTTAATCAAATCAAAAACCGACTAATAAACTTGCGCCGCGGAATCTGGCCTCAGCGCGAGGCGGTCAACACCATGGTCCGGGGCGATCATCCCGCTATAAGCTCGGAAGTGCAGATCTACTTGCGCGATACCTACGACCATTGCGTGCAGACCTCGGAGGTTGCCGAGATGTATCGAGAAATGGTCACGGGACTCATGAACACCTATCTTTCGTCGATTGCCAATCGTACGAACGAAGTGATGAAAGTGCTCACGATCATGGCCAGCATTTTTATCCCGCTAACCTTTCTGGCGGGCATCTACGGTATGAATTTTGAACACATGCCCGAATTGCATGTCAAATGGGCTTACCCCGCGGTGTGGATCACTATGCTCGGCACCGCCGCAGGGATGCTCATCTATTTCTGGCGCAAAGGCTGGATCAGCTTTGGAGGAGCGAGCACTACAAGTCGGAAGCAAAGAGAAGAAGGTTAGCTGCATTGCGTTTACGAAGTCTGGCTCAATGGATTGGTGCTTGTCGGGCAATTCCATGCCACTTTCACTATTGTTGACGGATGCTGCATGGGGGCAGTCCTCTGGCAATCAGCTCTTAAGCTCCGACTCTCGTTCCTCTAGTGGCCGTGTGTTACGCTAAGCGTCCAGCCGCATTTGCGAATTTCGGCGGTCGAATTGTAACGGTTAGACGGTCGAGAGTCGGCTGTCGAATGTCCAGAATCGCCCAGAATCATCGTGGTAAGCTGCCAAATATTTGACAATCCTACCGCTTTCTCCGGATAATGGAGCCGGTGGCTGTTCGGCGACAGTCTGCAAATGTCTCGCTTCTTTGCCGGCGCATGTAAAGCGTCTGGACGGAGCCGGTCTGATAATTTCGGGATAGCAATTACGATGGGACTGTTCGCACTGATTACTCGCTGGTTGCCTGAATCGCGCCGGCGGAAGGAGCGGGTCAACTTCGCGGTAAATCCCCGTGGACCTCGCAAACTAGAACGCCGCCGAGTTCTTGATGCCGCTGGGGCGGGGGTTGCGCTGGACGCCATAGTCGAAGATCAACCCTATGTTCAGGTGGGCGAGAATCTTGCGTTCATGGTGGAGCCGACTGATTCGAATTCGACCGGCGACCCCACTGCAGGATTGTCTCCACCACTGCCCGACGCCTCATTGGTTGCGCAGTTTCCACAGGTTTCTCTTACTCTCAACAGTGTAGAGGTTTTTGAGGACGGCTTAGTTCAAGCCGAAATCCGATTCACCGATAGCGAACCACAACCTCATCTACTTCACATGGACTGGGGGGATGGCACGACTCAAACAATTCCACTTCCGGCAGCAAGTATCGAGCGGGTTGTTCTCGTGCACCGCTACTTGGACGACAACCCTACTGGCACCTCATCAGATGTGAATACCGTAACGGCAACGATGACAAACTCATTTGGCGAGTCTGGCAGTGCGTCGGCCGACATCTTGGTGAAGAACATCGCACCGCAATTTGACTCACTCTCGCTCAGCAGTCCGACTAACGAAAATGGTTTTGCCACTCTCGCCGGCACGTATTCCGAAGTAGGTAGTCTTGACACACACCTGCTAAGGATTGACTGGGACGGAAACGGCACATTCGACCAGACTGTGACTGTTTCAGGCGGAACATTTTCTGTATCGCACCAGTACCTCGACGATAGCCCTTCCGGCACCGCAAGCGATACTTTCAATGTAATAGTATCGCTGCAGGATGATGACCTGGGACAAGTTACAGCGACTCTCCAACAAACGGTGCAAAACGTTGCCCCCAGATTCGATTCGCTCTCGATTACTACGCCAACCAACGAGAACGGCACGGCGATATTGACGGGCACTTATTCCGATCCAGGCAGCCTCGACACTCACGTATTGGATATCGACTGGGACGGGAATGGGACCTACGACCAGACTATTTCCGTCAGCGGAGGGACATTTTCCGTCGCGCATCAGTATCTCGACGATGTTCCCACAGGTACTGCGAGCGATGTGTTCGATGTCAATGTTCGCTTGCGAGACGATGACACGGGTCAGGATACTGGAAGTGTAGAACTGACACTGAATAATGTTGCGCCGAGTATTGATTCGCTTTGGGTTACTACACCAATTAACGAGAATGGTACAGCGACTCTAGTCGGTACGTATTCGGATATCGGTACACTCGACACGCACCAGCTAGATATCGATTGGGATGGCGACGGCACTTATGACCAGACAATAGCCGTGGCAGGTGGTGCATTTTCCATCGCGCACCAGTATCTCGATGACAACCCTACTGGCACAGCGAGCGACACATTAAATGTGAATGTTCGACTGCGGGATGATGATTCGGGACAAGCCACAGCAAGTGTGGCGCTTACTGTGAGCAATGTCGCACCCCAAATCGATTCGCTCTTGGTATCTACTCCGATCAACGAGAACGACACAGCAACGCTTTCGGGAACTTACTCTGATGTTGGTTCACTCGACTCGCACCAGTTGGATATCGACTGGGACGGTGACGGTACGTATGACCAGACGGTAGTCGTCACGGGCGGAACGTTCTCGGTTGTTCACCAATATCTCGATGACAACCCTACTGGCACTCCGAGCGACACGTTTAATGTCAATGTCCGCTTGCGAGACGACGATACGGGACAGGCCACGGCAAGCGTCCCGCTTTCCGTCAACAATATCGCGCCGACAATTGATTCGCTTACGATCACTACTCCGATCAACGAAGATGGTACGGCGACACTATCGGGTACTTATTCCGATGTTGGTACGCTCGACACACACCAGTTAGACATCGACTGGGACGGTGACGGTACGTATGACCAGACGGTAGTCGTCACGGGCGGAACGTTCTCGGTTGTTCACCAATATCTCGATGACAACCCTACAGGCACTCCGAGCGACACGTTTAATGTGAATGTCCGTTTGCGAGACGACGATACGGGACAGGCCACGGCAAGCGTCCCATTGACTGTGAACAATATCGCGCCCCACATCGATTCTCTTTTGATTACCACACCGATCAATGAGAACGGTACGGCGACACTATCGGGTACTTATTCCGATATTGGCACGCTCGACACACACCAGTTGGATATCGACTGGGACGGTGACGGTACGTATGATCAGATGGTGGCCGTAGCAGGTGGGGTGTTTTCGGTCACACACCAGTATCTAGATGATAACCCAACTGGGACACCGAGTGATACGTTCAACGTGAATGTGCGGCTGCGGGATGACGACACGGGGGAGGCCACGGCAAGTGTCCCGCTTTCCGTCAACAATGTCGCGCCGACTATTGATTCTCTTACGATCACTACTCCGATCAACGAAGATGGTACGACGACACTATCGGGTACTTACTCTGATGTCGGCACACTCGATACACACCAGCTAGATATCGATTGGGACGGCGATGGCACTTATGACCAGACGGTGGTCGTCACAGGTGGAACGTTCTCAATTAATCACCAATATCTCGATGATGATCCTACCGGGACACCGAGCGATACGTTCAACGTGAATGTGCGGCTGCGGGATGACGACACGGGGGAGGCCACGGCAAGTGTCCCGCTTTCCGTCAACAATGTCGCGCCGACTATTGATTCTCTTACGATCACTACTCCGATCAACGAAGATGGTACGACGACACTATCGGGTACTTACTCTGATGTCGGCACACTCGATACACACCAGCTAGATATCGATTGGGACGGCGATGGCACTTATGACCAGACGGTGGTCGTCACAGGTGGAACGTTCTCAATTAATCACCAATATCTCGATGATGATCCTACCGGGACACCGAGCGATACGTTCAACGTGAATGTGCGGCTGCGGGATGACGACACGGGGGAGGCCACGGCAAGTGTCCCGCTTTCCGTCAACAATGTCGCGCCGACTATTGATTCTCTTACGATCACTACTCCGATCAACGAAGATGGTACGACGACACTATCGGGTACTTACTCTGATGTCGGCACACTCGATACACACCAGCTAGATATCGATTGGGACGGCGATGGCACTTATGACCAGACGGTGGTCGTCACAGGTGGAACGTTCTCAATTAATCACCAATATCTCGACGATAATCCTACCGGGACAGCAAGCGATACATTTAATGTGAATGTGCAACTGCGAGACGACGACGCAGGGCAGACCACGGCAAGTGTCCCACTGACTGTGAACAATGTCGCGCCGACGGTTGCACTAGATCCGGTAGCGATGATCAATGAGAACGAGATTGCCACGCTCAATGGTTCGATCTCAGACGTCGGGACACTTGATACTTTCACTTTGGAAGTCGACTGGGGTGATCCGTTAAGTCCCGAGAATACTCAGACCTTTAGCTTGGGAACGACAGCACTGACCATGTCTGCTGACGGAATTGAGTGGGATCCGACGACACGTACCTTTTCCATCGAGCACCAATACCTCGACGAGAATCCATCGGGAACGGCATTCGATATCTATACGATTTCGACCAAGGTCACCGACGATGATACAGGGGTCGGTAGTTCCACGGCTTCGGTCAGGGTCAATAATGTGCAGTTGCAGCTGACCGTTGCTGATGATCAGACGATCGATGAAGGTGCATTGTTGGATCTTACTGGCGATAGGTTGGGTTCCTTTACCGACGTTGGGTCTCTAGACAGCCACACAGCTACCGTGGACTGGGGAGATGGGAGTCCCGTGGCAGTGGTTGCCGTGACAGAGGCCAGTGGTAATGGAGTGTTAGGTGCTAGCCACATCTATGCAGATAACGGTGTTTATACCGTCACAGTGACTGTCACGGACGACGATACCGATAGCGACTCGAAATCCTTTCAAGTCTCCGTGCTCAACGTCGATCCAACCCTAACTGGCGTGAGTGACCCGCTGCAAGTTGACGAAGGCCAGATTTTTACTCTCAGTGGTCTCGGGGTTGGCCTCGAGGATCCTGGCTTTGATAATCCTGCCAATCCTCTACTGGCCGGAGGGACCGTCGAAACATTTACGGCGGTTTCGGTTGATTGGGGCGATGGCTCGACGCCTGACAGTCTCATGATCGACACTCGCACCAATGGAGGCGAGAACGTGACTACCAAAGCCACGTTTTCGCACATGGCCCATGCCTACGCCGACAACGGTACCTATACCGTCTCCGTAGTGGTGAGTGACGATGATGGTGGCCTTGTCACTCGTACCTTTACGATTGTTATTGCGAATGTGTCGCCGACACTGACGCTCACTGATGGCGTTTTCGAAATCGATGAAGGAGATACACTGGACCTCAATGATTTGGGTGTATTCACCGATCCCGGCTACAACAATCCGTTGAATCCCAATGGGGCGTCGGTTGAGAGCTTCCACTATTCGATTGATTGGGGCGACGGCACTCCGACTGAAATGGCCCAAGCTCCGGCAACAGCAATTGATGGCCAGCAAGGAGTGGCGACCAGCGGAACACTGTCCGACAGCCACCTGTATGAGGACAACGACGCTGACAACACTTACACTATTACGGTCACTTTGTTTGACGACGATGGCGGTTTCGATCAGCATTCGATTCAAGTCCGAGTGCTGAATGTGAATCCGACTCTCGATCCATTGATTGCAACCGATGTGACGCCGCAAGGCACTACCATTCTCACGCTCTCATTTGCTGATCCAGGGACGGACTCATTTGAGATACTGGTTGATTGGGGTGACCAACTCGCTTTGCCACCCGACCAACGGTTTGTCGTGGAAACAGCCCATGTCGGACCCACTCCGACAACTTATGTTCTTACGCACCAATACCTGGGTCCGCCTGATCCTTTGCACCCGGCTGCTGACATCGATATCCGCGTCAAAATTCTGGACGACGATTTTGGGACTCTTGGCGTAGTCGAAGACGGGGAAAGCAATCTTCAGACGGTGACCATTGCAAACCCAGGAATCGGGCAGCAATTCATCCGTATTGACACAACAGTTTATGTACCACAGCTGTCGTTTCCCGAACGGACCCAGATGGTCGACCTCGAGAATGCCTCGAACACAAACTTCCTGTTCCAGCAGGGACTCAATGTGCAGTCAGGCTCTGGAGAGCTGAATGCCACCACCGAGCGGTTTCTCGAGTTGCGTGTGATCAGTGCCGATGGGAGTTTCAGCGAGGGGTTTCGTTTGCGGCCAGAGGTACTCCAGGATCTACCGGCCTTGTTCCGGACCTTGCCGGATAATCATTACGCCCTGTACGTGGTCAATCTGGAAACGAATACTCGCCGCTTGGTGATCGAAGTCTATGTCCGCAATGGCAAATTGATAGATCCCGGGGATGACTCGGAAGGAACCCGCGACCGTCCGCCGACTGACAAGCAAACGCAAGAACCAGCGCCTGAGAAAGTTGAAAATGTGGATCTTGAAAGTGTCCCTGCAGCTGCTTCGTTACCCTCTCAGTCGAGTGCAACACTGCCATCGATCAAGACGTTCCCCGTGTCGACAGGTGTAAGTGGATTTAGTGCGGTCATGCCCAAAAGTTCCTGGAAGTCTGGCCCATCCCGCTGGACAGCAGTGGCGTTAGGGCTTGCGGCTAGCCCTGCGACACAGAATTGGGCGCGGCAAATTGACCAGGCACTGGCCCAAGCAACGGCAACCCAATGGCGGAAATTACAGGTGCATAACCCGAAGAAGCGGAAAAAGCAGTAATTTTCTGCATGACGCCTACTTCTCAAATACAATCAGAGATGGTGACCACCCATCCCAAGAGATACCGCCTCCACTCGTTCCCGTAGATTCTCCTAGCCCTAAGCAGTCAATACTTGATGCGAACTTGTCCCGCGTGCCAAACCGTTGCAGATGAGAAAGCCATTGCTGCGCAGCGCTGCAGCAAGTGTGGAGCGGCTTTGCATCGCGTGCCGAAACGCACGATTTCTGATATTGCTCATCAGGGAACCGTGAGTCCACAACCTCCGCTCGACTTGGACACGATCGGAGAATTGGGGTCCATCGATATACCTTTGGTCGGGGACACGAATGATACCCCAGACACGATTCGGACAGTCGATCTGAGTTCGCTTCCTAGCGATGAATCTTCCGGTGACTCTTCAGACGAACCGCCGGTGCGTGAGAAACCTAAAACGGTTCCCCTCTCACCTGAACAAACCATCGAGTTCTCTTCCTCAGTAGACCCCCCTTCGGGAAAGAAACCTAAGACGGTTCCTATTGGTCCTGAGCAAACCATCGAGTTTCTTCCCGGAGTTTCCGACCCTTCAGCGGCAGAAAGTCTGGCCACCGCCCAATGGCAAGGCAGCATGGCAAGCAGTGTTGACAACGAGCGATTCACGATCAAGCAGAAAGACACCACCAAAGACTCCGATGTAAAACGTTCCTCGGTGGTAGTGAAGTCACGCCAGTTTCGGGAAAAGAGTGATAGCGAGAGGCCCGTTTTTTCTGAGACTGACGCACCTGACTACGAATTGCTCGACCAGATCGGCGAAGGGGGCATGGGAGTTGTTTACTCTGCGAAGCAGTCTGCCATTGCACGGACCGTCGCGGTCAAGATGCTCAAGAAGAAGGATGCCGATGACGCCTCGCAACGCGAGAAATTCATCTCCGAGGCGGTCGTCACAGGGGAACTCGATCACCCTAATATCGTGCCGATCTATGATTTAGGTTCCAACGACAGCGGAGCGCTCTTCTATTCGATGAAGCGAGTAAAAGGGACGCCCTGGGATGACGTTCTCAAGAAGCGGTCGCTCGATGAAAACCTGAGCATCCTGCTCCGTGCAGCAGACGCGGTGGCCTTTGCGCACGCCAATGGCGTCATTCACCGCGATTTGAAGCCCGAAAATATCATGCTGGGTGACTACGGCGAAGTACTGGTAATGGACTGGGGACTGGCCCGGATTAGCCCCAATTTTCCCAACGCATCGTCAGTGAGTCAGTCGGATGTCATGGGTGGCACACCGGCCTATATGTCGCCTGAAATGGCCACGGGGCCGATTGAACTGGTCACTCCGGCAAGCGATGTGTATCTGCTGGGGGCCATGCTCTATGAGATTGTCACGGGCAAGACCCCCCACACAGGCAAGACCGTGATGGCATGCTTGATGGCGGCAGCTAAGAACCAGATTCCCGTTATCGATCATCCCAACGAACTGAGTGACATTGCTCTGAAGGCGATGGCAACCAAGCCGGCCGACCGATACCAATCAGTGCAAGAGTTCCAAGCCGCCATACGGCAGTATCAATCGCACTCTGAGAGTATTCTTCTCACCGATAGCGCTGAGAAGAATCTTCGTTCGGCCAAAGAGGCCGGGGACTATGAACTGTTTTCCCGCGCACTCTATGGTTTTGAAGAAGCCCTCTCGCTGTGGAACGAAAACAAGCGGGCCAAGGGTCTGCTCTCAAGTTCTCGCATGGAATATGCTTCGACGGCACTTGGACGAGGTGACTACGAGCTCGGTGTTACGCTCTTGGATCCAGAGAATGCCGAGCATCGCCCTCTCCTCGAACAGCTTCAGGCGGGACTCAAAGAACGTGCATCACGTGGTCGTCGGCTCGCACTGTTGAAAAAAATGGTGGCGGCACTGCTCTTGGCTGTCGTTGGAATCGTGTCGGTTGCCTATGTGTTCGTGCGAGCGGAGCGGGACGAAGCGGTCGTGCAACGAGTGCGGGCGGAAGATGCTGAAGGCGTTGCTCAAGAGAACTATCGTGAAGCGGAATCGGCGCGTCAGGTGGCAGAAACGCAGCGCCAGATTGCCGTAAAAGAACGGACTCGTGCCGAAGAACAGCGCCAGATTGCTGTTACCCAACGGAACCGAGCTGAAACCGAAGAAGCAAAAGCTCTTGAAGCCAAGCAAGCCGAAGAATATGAGGCTTACGTGGCTCGCATTGGGCTTGCCAATGCGAAAATCGAGGAGAATGCCTTCGATCGGGCGCAGACTTTGCTCGATGAGTGCAATCCGGCTCTGACCAACTGGGAATGGGGCAGGCTCTCGTATTTATGTAATCTCAGTAATGAGACCTGGCAATTGGGCGGACCGGTTGAAGCCGTAGCCTATTCGCCTTCTGGCAAAAACTTTGCCAGTGGCGATCTAAACGGCAAAGTCACGCTGTGGGATGCCTCATCTGGAGAAGAACTTCACACACTTGACGCAGGTCAGTACGTGCATGGCGTCGCATTCGATCCAACAGGAGAGCGGCTCGCCGTCGGCAGTAGTGACAACAAGATCCGCATCTATCGGGTTTCTGACGGTCAGTTGCTTTCCACACTTGAAGGTCACACCGATGCGGTGCTTAGTGTGCAGTTTTCCGAGGACGGCGGCCAATTGCTCTCGGCAGGCTACGACAACACGGCCCGTCTGTGGGATGTGACGAGCGGCGAAGTATTGCAAACTTTACAGGGTCACAATTGGTGGGTCTGGTCAGCACAGTTCTCACCTGATGGGCGTCGCATTGTGACTGCTAGTCAGGATGGCAAAGCAATCGTCTGGGAGCAAGCTGATGAAGAAGGCCCCTACGTTGAGTCGACCCAGTTCACGCAACATCGCGGGCCTGTTTATGCGGCACGCTTTTCTCCGGACGGCTCACAGATAGCGACTGCAGGCTATGATCGCCGTGTTCTCTTGTGGAATCCTGAAAAGGTTCATCCCCCGGATATTGCTCGCCGACTCGATTCCTTGCCTGACCTGCCTTCGCCATTTGTTGAGCTAGGCATACACGAAGGTCCAGTGCGAGGTTTGTCGTTTGCACCTGACGGGGAAACATTAGCTTCCGGCGGACAAGACAATGTCGTTCGGATTTGGCAACTCGCCTCTGGCACTCAGGTCGCACAACTGCGCGGACATGCGAGTCATGTCCGTGATTGTGTTTTCTCACCCGATGGCGAATCGCTGCTCTCGGCTGGTCGTGATGCTCAGGTCAAACTTTGGCAACCGCAACGCTATGCAGAGATGGTGGTTCTCGAAGAGGGACCAAGGGGCGAAGCTGATGCGGTGCTTGCTGCGAGTTTCTCACGGGATGGGGAAGAAGTGGTTACCGCTGGTCGTGATCGCACCTCAACGCTGTGGAGTGTCGCTGATCGCAAACCACTTCAGCATTTTGCCGAGGGCCATGAGTTCCTGGCTTCGATAGCCCAGTTTTTTGATGATGGGTCACGTCTGGCAACAGGTGCCGGGGATAGCACGGTGCGTATCTGGGATGTTGCCACAGGAACTGAGTTACAAGTGCTGGAAGGGACTGGCTATACGGCTGCTTTAGCAGTCTCGCCAGATGGGAGGTGGATCGCTTCGGGAGGTGCGGAGAACGAACTGCAGATTTGGGATGCCAACACAGGGCAGCCTATCATCTCGCTCGCAGGGCACGAAGCACCAGTAACATCTTTGTCATTTTCCTCAGACAGCAACATGTTGGCCAGCGGCGACGATCGCGGGCGAATACTGCTCTGGCAGCGTGATCCGCAATCAGGAAACTGGTCGATCACGCATCAGTTGTCGGGCCACAGCCGTTCGATCGTGGATGTGGCATTTGCACAAGGAGACCGTTTGCTTGTCTCAGCCAGTGGCGACAACACCTGCGGCATTTGGGATGTCGCCACAGGCACCGAGCTACGTGATCGGGTACTGAAGCATCCGGAGTGGATCAACGCGATGGATGTTTCGGACGATGGCACCCAAGTGCTGACCAGTTGCGACGATGGTCGAGTGCGGCTGTGGTCTGTGGATGATGCCGAATTGTTGTCCACTTTTTCTCCAGCGGGAGAAGATGTCGTTTACACGGCAGTCGATTTGTCGCCCGATGGCTCGACTGCCCTGGTGACTTGTGCCGCAACGGGCAAAGTATATCTGTGGGATCTCACTTCCCAGGAGGAGATTGGCCCTGAGAGTTCCTGGCTTGACTTGGGCAAGGGTGTTTGGGCAGCGAGTTTTGCACCTTCAGGTGAGAGCTTGATCACCATAGGTGGGAACGATGCACGGCTCTGGGACGTTGATTCGCGCAAGCAGCTTGTGAGTTTTAGCCCTCATGGTGCCGTGGCCGATGCCGACGTTTCGCCCGATGGCCAATGGATCGTTACGGGAAGCTGGGACCAATCCGCCAAGATTTGGGATGTCCAATCTGGCAAGGCGATCCGCAAGCTTGAAGGAGTGCACGAAGGATATGTCAACAGCGTGCAGTTCTCGCCTGATGGCAAACAAGTGCTCACCGCAAGTGACGATTCCAAGGCACAACTTTGGGATGCAGCCACTGGCAAGCCGCTCGATCCAGCCTTGGTGGGGCACGAAGACCGTGTGCGCCAGGCTAGATTCAGTAGCGATGGCTCACGGATCGTTACGGCCTCAAACGACAAGACCTCCCGCGTGTGGGACACTGATTCAGCCCAAGAGCAACTTGTCCTGCGAGGTCACGAATGGGCCGTGCTCTGTGGCGAGTTTTCTCAGGACGGCACACGCATTATCACCGGTAGTGAAGACAACGTAGCGATCGTGTGGGACGCCACCACCGGCGAGCAAATTCTCAAACTCCCCGGTCACACCGACAGCGTGACCGCCGTCGCATTCTCCCCCGACGGCACTCGCGCTCTGACCGGCAGCCAAGATAATACGGTCAAACTCTGGGATGCCCAAACCGGCAAAGAGATTCTCACGCTAGAAGGCCACCGCGAAGCGGTGACGAGTGTCTCCTTCTCCCCCGACGGCCAGACGGTACTCTCCAGCGGCCGCGACGGCCAAACCATCCTCTGGCCAGCAACCCACTGGGACAACTAAAGCGAGCCGCGTCGTCCTCGACCCCGGTCAAACCGAAGTGAACCTCACGTTGTTGTAGTTCTCGTCTTCGCGGTAGCTGCCAAGCCTTGCCATCAAAAGTAATTCCTATCACTATCACATGCACGTAAAAGTGATGCTGGGGAATCCCAGAATTTGGGAACATATCGCTGGAGAGTTCTGTCCAGTTTCTAGCGGCGCTCGATAAAACCTCGGAACTACGCGGCAGACAGTTTCTAACTGAGGACGTGCACACCGATGCTAGTTAGCTGATGCCCAATTCGGCTAAGGTTGTGCAACCAGAGACATCTGAGTTCATCAGTAACGCCCCGCTGGCTACCGTTTTCACAGAATATCACGCGCGGCTTTGTGATTCCGCATCGCAGAAACTCGGGGCCAATGAGACGCCACCGCTCCTGCGATACGTACAAAGTCGGGGGTAATAGAATGCTATAAGGTGAGAGGTAGAGCAGTAGTAAGGTGACGGCGACATTATTGCCAAGCCGCAAGCGGTGGCGCTTCACCAGTTCGGTGCGGGATTTACCTCTTGAACGTCCTCCTGAAACCTGCGAGACCGACTACGCCTGCCCCAAGTAGGAGCATGGAGGCTGGTTCGGGGATTTCGGGTCTAGGTGGAGGGTCCAGGGTGCCTCCTGTTAGTGAAGATGGTCCTTGTGGATTGATCGCAAACTCATTGATGCTTGCGCCTGGTGTAAGAACGGTAAAGGTAGGGTCAGCGTAAGCGGCTGCACTGTAAAATGCATCGGGATTCTCATGCACTCCAGGCTGAAATTGAATCCGATAAGTGTCTTCTCCCCTAACGAACGCGTATAACTCGACCATGTACTGATAGTTCCCGCCAAGTTGATAGACTGCAGGTAGAGTCACTGTGGCTGTTGCGTTCAGCTTTTCACTACGTTGGTCATAGGTCACTCCTGGAAGAGGTTCGTCGAGATATGTGGATACTGAATCGTACCAAACAGGCGCACCATTGACGATGTTCCCCCCAAATGCAGCTGGAAAGTATTGATAGATACCTACTATAGCGCTTGTACTCACCGAAGCCTGGTTAATAGAAAATATTTCAACCAAGAGGTTATAAGATATCTCCAAATCAACATTACCGGTGCCCTGCAATGTGAATCCGGATTGCTGTTTGGCTGTTGCAACAACGCTAGAATGTGTTCCCTGAATGGAAGCCAAAGCATAGTCCTCGCCCCATTCGCTAATGGCAGCGTAGGCATCATTCGTGTCACCAGGATCATCCACAACGGTCAGTGACGTGTCCGACCCGTTAACTCGGCCATACTGGTCCGCTCCTGAAAACACGTAAGAGATTTGATAAGGAGTCGCAAAAGCAGAACCATCAAGAAAGAGCAATACTCCAAATACTAACAATCCAAGTTTTTTCTTCATTATTCTTGCTCCAAGTCTTTCAGTGATTTGCGAGTTGGAATGGCCAATAGCGACTCTGCCCCTCAAGCTTACCAGGTCACGCCATCCGGCTTACAAGTTATACCGATATCTGATAGGAGATCTGATTTCGGCCTGCCAGAAGTACAGTCTACTGAGGTAGAAGTACTAATTCAAGGAATTTTAGCCGATATTTCCTATTTGGGATTGCCTGGATACACACTACTTGGCGTCTTCAGATTTCTATTTCAGCAGATTGTTAATTAGCGGCGTTGAATCTGCGCACCGTACGAAACGGACTATAGAAATCCGCTAAATAGAGAGGCTAGTGTCGATGACCGACGGCTCGAACGGCATTTGTCTAGCAGCCTCGGGTGTGACACGCCCCAGCCATAAACAGCATTTTACTTCGGTCCGAGGGTGTATCTGACCTCCCCCAGAAGCGATTTTTCCGAATCCGCGGCGGTGAAAATAACCGATGCAGATACGGTAAGGGCCAGGACGCGGTGGTGCCACACCGCCGCTAGTAACGACAATTTGCCAATCGGCGGAAATCCGCTCGATCAGGGTTCACCCGCGTTCAATTCTTCTCACCCACTTACAAATACGTATTAATCAAATTCTCAATCATCTCCTGCCGTCCACTACGGTTGGCGGAAATTTCACCCTTGTCCAGCATGATCTTCTCCAGCGAAGCGAAGTTGTGTTTGCCGGCTTCGATCTCGGCGCCCAGGCCGGTGTCCCAACTGGCGTAACGTTCTTTGAGTAGTCCTTCCAACCGGCCATCAGAGCGAATCGCCGCGGCGATTTTCAGGCCACGGGCGAAGGCGTCCATACCGCCGATGTGGGCGTAGAACAGATCGATGGGCTCGAAGCTCTCTCGGCGGACCTTGGCGTCGAAATTGACGCCGCCGGTGGTAAAGCCACCATACTTCAGCAGCGTGTGCATGCATTGGGTTGTGAGATAGATGTCGGTAGGAAACTGGTCGGTATCCCAACCCAACAGCATATCGCCCGTGTTGGCATCGATGGAACCAAGCGCCCCCGAAGCCCCTGCGAGATCCATTTCATGCTGCATTGTGTGCCCCGCCAATGTCGCGTGGTTGGTCTCGAGATTGAGCTTGAGGTGGTCGATCAAATCATACTGCCGCAAGAAATTCAGGCAGGCCGACGTGTCGCTGTCGTATTGATGCTTGGTGGGTTCCTTCGGTTTCGGCTCAATGTAGAACTGCCCGGTGAAGCCAATTTCCTTGGCGTAGTCAACGGCCATGTGCAGGAACTGGGCCAGGTGATCCAGCTCCCGGCCCATATTGGTGTTCCACAAATTTTGATAACCTTCGCGACCACCCCAGAAAGTGTAGCCACCTCCAGCTAGTTCGAGCGTTACCTCCAAGGCCTTTTTGACTTGAGCCGCGGCATAGGCAAACGCATCGCTGTTGGGGCTCGTCGCGGCACCATGCATGTACCGAGGATTGCTGAATAGATTGGCTGTGCCCCAGAGCAGTTGGATACCGGTTCGCTGCTGCTCTTCTTTGAGCACCTTGGCGACCGCATCGAGATTCTTGTTCGACTCAGCAAGCGAAGCCCCTTCGGGAGCAACGTCGCGGTCGTGGAATGCATAAAACGGATTGCCGAGTTTTTCAAAAAACTCAAAAGCCACCCGGGCTCGATTTTGTGCGTTCTCAACGGACTCCGAACCGTCGTCCCAAGGCCTGACAGCTGTACCAGGTCCAAAGGGATCGGAGCCCTGTCCGCGGAAGGTATGCCAATAGACGACACTAAACCGCAGATGGTCTCGCATCGTTTTGCCTTCGACTTTTTCGTCGGCATCGTAATATCGAAAGGCGAGGGGGTTCTTGCTCTGGGGACCCTCGAAAGGGATACGTTCGATTTCGGGGAAGGCAGTCATGGATCAGTGAGTCTCTCGTTAGTGCAACCAATTTCAAGTCCAGTCCTGTCGCAGCGATTCTTTGTGACAGGCACGTAAACGTATGAATATAGCGGTAGCAAGTGTCCTAGGGCCAGTGGCGAATCTGTGGGAAATCTGTGTTGTCATAGGTAAACGCGGAGTTTATGGCCCGAATCGTACCGCACTAGCAATACTCCACCCGCCTGGCAGTGCCATTTGGTAGACCTTCTCAGTTAGGCAAGTTAGAATGAACGAACAGGTCGGACAGAGGCAGCGAATCTCTCATTCGCGTTGACCGATCCTGGTGGGGCATGTGGACAGAGAAGTGGGAAGCTTGGCAATGTTAAAACGACTGTGTGTCGCTCTAGCCATTCTGGCAATGGCGTGTTCTGCGTCGGCTGAAATTGTGCGCTTTAATACGGTACTAGGAAGTTTCGATGTTCAGTTGTTTGCCGATGTCATGCCAAACACTGTGCAGAATTTTCTCAATTATGTGAATACCGATCGCTACGACGGCACGGTAGTCCATCGCAATAGTGACACATTTGACTCGGGACTAGGGGGGTTCAGGGATTTTGTAATCCAAGGAGGAGGATTTACTCTACACGATCCCAATCCTCCAAGTACGACTATTACTTACTCATCGGTAACTACGGATCCTCCGATCAATGATGAACCAGGCAGTGGAGTCACAGGGCCATCAAATGTTCGAGGGACGATTGCTATGGCCAAATCAGGTCCGAACACCGTGACAAGCCAATGGTTTATCAACCAAGGAGACAACTCAGTACTTGATAGTCCTACTCGACCGGATGGCGGCTTTTCAGCTTTTGGAATGGTCCTAGGCAACGGGATGGATGTGGTTGATGCAATAGGCGACTTGCCATTGCCATCCGATTTTGGATTCTCGATCGGTGCACCGTTTAATGACTTACCACTTAGGAATTTTTCTGGAAGCTCGATCTCCGATATTCGCGTTGCGAATACTGTGACAGTCAACAGTGTCACGCAGTTGGCACTGGCTCCTGGAGACTTTAATCGCAACGGCGTGGTGAATTCAGCTGACCTAACAATTCTTCGAAACAATTACGGTATGTCTCAGGGGGCATTCTTCGACGATGGAGATGCTGATATGGATGGCGATGTTGATGGTGCTGACTACCTGCTCTGGCAGCGTAGTTTTGGCCAGCCGGCACCTCCGCTTGGTGCCATCAGATCCATTCCTGAGCCAGCCACTGCGATACTCGCTGCCCTTGGCTGTTTGTTTCTCGCGACACGCCGCCGATAGTCGCCTACTCGGCGATATATTCTGCGTACTTTTCCGCGAGTTTGGCTTGATTCTCATCTCCACGGTGTAGCACGATGCGATAGTGCAATATAAGGGATTCACCCGAAGCCAACGTCATCCGGAGCGGTCGTTCACGGACTCCGCCCTTTTCATTCGTGAAGGCAAGCTTACCCAGAGGGTTGCCTGCGAAAAGGCCATAGGTCCGCACGTGCCAAGGGGCAGGATAATCGAGGCTCTCAGGATGGGAGAAAATAGCCATGCCGACCTTCTCGCCATTAACAGGCCCTTGATAATCGACCCACTCTGCCGGTTGTGCCCATGCAGCGCCGTCAGTCAATCCACGACTTGAAACAATACGCCCTCCCTGCTTGTGGTCGACATTCATGCTGTCGGCTACTCGCACGGCGAAGAAGCCTTCTTTGCTGTCAGAGAGCCGGAGTTCACCCTCGCTCGCCGTGAGGACAAGTCGGCAATCGAGCCACCGCTGATCTCCATCGGTGCCGAAAGTCCAGGTTCGCTCATCTCCGCAGATTTTATTGCCTTCGCTATCCAGCCAATCCGTCGTTGCGACAACGATGGCAGAATCACCATCGCAATCAACCCTATCGAACGATCGGTGTACCTGCTTGCCAGCAGGGAAGGGACGGTTAACACCTTCTACTTTTGTATGCCAAAAGTCCGCTTCGTTTATCCCCTCGTATCCGATCCAAACTGAAAGGTGGTGGGGGTGGTCCTTGGCTTCTTCAAGTTTGGTAGGACCAACTGGCCAGGCGCGGGTCATGGGCTCCCCCGTTGGGCCGATGACTGGCCACAACACGGGTTTGTTTTCGGAGTTCGTCAGGTAGCGGGTGAATAACTCACCATCGATATTGACCGTGACGCCGTCAGCTTCTTCGGTAACCGACATTTTGCCAGAGGGTTCATCCTCTGCAGCGTTTGCTGGCGAACAGGTGAGGGATACTAAATTTGAAGAGCAGCAAATCGTGGCAAGGCCAAGCAATAATCGCGATACTGGATAGCGTAACAATTGTGTGTCTCCTAGAAAGTAGAGTTATTAATGAGTCGGCACGGCTAGTCTAGCACGTTCTTCCAATAGATAGAATTGGCTAAAAATCTAGGAAGGTAGTCTAGGTCGCAAGTATGCCGATCATTGAAAGCCTCCCTTTGCGCACTGACTCAGCGGAAATAGAATACCTGAAGGATCAATTTCTTGTAGTAGGTGGAAATAGCAATTAAAACTCAAAACGCCTGGGAAATTGTCGAAGGAAGTGGACCGATCATTGCAGCGGCGATACACGACGGCCATGCCGTGCGTGAGGAGCTATTGAGCTTGATTGCGCTTTCGGAGGCTGATCGGCTGCACGAAGAAGATCCACATACCTCTGTTTGGGCAAACGTCGCACCTTCACGCATTATAGGAAAACGATCTCGGTTCGAGGTTGATCTCAATCGTCCCCGGGAGAAGGCGGTCTATCAGGTGCCCGAGGATGCCTGGGGACTCAAAGTTTGGCACGAACCTTTGCCGCCCGATCTATTGGAGCGGTCTTTGGAGGAATACGATCAGTTTTACTCTGCAGTGGGCCAATTGCTCGACAATACGGTGAAACGCGAGGGTCGCGCTGTCGTCTACGATCTGCATACTTACAACCATCACCGTGCTGGCCCAGATGCTCCATATGACGACCCTTCTCTCAATCCTCAGGTGAATCTGGGTACCGGCACGATGGATCGTTCCCGCTGGGCAGTTGTGGTTGATCGATTTCTTGAAGATCTACAGGAGTTCGATTTCCCTGGTGGTCGACTTGATGTACGTGAGAACGTAAAGTTTCGCGGCGGCAACTTCGGAAAATGGATCCACGAGCACTATCCAGACTCGGTATGTGTGTTGTCGATTGAGTTTAAGAAGTTTTTTATGGATGAGTGGACTGGCGTCGCTGAGGAAGAAACGGTTGGCGCCATCAAGTCGGCATTGGAGTCGACACTCCCTGGAGTGCGAGAGGAATTGGCTAAGCTGTGACTCAAGCACCCAACTTGCCGTTAACCAAGGGAGATATTCAGGAAGTCCGAAAGCGACTCGAGGCAGGGCAGTCCGTGAGGACTGAACTGCCTGAGGGGGGGATGATCTACATGGATCGGCCACTCCCATTTTTGTGTGTCTATCGCGAACCACCTCACAATGATCTGGGGACCCGTGCCTTGGTGCAGGGTGAAGCAGCGTACCTAGTGGTCCCTCAGAGTGCGACGAAAAAGGAGATCGGTCCACTCGTTGAGACCATCGTGAAGACTCTTCGTAATCGATTCAATGGATTCTTAATCGTGGAAATCTGGTCTTCCGCCGACAGCGACGTCCAAGCGGCGTTTGCTGAAAGTGAGATGGAGCCCACCGAGCTAAGACCGAACTTCTCGATTGTCGCCCGTGGCCCCAACGCACCGATGCGCACGATAGAAACCCTTCGCCGCCAGCTTGAGCGTGTGACCTATCTCAAGCAACATTCAACCGTCCATGTCGACACTAGTTCCGACGCATTCGCTGGGAGTCTGACTACATTGCTCACCTCCAACAGCCTGCGGCAATGGGGCAGTGAAGTTATTGGACTTAGTGTGCGACCCATCTACCGCAATCCGCAAACTGGCGAACTCTATCCCGCCGTAATCCGATCCCTTAAGAGAAGTATCGGACGGGCACTCAAACAAGCCTTCTTTACCTTCTCCAAGACACATACGAATACAACCCCGGAGCATTTTTACTCGCTTGGCCGACGAACCATTTTCAAGTCAGTCAAGATGATTGATCGTCGACTCAATGAAATCAGCAAGAGCTTCAGTTTCCTGTTGCAAGTTACCCCTGTGAATGCGGATGCGGCCTGGGAGGAGTTTAAGCGGGGACGATTCGAAAGTGAGCCACGCTATTACTATCGCCCCTTATCGATCGATGCCACTGAGTTGAAACGGCAATTGTTTTCGATTCCTACCGGAAGTATTGAAGACCCCACTCTTGGTGAACTCTTCCACCAGCGGCAGGATGAACTCGATCGAAAAATTACGATGCTTTGTGATATCGGCACCAAGCGTTTCGTGCTCGGAAGTCGACAAGTCTATGGCGAAATCAATACGGATTTGCTTGTCCTGGCTCGCAACCTACTCGAACACATCAGCCCTCGCAGTGGAGAGGATCGTAGCAAACGCGAGCTAGATGCTTTTGCATTTGCCGAGCGAGCCACGCAAGAAATAGAATACTACCGCGCACAGCTACCCGAGTTTGCAGCCGAAGCGATTGTACGCGAAGACATGTACTCAGGACTTATGTGTTCTGATGGGCACCTCTTGATCGGACGTGAGACGCGTATCCCACATAGCCGTGTGGAAGCCCTGCTGCAACACGAAGTTGGTACGCATCTGCTGACCTACTACAACGGATTAGTAGAACCTTTTCAGCTTCTGCATACGGGGCTCGCTGGCTACGATTCATTGCAAGAGGGCATAGCTGTGCTGACCGAGTATTTGGTTGGTGGACTTAGCAGGCCACGACTGCGACTGCTGGCAGCCCGCGTGGTGGCCGTGCAGATGTTACTCTCGGGAGCAAACTTTGTGGAGACGTTTCGCACTTTAACCAAGCAGTACGGCTTTCGCCGGAGGACGGCCTATACCATCACGATGCGGATTTTTCGCGGGGGCGGTTTTACCAAAGATGCCGTGTATTTGCGTGGATTAGTTGAGATATTGGACTACTTGGGTGATGGTGGCAAGCTGGACCCCCTGTTCGTGGGCAAGATTGCCAGCGAACATATACGGTTCATCCGCGAATTATTGCACCGCCGGATGATTGAACCTCCCGCTTTGCTCCCTCGGTATTTACAGATGCCTGGAGTACAGGGAAGACTAGAAAAGCTAGGGGCGGGAATGTCTGTGCTAGAATTGATCAAAGGTAAAACTTAACAAGGAATTTGTATGCGTATTGGATTTGTCGTAAATGATGTTGCTACCGAAGAAGAAGGCTACACAACTACGCGTCTCGCCATGGCCGCTGTCAATAGGGGGCATGAAGCCTGGTTGATTGGCACAGGCGATTTTGCCTTTGACCCTGATGACTACGTACGCGCCAGAGCTCGATCTGCTCCAGGTTCGAAGTACAAATCTACAAAGACATTTCTACACGATCTGCGCGGTCCGCGCGGTAAAGCCCAGCGGATTACAGTGGACGATTTGGATATCCTGATGTTGCGAAATGACCCTTCGCAAGATCTGGGTCGTCGCAGCTGGGCCCAGCAGGCGGGGATCGTGTTTGGACGGGCGGCCATGCGTCGGGGTGTGATTGTGCTCAATGATCCGGAGGGTCTCAACAATGCCATCAACAAGATGTATTTCCAGTTGTTTCCCGAGGAAGTGAGGCCTGACACGCTCATCACGCGAGATCGTGATGAGATCAAAGAGTTCGCTCGCAAACATTCCAACGATGTTGTGATCAAACCCTTACAAGGTTCGGGAGGGCAGGGGGTCTTTCGAATTGTCGGCGATCAACTTGGAAACCTCAATCAAATGATCGAGTCGATTTCTCGCGATGGTTATGTTGTCGCACAGCAATACTTGCCTCTTGCCGCCGAGGGAGATATGCGATTATTCATGATGAATGGGCAGCCTCTGCGCTACAAAGGCAAGTACGCCGCGTTTCGCCGGGTTCGTTCCGGCGACGATATCCGCAGCAATATTCATGCTGGTGGTAAGAAGGCACAGGCAATCGTTGACGATAAGGCGTTGCGAATCGCAGAGATCGTGCGTCCCAAGTTAGTGGCGGACGGCATGTTCTTTGTCGGCCTCGACATCGTGGGCGACAAACTGATGGAGATCAACGTGTTCAGCCCCGGCGGTTTAGGAAGTGCTCAAAGCTTTGAAAATGTGAACTTCACCACCCCAGTGATTGAAGCCCTGGAACGCAAAGTGCAATACATGGGTCACTATCAACGCAACTTTAACAACGTGGATATGGCGTCGCTGTAGGCTATTATTAGCCGCGACGCGGCGGGCGAGTAGCACGAGTCCAAAGCGGAGCGAGATCCGAGAAAGGTAAAAACATGTTTGTCGTAACCGTGTATTTGTCAATCGATCCCCAGCAAGTAGCCTCCTTTAGGAAAACTGTGCTAAAGCATGCAAACAACTCGCTGACGAAAGAAGAAGGATGCCGCCGATTTGATGTTAGTTTTGATCCCGATAACGACACGCGAGTTTTGATTTACGAACAATACGACGACCGCGCCGCTTTCGACGTTCACACCGCCTCTGATCACTTCAAATGGTTCGGCGACACGGCTGGTCCATGGATTGCCGACAAGCAGCTCGATACGTGGGAATTGGCAGATGGATCATTAACGCAATAACCTGGACAATTAACCCTCCCTATGTACAATTGAAGATAGAAAGATTTCAGTTGCCATGAAGTCCTTATCTAGTATGTAAGCTGAAGCGTTGAATAAACGTGAGATTTTCACTTACGTTAGATATTCAATTGTCGGAAAGAGAATTCATGAGTAAGACTGCTTGTCTCGTTTTTCTGATTTCCTACGTTCTCTTTTTAATTCCTGAATCCTCTGCCGGTATTCACTCCTGTACATCTAATGGTCATGTGTGGTCCTGTTACTCGTCGCGACCTGTAACTGCGGAAGAGGCTGGGGCTATGGTTGATCCCGCACCTGCCGGAGGAACCGTTTTTGAGTTCTTTGTGACGACTGATTTTGACATCGTGGGGATTCACAATGTCATTGTTTCGCCAGCAGAGAGGTTGTTTCAAGCCCCAATGTCTTCAGACGTAAGTCCTCCAAATGAAGTATTAACGCCGTTTTTCCCGTCCATAACAGCGGATTCTTGGATCACCACTCCTGGCGACACAGTTCCAATAGGTGCTGATGATTATCATGCTCCTTTTTTGACTCCGAACAGTGCTTGGTTTGACTTAGACAACAATGGAGCTCAAAGCAATTTCAAGTTTGCACAGTTGACATTCGGCCCACAGGACTCGTTGAGTTGGCGTTTTTCTTTTAGTGTGGGTCTTCAGGACGGTTCGCGGTTTGAAAGCTATCCGTTCGATTTCATTTGTCCCGAGCCTAGCGCTCTCGCACTGGCAGGCATGTGTATGATTGGCTTGATTGTGCGCCTCCCGATCAAGTAGCAAGAACCTATGCTCCTCGCCAGTCGATTTTACACCATTGCGTCAACTATTTGTTGGCTTTCTGACAGATAAAGCCATCAGCTGCATCCCTAACTCATAAAATCGGAACGTGATTCCACATCGATACTGCAAACAGTCTTCAGTTTTTGAAAAGGCTCTGCAAGACTAGGGAAGTTAGGATGATAATTCGCCTCATCCGTTGGGGCAGCGATATGTTCCCGCCAGACTTAGCGTTTATGGTAATCGATCACCAAGTGGCCAGTGAGAGAACGCGAAGAGGTCCGTGGAGTTTCACCTTTGCCCTTTCGCCCACTCTGTGTATCGTTTGCGATAATCGTAGCCAAAATAGTCGATTGAGAACTCATTGCGAATCTTGTACTTCTTAAAGATCTTGATGATCCTCCCATCGGTCCATGCTGCCAGTGAATCCTCGCGTGCTTGAGCCATGCGATTCCAGAGGATTTCCTTTTCCTCGTCGGTCATTTCTGGGACCATGCCGACGTAGGCGTTGAAAGTCCGCTCAGCGCCGGGGGAGCGAGTGATGATGTCCAGCAGCCTGGTCGTTTTTTCTTCCCCGATCTGTTCCTTGAGCGCGATCAGTAGTCCTTGGATTTGCGGAGTGAATTGTGCATAGATCGGATCAATCTGCTCGGTCATAATCGTCAGTGCCTTCAGTTCGTCCTTCTGACCACCGCCGCCCCCGCGTGCTGCATCCCATGCGTCCCATGCGGCGTCTAATTCTTTGTCAACTTCCTGGTGCCAGGCCCACACCCTGGCAAAGTGCTGGCTGACGAGTGCAGCAGTTTCTTGTGTCTTGGACTCGTGTTTTAGATCTAATCTGTCCGCCAATTGCTTTCCTTTTCCTTCCACGTCGCGTTGGATTTCTTCTGGCAGTTTTGGAGCCCACCATGTCGGCGCGTTGCCTTTATCGATAGCGGCTTGTGTTCTGGCCGCGACAACCGCCGCTGTCTCAGCCACTGCGGATGAGAGAGACAAACTTACGGCGAGCAGTGAAACAACAGACAAAACTAAGTTGTGCATGTTAGACTTCCGATTGAGTAGCAGGGATGTGAATGTCAAATCATCGGTCGATTGGAACGAGTGTACTAAAAGAGAATCTATACAACCTACAGTCGCAAGAACTATCGAACACCCTGGTGCGAATATTGCACCATTTTTTGCATTGAAAGAGGAAGTCCAGCACTCCCATTCGGACCCTCGCCAAGAAAAGTGAAGTCTTTATGGTACCATGATCGCGAAATGGTGATACCATGAACAAGTCACTCGTCACTCCCACGATCAATTCGTGGTGATCATTGTGGAGTCATTTCAAATAGAGGAATAAGAATCATGGCGTTATCGAAGCAACTAATTTGTGGCATCCTAGTAGTGACTGGATTAGCTGTAGGCAAGGTACAGTCTCAAGAAATTGCCTCGACAAGTGATGACAAATCTGCTCAGCAGATCCAGCAGCCTGAACCCGGTATGGCACCACCGTTGCCATTCGAGATGCCCTTTGGTGTGCCGGCGTTTCCGGGGGCCTGGGGGGGCGGCATGTTCGCGACCGGGGGACGCGGCGGAAAAGTGATCGCTGTCACCAATCTGAACGACAGCGGTCCGGGCAGCCTGCGAGCTGCCATCGAGGCCGATGGCCCGCGTATTGTCGTCTTTCGTGTGGCTGGCATCATCCCGCTTGAATCCAACCTGGACATAGACAATTCCGATATTACAATCGCCGGCCAGTCAGCACCGGGGGATGGGATTTGCATCGCTAACCACTCACTCAATATCAACGCCTACAACGTCATTCTCCGCCATTTGCGTGTGCGGCGGGGCAACCCTTCGGGAGGGCAGGGGTCGGACAACATTGGTGGGAATCCCAGAGGCCAAATCATCGTTGACCACTGCACAGCCAGTTGGGGTCGGGATGAGAATCTCTCACTCTACCGATTTATGCATGATCGACCGGATCTGCCGCAAGTCAACGGAAGGGTTCAGCAAGTCAAGCATCCCGTCAGCAATCTGACGATCCAATACTGCATTTCGAGTGAGGCACTGGGGCCAGGCCATGAGTTTGGCGGAACCTGGGGTGGTCGGGACTCAACGTTCCACCACAACCTCTTCGCCTGCAACACGGGGCGTAACCCCTCGATCGGTATGAGTGGAGAATTCGACTATCGCAATAACGTTCTCTTCAACTGGAGTCACCGCACAATGGACGGTGGCGACGAGACTTCCTTGATCAATGTGATCAACAACTACTACAAACCCGGACCGGCCACCAACGACAACATGCGCAGCACCATCGCTCGGATCGAGCAGCGCGACATGTACTCACCCCCCAGACGCTTCCAAGAGGGGAATTGGTATCCCCAGACGGGCAAGCGACCGGGCAAATGGTATGTGGCTGGCAACATTGTTGAAGGTGATCCAGAGGTAACCGCAGATAATTGGAAGGGTATGCGTCTCCTGGACAGAGTTGGCACATCGGATATCGCGAGAGTCCACACCCCGTTCGAAGGTTGGCCGATCAATCAGCAAACTGCCATGGAAGCCTTCGAAGAGGTGCTGACCAAGGCTGGCGCAACCCTTCCTCGACGTGACACAGTCGATGAAAGAGTAAGTAAGATGGTTCGCACCGGCGAGGTGTCCACTGGCAATGGGATCCTGCTCAATCCCGACCAAGTCGGTGGCTATCCCAACTATGCGTTTTCGCCTGACGACGTACCCGCCGACACCGATGAAGACGGGATGCCCGATGCTTGGGAAAAAGAATACAGCCTGGATGCGAGCTCTGCAGAAGATGGCAACATCGATACGGATGGTGACGGTTACACCAATGTCGAAGAGTATCTCAATGGCACGAATCCCCAAGAGAAGGTGGACTACACCAACTTTGGAAACAACGTTGATACCATAAGCTAGCTCGCCTGTTTCACTCGGCTGCTTTTTCTTCCTTTGGAGGCATTTCAAGCCGATCTTTGGAAAGTGCTTCCGCCACTCCTGTCACCTCGTCGGCACCTACGGGGACGTGGATGCTGGAGCCTTCGAAGTCGTCGCCTACGGGCTCGACCTCGCCTCCTAAGTGTTCAGCGAGGAAGGCCTCGGTGACGGCATTGAAGGACATGCGGTTCTGCTCACCAGCAAAGCCGTGGCCTTCGTCAGGGTAGAGCACGTAAGTCACGGGAATGTGTTTGATCTTCATGGCCCCGACAATTTGGTCGGCCTCAAGTTGCGTCACGCGGGGATCGTTGGCACCCTGGCCGATCAATAGCGGACGGGCGATCTTGTCGACTCGCGTCAATGGTGATCGTTCCAAGAGTTCGGCCTGACCCTCCTCGGTTTCGACGTCTCCTACGCGGACCTTCATCACGGGCATAAACGGCACCCAGTAGGGCGGGATATTTTGTAACAGAGTGACTAAGCTCGAAGGCCCGACGATATCAACCCCGCAAGCGAACACATCGGGGGTGTAGGTCAGACCTACCAGGGTAGCATAGCCTCCGTAGCTGCCCCCCATGATGGCGATCTTATCACGCTGGGCGATACCCTCGTCGACGGCCCAGTTGACGGAGTCGATCAGGTCATCATGCATTTTGCGCGACCATTCGCCGTTGGCGGCGTTAGTGAAATTCTTTCCAAAGCCGGTCGAGCCGCGGTAGTTGACACTCAGCACTGCATACCCTCGATCCGCCAACCATTGATGGGTGCTGTTGAACCCCCACTCATCGCGGGCCCACGGACCACCGTGGACGTCGAGAACTAGGGGCAGTGGTTTGTCGGGTACACCGTCCCCATCAGGGTCACTTCCAACGGGAAGCGTGAGATAGGATACCAGATTGAGTCCATCGCGACTCTTGATCACTGGGGTGTGCATCTTGGCCAACTTGTATTGGTCCAGATCATCCCGGCTGCTGAACAGGAAGCTCGCCTTCTTGTTAGGACGGTCGTACAAGTAGAACTTGATCGGACCATCATCGAGCAGAAACGCCACGGTCCATAGTTTGTCATCTAATGTGCGGCTCGTGATGAGCACTTCACCATCTTCGACTGATTCCAGATATTCCAGATCTGCACGGATTGACTCGTCGAGTATTTTCCACTCGTCGCGGGTGTAGTTGAAGCTCACGGCCTGGATCGTTTTCTCGGTGGGATGCACGATCATGCTACCGACGTCAGCGCGAGGATCCTCGGCCACCAATTTCTTGTCGCCGGTTTCCAGATTGATCGCGAACAACGCCCCGGTGTCGCGTTTGCGACTGTCTTGCAGGTAGAGCACATTGCCCGACTTATCAAAGCCAGCGGGCCCGGTGTTCATGGCGTCCTCGGGACCCGTTTCGATAAAATTCTCCCACTCAGCCCCTTCACCAGTCTCGCCGGCTTGTTTGGGCTTCATCAACACGGTGCCCCCCTCGGGCGTGTAGTTGAAGGCAAATCGGACGTCGAAATCATCGTCGGTTACATAGGCAGCCATTCCCTCGTTCTGCTGGATGAGTTCGCGGTCTCCGGTCAAAATGTCTACGCGATAGATGTCGTGAAGTTGCGGGATACGATCGTTGAGGCCAACGAGGATCTCATTCGGAAATTTTTGGCTGACATCTTGGACCTGGGCATGAATGTTGTCCAAGGGCGTGAGGTCCTTGGTCTCACCGGTAGCGACATCGGTTACATAGATGTGCCAATTCTCGTCACCCGCTTTGTCTTGGGTGTAGATGATGTGATCACCCGTGTAAGCCCAATAGTGCCCACGAATGTCGCGCACTTTGTCTTTGGTAACCGGTTTGGCTTTTTCCAGGTCATCAATGGGCGCTACCCACACATTGAGAATGCCATCGACAGGAGCAAGGAAACTGAGCCATTTTCCATTGGGGCTCACGCGTGCATTGGCCCGTTGGGGGTTACCGAACAAAATACTACGGGGAATCAAGGTAGGCTCCTCGGTTGAATTGGAGGTGGGTTGTTCTGCAGTAGACGTCTGGCCCTCGGCTGAGGACAAAAAATGAGGCATCGCCAAACCGGCAACGATCACCAAAAGCATAGATCGGAATGACATGGGAATACAATCGGGTTGAAAACACTTCATGGGAGTCTGCTCCGGAGGGCTGGCCAAGGTCGTCAGTGGTGGTATTGTTCCCGCTTTTGCCCATTGCATCAAGCGGAGGTCGGATAGAGGACGCTTAGATAGTTCAAATGGGGAATCCACTGCGTTACACTAGTGCTTTGTCAGATGGCACCCCAAAAAAACGAAGTTGTCAAAGCACTAGGCAGCGGCAGTTCTTTTGAAATTCTCATTTGCGGTGGTTTTCGTCTTACTCTCTTATGTCTACGAAATCGAAGCAAGATCGTTCGCCAGTTTTTTCGCCCTCTTCGTGGCCTCTGCTTCTGGTAGCGATTTCCCTGATTATGGGGATTTCTGCAGATCGCTTTCTGGGAGATTGGCTGATCTCAGGACCGCTCACTTGGTGGCTGATCGCAGTCGTGGCAACCTCGGCAGCGATGACTCTGCTGAATTTTGGACGGTCTCAGATATCGATGGTTGCCCTCCTGCTCGCTGTTGTGGCCCTTGGCGGTGCATGGCATCATTTTCGCTGGAATACCATTGGGCAAGACGAACTGGTGCGGTTCGCTCCTGCAGTCGCGACTCCCGTTTGTTTGGAAGCAATCGTCACAAGTCCGCTGCAGCATTCTCCCGCCCCACCCTCCAATCCTCTGCGTGCGATCCCCGCAGATTCTCAGAGTCAGCTCTTGGTAGAGGTCACACGCATTCGCGATGGCACCAACTGGCACGACACTTCTGGCGAGACGCGACTCCGGATCAATGGCACACTTAGAGAGATCTCTCCCGGCGACCGAATTATAGTCTTTGGTCAATTGGGGAAATCTCGACCGGTCCTCAATCCAGGGCAATACGACTATGCGGCCGCCGAACGTTCAGGCGGCAGATTGTGCGAACTCTTTACGGGTTCGCCTGAGTGTGTGACCGTGGTTCAGAATGGAGGATCCTTTAGTCCGGGACGCTGGTTGGCCGCGATTGGCAATCGATGTCAGGCTCAGATTGCACGTTACGTAGGATCGTCAAGTGGACCAATCGCCCAAGCCCTCTTGCTAGGAACCCGTTCGGAACTAAGCGACGATACGCTCAAGTCGTTCATGAAGACGGGCACGATTCATTTGCTGGTGGTTTCTGGTTTGCATGTCGGCCTGTTGGCAGGCGCCGTGTGGTTGCTGCTTGGCGCGTTCCAGGTTTCGCAACGATGGTGCCTGGTCCTATCCGCCGCACTGGTCATTCTCTACGCTGCCGTTGTCGGTGCAGGTCCACCCGTTGTACGGGCGAGTGTACTGGTGTTGACGACCTTGTTGGCTATCGCAGGTTCGCGGCGGGCTTCGGCTATCAATCTCCTTGCTGCATCGGCACTGGTGGTGTTGGCGCTGAGTCCCAGCGAGCTGTTTCGCGGGGGTACTCAGCTGAGCTTTCTCGGCGTGGCGGTTGTGGTTGGCTGCGCAAAAACGGGGCTGATACAGGGGACTCCCGATCCGCTCCAGCGGATGATCGCCAGCTACATGTCGTGGCAGGAACTGACGATTCGCTGGCTTGCAAGCCGCTTCAAGAGTCTGGCGATCGCCTCATTCTTGGTGTGGCTCTTTGTTGCCCCACTGGTGCTTTATCATTTCAATATCATCTCGCCCAGCGGTTTCCTGATCACTCCGGTATTGTGGCCCTTCGTGGCCTTAGCGCTAATCGCGGGTTTAGGAATTTGCACGGTGGGCTTTGTCTTTCCGCCGGTGGCCTGGCTGCTGGGAAAGATCTGTGGGGCTTGCTTGTACGTGACCGAAGGCACCGTCGCTTGGGCCAGTCAACTACCAGCGGGACACACCTACGCCCCCGGCCCCACGCTCTGGTGGCTCGCGGTGTTCTATGGTGCATTGGGGCTGATAGCAATCTTCCCCCAGCTTCAAGTGCATAGAAAACTACTCGTCGCAGCAGCTGCATTGTGGGTAGCGGTTGGTTTCGGCGTTTCCGCCTGGCAGGCCACGCGCTCTGACGAGTTGCGATGTACTTTTCTCGCTGTAGGCCATGGCACGTGTGTTGTGCTGGAACTGCCGGGGGGGCAAACCATGCTCTACGATGCGGGGAGCCTCGGCTCGCCAGAGAGTGCTGCGAACACGGTCTCCGGTTTTCTCTGGTCGCGAGGCATCACGCATATCGATGCGATCGTGGTCTCGCATGCCGATGTGGACCACTACAACGGTGTGCCGGGTTTGCTTGAGCGCTTCGAAGTGGGGGCAATCTATGTGTCACCCCTCATGTTCGATCCGTGGGCGAACGATGGTGATCTCACGGCCCCGAATCTTCTCAAACAGAAGGTGCTTGAGGCCGACGTCCCTTTGCGAGAAGTATGGATGAACGACCGCCTGAGCGTGGCAAACACAGCTGTGACGATTGAGATTCTCCACCCGCCTCGCTACGGGGTACCTGGTCGCGACAATGCGAACAGCATCCTGCTCTCGGTGGAATTCTCCGGTGCCAGGATTCTGCTCCCTGGCGATCTTGAGTCACCGGGGATCGAAACTGTGATGGCGGAACCACCGCTTGATACGGACATCTTGTTGGCCCCTCATCATGGCAGTCGGTTTAGTGATCCTCCCGGATTTGCAGCGTGGTGTTCCCCGGAATGGGCCGTGATGAGCGGCGGGTCGTCGATCGACGCCACGAGCTTTGCTTCCACCTCGTACCGCACTGAAGGTGCCGAAATTTTGCATACTGCCCAGACTGGCGCGGTGGAGTTTGTGATCGGCCCGGGTGGCATCTCTCAGAGGAACTATCTGCCTTAATGCGAGACTGTCCTCGGATTCGGTAAATCTGCGGTAAACCCCGTAGATTAACAGGCATTATTTCCGTGCTAGCCCGCATGAGGAATCCGAACTTTTTGGCGGATATCCGGCCCAACGCCCTAGCGACTTTCCCACAGGTTTTCTATGCTATCGGCATAAAATAAGATTGAGTCTCAACTGCTAATATTTGCCTTGAGGTGAAGATCGAAATACAAAGACACATTCAACTTTGACCGCACGGAACGAATCCAGCTTTCGGTTTTACAAAAACATATAACCTCCCGCCTGAAACGCATTAAGGAGCCACGACAGTGTCCACTGTTTCCCCAAGTGAGCGCCCTCCCCGCAACCGCACAACTGAAATGTCAACTTCGATCAAACAAACAGGCACCGCTGCCGTGGCTGCCGCTAATGCTGCCTATGTGCGCGGCAAGCAGGCGTTTGATGAGTTGGGCATGAATTGGCCCATTGTCATCTGGATTGCTCTGGTGCATGCGTTGGCTGTTGCCGCACCGTTCTTTTTCAGTTGGCCGGCTCTAATTACCTGCGTCATCCTAGCGTTTGTGACCGGCAGCTTGGGTGTCTGCATGGGTTATCATCGTTTGCTAACGCACCAGAGTTTTCAAACCTACAAGCCAATTCGTTGGTTGCTCGCATTCTTGGGTGGACTGTCGGGCGAAGGCTCGGCTCTGACTTGGGTTGCCCAACATCGCAAGCATCACGCCCATAGCGACGAAGATGGCGATCCTCATTCTCCCCGAGATGGTAAGTGGTGGTGCCACCTGCTGTGGTTCATGCCAGACTTTGGTCGCAAATGGCATCGCGAGCTCTTGCACCGTTATGCTCCTGATATGGTCAAGGACAAAATGATGGTTGTGATCCATCACATGTTCTTGCCCTCGCATTTGATTTTAGCCGCCGTGTTATTCTTGATGGGCTACTTCGGTCCCACAAGTTGGGGCCTCGGCTCCGCCTGGGGTGGTTGGTCGATGGTCCTCTGGGGCCTGGGTGTGCGAATGGTCTATGTGCTGCACATCACTTGGTTCGTGAACTCGGCCACGCATCTCTGGGGCTATCGCAATTACGAAACGAGCGACAACAGCCGCAACCTCTGGTGGGTTGGTTTGTTGGCCTGGGGCGAAGGTTGGCACAACAACCACCACGCCTATCAACGCGTCGCCAGCCAGGGCCATCGCTGGTGGGAAATCGACTTCACCTACTGGTGCATCCTGCTGATGGAAAAAACGGGCCTCGCTTGGGATGTGATTCGCCTGAAGGATGTGCGGAAGCCGGCGATGTGAGTGGGTCAGTGGTCAGTGGTGAGTGGTGAGTGGTGAGTTGCTTCACAGTTCGCCATCGTTCTGACTAGCGCCTTGCGCATACCAAGATTCTTTGCAATATCTTGCGCACTGCGGCGAGAGAAATCTCTCGGTTCTTTTGTCGAAAAACCAGAAACGCAAAAAAAATTAATTGCACGCACTCTATAAAACTAATGTTTTTTCAAGGATTGCGACGTAGTTTTTGAAAAAAAACTCGCATCAACCTTCTTTGCTTTGAGACATCCCAGGCGAGCGTTAGTTCCCTGCATGTTACCACCCAACTTGGTGGCGAATCTATGCAAGGAAGTGCGCATGCAAAGGACTTACGTCCCCCGCCCGCCAGGGGTAGACGTATTCTGTGGATGGCCAGGTTGTCAAAGATCGTCGTAGGTTGTGCTGCGACATCCATTATCGTGATTGAAAAGATAATTTCCACGACGATTTTTGGGCCACGCCTCACTTGATAGCCCTGAAAGGGTGCGCTGCGATAGCCCGGGACGTAGTCCTGGGTATCGGATGCCACATAAGAATCTAGCCCTGAAAGGGCGCGCTCGAGTGCTTGAGCCAGCGCGCCCTTGCAGGGCTAACCTTCATGATCGCTTCCCCCCGGGACTGCGTCCCGGGCTATCACAGCGCGGCCGTACCGGCCTGTAAGAGTTGCTTCCAGATGGCAAAAAATCACCTCTGCTGAGTCTTTGCTATGCAAAAATTCGTAATTGGGTCATTGATAAAGAACAATATCGAGCCAGTAGCGAACAATTGAATTTGATATCAAATAAATCGTATCTTCGCCAGAAAGCTCAGCGTCCCCCTAGACCCGGCTCGAAGCCAAGGGAGTCTCACGGGCTCAGTTGCATCGAGCGACCGGTATTTCCAAGTCTTCGATCTCCGAAGTCTTAGCGGGCAAGAAACCGCTGAGTCGACCGATGATTCGGAAGTTGGCCGCTTGTTTTGGTGTCGATGTGAATGTGTTGGCGGTGAATATTTAACGGCTCTTGCTGAGCCGACGAGTAAAGCCAAGAAAAAGTAAAGTCAAGAAATACGTTTGACAGAACGGCTCTGGGACAATCAATGCGGCCTCGACAGAAGTCTTGCCATAGTTGGCCTGCCAATTGACAAGATCGCCTAGGCTCAGTGCATCTGGAGAGTTGCCGCGTTGCCACTCCAGGAAATCCCGGCCTTCTACAGTGCCATCATTATTGAAATCTGCCGTAGAATCCACCAATGTTAAAGTCACCATCGCATTCGGATCAAAGTAGTCATCCAGATCAAGTCGATTGGAGCTGAGGAGAAAGTCAAACGGCGTACCATCCGCCAAAGTGCCACTTAAAACTTGATCACGTGCCAACAGAGGAGTTTGCAAATTGTGAGTGAGTTCAGTAACTGGTTCGCCGTCCAGGTAGAATTCGGTTCCAAAAAAGTTTATTTCGCTTCATGAAAATGCATCAAAACGCTCACCAAAGAGGCCACCCGATATATTGGCAGTTCCACCTATGAATACGTCCACAAAATCGCCGATCGTTCCACCACTTACATCTAAGACGCTGCCTTCTCCTATGAATACGCCATCGCCGATGGTTCCTCCCGAAACATTGACGGTACTGTTGAGTTTGGCATCGATTGCACCACCGATAAACAAGCCTTGATGATCATGGCCAATTGTTCCTCCGGTGACGGTCAAGGTGCTATCGAGTAGTATCACTTCCTCAGCAAAGCCACTTGAAATTTTGACATTACTTCCAGCAATGGCATCAAAGTCAGACACAATCGTTCCTCCAGTCAAGTTGACAGTCGAACGGACGACTTCCAAGTTGTTCTGAACTATGCCTCCTTCTTGAATCAAAAGGATACTACCTTGGATAGCCGTGAAGTTCTTGCCTAGTTCAGCGCCGTCACGAACGATAATGATTTGGTCATTTCGGGCACCCTTTGGTGCAGGAATCGTACTAACGTCAATCACGGGTGGCCCAGGGTCCGGTAATGGTGATAGCACAAGTGAGAATGTGTTGTGAGGTTCCAAAGCGGCAATGAATCCTTTTGTCACGACAAATGCAAACGGAGTGCCGTCGGCAAACACACCGCTTAACAAGGTTTCAAATGGCACTTGGATAGTCGCGGAATCTCCCTCGTTAACCAGACCCTCGACTGGCACAGTATCTATCAAGAAGTCGCCGCCGAGAATAGTGAAAGAGCTCTGACTTTCAGCGCGAAGATAGTCACCGATGGCTCCCCCCGAAAGAGTTACGTTGCTGCCAGAGTGGGCTCTAATACTCCCAGTCGTTCCACCGCTAATATTTGCAGTCGCCCCTTGCTCAACGTTGAAACCTCCACCAATTTCTCCTCCTGAAATACTAATCTCCGAGCCATTCCAGGCGTGAAAGCTGGTACCCACTGAACCTCCAGGTCCGAGATTGAGCTGGGTTCCGGAAGTGATCTCTTGACCGTTTCCAAGATTTGGTACGGGTGGGACGTTTATGACCGTAGAATATTGCGCCCATAGAGACACATTATATACCAGAAGAATTATTGCATGCGCAAAGAAACAGATGATAAGTCGCAATCGCATGGCACCATCGTATTCACTATTAGAAGTCTATATCGAGTATACCAAGAGATGCCCGATGTTCAAGATAAATGTCTCAGTGTAATGAAGTTGCGAAGTTCGATGGACTAGAATAGTCATTGCGTAATTGATTCTGCAGCAACCCTTCTAGTCCGCAACGGCAGACTCGCAGTGGTAAACTTGCCCAGTAGCGTCGGCAATAAGGAGCAAAGAAGTTAGTTGCGGAGGAAATGTGACAAATGATGAGGAGAATGGTTAGGGTGGTTGGTGCTTCGCCTCTGCAAAGCGTAGTTCATTCTTGCGAATTTGCTCCTGCCATCGTACGAGAAAGAGAAAGGGACATTCTACTTTTTGTTAAAGTAGAAAGTAGAATGTCCCTTTCTCTTTTTCTCTAGGAGAGAGACCAAAAGGACAGGCATCTTTCGGAAAGCATCATTAAGGAACGTCGTCGTAAACCTTTTCCTCGAAAGGGTATACAGGTAATCCCGCTCACCCGCACGTTAGGCTTGGGACGAACTATGCCTGTCCTTTTCCTCCTTTTCCTTTATTTCTCAACAACCAGAGGCGCTTTGTTCCTTCGCCTGCGGAGCCAGTTGATTGAGTGGAGTACTGGGGGGTGGCTGATCAGTCGGCGCTCCAGCCGGAACTTGCCGGGGAAATCTAGGAGGGTGATACCCAGTAGAATGCACAAGAGACCTTGGCCAGGCAACACGAGCATCGCGAGTCCGAGCAGAACTAGTAGAACTCCTCCGGCATTTTTCGCCACGAGAAGGATCGCGCGCAGCACAGGATGCTCAGCGGACCATTCTGTAGGGGGACGTTGCACGTGTTGAAAGTAGTCGCTGGGGATGCGGGCTACGACCACTGGGATCAGGATCAAGCTGCCAAAGAACACCAGCAGCGAGATACCGCCCAGCCACCACAGGGGTGTTTGGTGAGCGTCTATCCAATCCAACCAGTGAGTTTGCATGGGAGGAAGAAGTTGGTGGTTATTGGCGGGGGCAGAGAAGTGACTCATTATAAGCGGTAGTTGGTGGGATACCACACGGAGTGTGGTGGTACATTGGGAGCATGGTGCAGGCTTGTAGCCTGTGATTACGATAGACAGGCAAGATGCCTGCCTCACAGAAAGCTGCATCCTATGCAGCTATGAGGAAGGTCATTCATCCACTTGGCCGATTGTGGAGTGAATCCTGCTTGTGGTAAATTCATTTTTGTGCGGGTCCTGAGTTCGGAATTTTCCTGGCGAAGGACCTGCCTCCTGATCTGAGAAATCTAGATTCCCTTCTCCCCACCAACAATGGAGTCTCAACGATGAGCTTTGTTACCACCCGCGACGGCGCTCAGATTTATTTCAAGGATTGGGGTAGTGGGCAACCGATTGTGTTTAGCCACGGCTGGCCGCTGAGTGCAGATGATTGGGACGCGCAGATGTTTTTTTTCGCGTCGCGAGGATTTCGCTGCATTGCCCACGATCGCCGGGGGCATGGCCGATCCAGCCAAACCTGGCACGGGAACGAAATGGATACGTACGCCGACGATCTCATGGATTTGGTGGAAGAGCTCGATCTGAAAGATGCCGTTCATGTCGGACACTCAACGGGGGGCGGCGAGGTGGCCAGATATATCGGCCGGCACGCTACGGGGAGAGCCAAGGGTCGAATTGCCAAGGCAGTGCTGATTGGCGCCGTGCCACCACTGATGCTCAAGACGGATTCGAATCCGGGAGGCCTGCCGATGGAGGTTTTCGATGGCTTCCGCACGGAGTTGTTGAAAGACCGCGCGCAGTTCTTTCGAGAAATCCCCACCGGGCCGTTCTACGGCTTCAACCGACCCGGTGCGAAAGTATCGCAAGGGATCATCGACAATTGGTGGCGGCAAGGGATGATGTGCGGGCTCAAAGCCGCACACGATTGTATCAAGGCATTCTCAGAAACGGATTTTACAGAGGATCTCAAGCGGTTTGATGTTCCCACATTGATCATGCATGGAGACGACGACCAGGTTGTTCCGATCGAAGCGTCAGCCATGCTGTCCGCCAAACTGGTGAAAGATGCGAAGCTGAAGGTCTATCCGGGTTTTTCTCATGGAATGGCTACGACGGAGAGTGAACGGATTAATGACGATCTGTTGGGCTTTCTCAAGTAGGGCAGAGTTGGCGTGCTTACCAGACCAGAAGGAAAGGCATCTTTTAGGAAGGTCGTCGTAAACCTTTTCCTGGAAAGGGCATATAGGAAATCCCGCTCACCCGCCCGTTCCTGGTTAGATGCTAGTCAGGAGGGCAGGGAAGGGCGAGTAGGTGGCGATGGTGAGGGATACTTTCGTCTGGGATGTGGGTCGTGTAGCATTGGAACGCATGAATGCGCGATAATGGATGCATTCGATTCCCTCGGTAAGTGTCAGAGCAGTTGGTATACGTGACCCAATCTTCGGATACATCTGAAAAGCGAAACTCTGACTTCGAGCGATCGGGATCTGCTGCCAAAAAAGGTGTCCCTCGATCGATTTGGTTTCACCTGCACTTCTGGCTCGGTTGGATCACGGCGATCCCTGTGATATTGGTTTGTATCTCGGGCGGAGTGTTGGCCTTCGAATCGTATCTCAGAAGATGGGAGTTTCCTGAACAATATGACCTGGTGGCCGACAGCGATCCGATGTCGGTTGACGAGGTGCTCGAGCTCTACCGCAGTGCGAAACCCAAGCTGGTTGTGCATCATCTCGGTTTTCCTGAATTGCCGACGCATGCCTATACGGCTTATGTATCGATGTTTGACGATAACGGAAAGCGGACTGGCGGTGGATTTGTTATCGCGAATCAATACACAGGTGAACTCACTTATGCGGGAGAAAAATTTACGATCTCTGGTTCGATGAAAGAACTCCATCGACATCTCGCCGCCGGGGAAGTTGGTCGGCAGATTGTCGCGATCAGTTCCTTGATTCTGGCGGTTACTTGTTTCATCGGCCTGGTGTTGTGGTGGCCGATGCGGGGTCGCACGTTTGCCCGGGCATGGAGGCGTGGAAGGGCACTCGATTGGCATAATGCAATTGGCCTGGTGACCTTGGGGCCACTGGTCATCATGGCGCTCACTGGGGTGCTGCTGACCTATTCAAGTCATATATTTCCCGTGTTGGACAAACTGCAAAGCGAGCCATCGAAGCCGCAGGATCCTGTCGTCGAAGTGGGCGAAGATCAAGAGAAGCTTCCTGTGTCGGTGGCGCTAGGGGAGATTGAAAAGAATTTTCCCGATGGCAAGATCACGGGAGTCCAGCCAACGGGGTCGAGCTCGACGCCTTATGTGTTCTTTGTGAATAACGATGGACTAGATTACCGAGTCTGTATGAATCCTTATACGGGTACCGAAATGTCGCGAGACGATGGCAGACCGAAGGGAGCTGTTAGCTGGTTTCGCAAGAATTACTTCAAATATCACACATTGTCTTTCAATCTTTTTACCAAGAGCCTGTGGGGCACATTGTCGGTAGCTGGTGGAATCCTCGGCATGACGGGGGTATTGACCTCGATGAGGCGGTGGCAACGGCGGGCGAAAAGCTCCTCATCGAGTTAGTGGGAAGGGAGGCCGCCTCGTTGCCCAGCGGCTAATATTCGCGACGCTATGTTTTCGGACGAACAAAAGGTCAGGCATCTTTCGGAAAGCATCTTTAAGGAACGTCGTCGTAAACCTTTTCCTGGAAAGGGTATATAGGAAATCCCGCTCACCCGCCCGTTAGTCTTGGGACGAACTATGCCCGTCCTTTTCCTCCTTCGGGCTAAGCGAAGTTTAGTCTAGCGAACTCGCGCTTGCCGTCGTACGCGGTTGTTTGTAGGTCTTGAAGGCGCTAGACACTTGTTGTTTGGGTGCTCGTCAGAAAAGACCTGCCGGGCGTTGCCCGGCGGCTAGGGGGGGAGTTTGTGATTTCGTATTGATAAGTTTTGGCATGTACCTTGAGTCTTGGTGATGCCTGTGGCTTGATGGTCGTGGTAAGTGGCATCAGCTACAGACCGAGCGCAGCTTGTGGCGTTAGATATCGCCGGATAGACTGTGGCCCTGGGGAAGCTCACTCAAGCTGGCCAGAAAGGGGGGACTCATCCTCACCCTTTGTGCATGAGCAGGTCTTATCTCCATATTCTGTGTCGAACAACAAGTTAGGCGGCAAGAGGTAAAGTGATGAACTCGACTGCGATCTACGAAGCGGCGTTGGCGACTTTGGCAGGAACCCTGCCGTTTCCCGAGATTGTGGCGAAGCTGATGGACGCGGGGGTAGAATACTATCACGTCGACTACGTCGGTGGCTGCAAGCGGTTCTACGACGGGCTAGGGGCGTGCGTCGTGACGCCTATTTCGTACGAAGATCTTCCGTCGATAGCGGCTGAGTTGGATCTCGATGAGTTGCGTGACGACATTCGCGACAGTCAGCAGAGTGGGCAGCACTACCGAGAATTCTCCATCCGAGCGATGCGGGCCGGAGTGCAAGGGTATTTCGCGTTCCTACGCGGCCAGCGGGTCACCTACTTTGGCCGCACCGGCGATCAGCACACAGAGTGGTTCCCTGGTGCCGGTCCTAAATGACCGTAGCCGCGTAGTTTACCCTGAGGAGTCTGCTAGTAGTGGGCTATCGCATTCTGTCTGGACCGATTGAAGTGAAGAGCAGAGAGGCGGTGGAATGATAACCTGGAGGGAAATCTACTGATGCCAAGAAATGTCTGCCTGTGGTGGAGTCTGCTGACCCTGTTTGTGCTTCCAGTTGCTTTCTCGGTTGGTGACGACACAAGCAGCGAACCACCGCCCAATCTGGTGGTGATCTTTGTTGACGATCTGGGGTATGGCGACCTGGGGTGCTATGGGCATCCGACGATTCGGACTCCTCACTTGGACCGCATGGCTCAGCAGGGAACTCGCTTCACCCAGTTTTATGTCGCGGCGAACGTGTGTACTCCCAGCCGGGCGGGTCTGCTGACCGGTCGCTATCCGATACGTTCGGGCATGGTAGAGGGGATGATACCCAGACGCGTGCTCTTCCCCGATGACACGATCGGTCTGCCGGCCGAAGAAGTTACCATCGCCGAAGTACTCAAGCAACGCAACTACGCCACCAAGGCCATCGGCAAATGGCATCTGGGGCACTTGCCCGAGTTTCTCCCGACTACCCAAGGATTCGATAGCTATTTTGGTGTTCCCTATTCCAATGATATGGACCACGTGAGGGGGAATGATGAAAGGCCCGCATACTGGAACGTCCCGTTGATGCGTGATTCCGAGATCGTCGAACGGCCTGCCGATCAAAATACGCTCACCAAGCGCTACACGCTCGAAGCTGTGGAATTTGTCCGTGAACATCCTGAGAACCCCTTCTTCTTGTATCTGGCCCACACGATGCCGCACATTCCTTTGTTTCGATCAAAAGAATTCACCGACATCAGCCTGCGGGGACTCTATGGAGATGTTGTCGAAGAAATCGACTGGAGCGTAGGGCAAGTGCTAGAGGCACTGCGAGAATCCAACTGTGCACAACGGACGCTTGTTCTCTTTACGAGCGACAACGGGCCGTGGCTCGTCCAAAACGAGGCGGGAGGATCGGCAGGCTTGCTGCGGGGAGGGAAAGGCTCTACCTGGGAAGGTGGTATGCGCGAGCCAATGATCGCCTGGTGGCCAGGTCATGTGCCGGCGAATCGAGTTTCTGCAGAACTTATCACTTCTCTAGATTTGCTTCCTACCGCGGCTGCGCTTGCCAATGCTCCACTTCCCGACCGTCCTCTCGATGGATATAACATGCTCCCTTTGCTTGAAGGCAAAGAGGATTCTCCGCGAGATACTTTCGTTTATCACCGGGGTGCTCATTCACATGCGATTCGCAAGGGTCCATGGAAAGCCCACTTTATTAATCAAACTTCTTATCCGACCAAAGATCCTGTGCATTACGATCCACCATTGCTGTATCATCTGGAGAAAGACCCGAGCGAGAAATACAACGTTGCTGAAAACCACCCGGAGGTCGTAGCGGAACTCCGCCAGCTGTTTGAGCAGCACGTGGAAGAAATCGCCAGACTGCCGAACCCCTTTGCCGCTACGAAGCCCTAAGGCGGGTTGAATAGTGTTTTGTGGTTAGGTATCCAGCGCCGCGCGGGTTCGGTTGACGAGTTTGTTGTCGGGGAGTTGCGAGCCGCGGAGCATGTAGATGTTCGAGGCCAGGTAGGTGTCCCTAAACTGGGGTGAGATGTGGTAGTAATCTTCTAGCACCGCGGAACTGAATTTGTAGTCGTGGGCGTTGGTGCCCTTGAGGAAGATCAGCACGCGCGCCGCATCGATTAGGTCCTTTGGGTTCTGTGTCTGTCCCAGATAGCCTAACATCTTGGCCGCGGCTGCATCGGGATTGTCGTTGAGGTCGGCAAAGATCTCGCCGACGGACGTCTCTACAGATTCACTAGTTTGCTGCGGCTGAAGATCCTCGAATTTCACTTCCTTCACGCGACCACGCCCCTCCATTGCCTCGCGAAACATGGTCAGGAAGGCGGCGTTCTGCAACATCACCAGGCGGCGGGTCTGGTCATTGCCGCTGGTTTGGTAGGCGAAGTGCAGCGCGTTGGTTGTGGTGACGCCATGGAGGGCGACGATCGCTGGTTGCCGCATTAAGAATTCGCCCGCCGCGACGAACAGGGCATCCCAGACCGCCTGAGGTCCAACGCCACGATTCAATAGTTCGACGACCTGGTCGCTGGCATCCTCGTAGGTGCCGGTTCGCAAGGTCGTCACGAGATCACGGGTTGCCTGGGGATCGACCGTTCCTGCTTGCCAATCGGCACGAATAGTGTCCACCAACTCTAGATTGCGGCGATAGGGGCGATCGGCCTCCGCATCCCGCTCGCTGGGATTGTTTCCTTCGTGCATGAGCAGGGCGTACGCGAGAGATCGCAGCACCGGTTCAGCATGTTGCCAGCCAATGCACTGCAGCGTGCGCCAACTGTTGGCCACGAAGATCGCTTTGTGGCCGATGGAGCGGAAATCGCGCATGCCGTAGCGGAACAATTGTTCGTAGACATCGACGGCGCCGGCGTAGCGGGCCATGCCGACGATTGCCGTATCGGCGGCGGCCTCGTCCCAGTTGTCCATCGCCTGAGTAAAGGCCTGCGGGGCTTGTAGCGGCGAAGGGAGAGCGGACTCGTCGACGGCCTGCATCGTCCAGTCGCGGCGCTTGTCTGCATCGGTTGCCGCGGCACTCTTGTAGTAGTCGAGTGCCCAGAAGATGGGAAGCCAGCGATGCTCTGCTGGAGACGAGATACTTGCCAGGTGTGCCGAGTTGACGACCAGTACCGTATGAAACTGGTGCCCGACGCTCGGCCTGGGCTCGACGTTTTTCACCCCGGCCAGCAGAAGGCCCGCCAGTAATTCTTGATAGCTGAGACCCTCGCGGATGCGTCCGGCCACGTCTTCCAGCAGCCGATCACGCGGCGTTTCCTCGATCAAGCGAACGACTGGTGCGATTTCGGGACGCAGCTGGACAAACTTGGAATCGATGTTTGCCTCGGCAGCAGAGACAGACTTCAACGAAGTGAGAAACCCGAGATCGCCCAAGCCGAGCATCGCTCCCGTCGTGGCAGTCGAACCGAGGAAGGCCCTGCGGGTGGTGGAATGAGACATGATTGCTCTCCCCTTGTGATCGTGGTTTGCGGTTTGCGAGTCTCCCACAGTCTTGTTGTAGCGGTTTTCTAGTGCAATGGCGGGGCGTCGCGGGCGATGGAGTTCGCGCTCTGCTGCGCTAAGGCTCCGCATCGCGGCTAACAATGGTCGCGCTCTGCTGCGCTGGGGCTTCGCATCGCGGTTAACGACTTTGCATGAGAAATGTTCTGATGCCGACTTAGTTGGTGGTCGCGAGTTGCTCAACGCCGGGTAAGGTGTTGGTCGTGGGGAGCGGGCAATTCTTATCGTGGACCAACAGTTTTTGATTGCCCACGAAATAGGTGTGGAATTGACCGACAACCAGGTTAAACGCTTGACTCTCTTTTCCTTCTTCGACCTGATGCAACTCGGGGTAACCTCCGAGAGCGACTAGGCGGTTTCCAGGTTTGAGGAACTTCGACATTTTCCAGCCACTATTCGCGACCCAGAATCGATGGCCACGGGTCGTGCCAAGTGTTTCATTCTCTATCTTGAGATTCAGGATGGGACTGGGGGGGCCGACACTGGTTTCCATCACGGGGCGATAGTCCAGTTCTCCCGTGAAAGGATCTTGGCTTAGCACCATGTCGCCAACCTGGACCGTTTCAATCGCAACCGGCCCAGTTTGAGTCCACACGGGAGTTCCAGCCACAAAGCAAGAGTATGTCCCCGGGGGGACAGGAGGTGGAGGAGGTGGGGTGCCAACCGAATAATTTCTGTGACGATATTGATACTGGTAGTAATACTGTGAATAGTCTCGACTATCCGCCGTTTCATAGACGGGAAGTTGTTCTGGCGTATAGAGTTCGTTGTAGTGCTTCCAGGAATCCCACCAAGCCTTGGGTTCGCTACCTAGATCCTTGCCCGTGACTATCTGGAGAACCTCCTGGACTCGCGAGTTGCGCTGTTCACGCAGGGCGTTTTCCTGATCGACCCGTTCGCGCGTGCTGGTTGCTTGGGCCGTAGCATTGTTAAAATCGCGTACTCGATCCGACCAGACTTTTGTTACCGACTGGCTATTAGTCGTCGTCTTTGGAGCATCTCTCCAGCTTCTCATGCCTCGGTAGTCTGTGACTGTCTTGCTGTCGTTCAACGTCAGAGAATATTGCGTGAGATATTTGCTGGTTTGAAAATGGCTTTTCTCAGCAAGTGGATGGATCTCCGCAATATCCTCGTAGACAGATACCTGTCCACTGGGGGCAACTCGGATCGAAATGGCAGCTTCCAGTGGAGAAGACATGGCTCCCATCAAGGCAGGCATGAAGCTGGTCTTCTCGCGTTCCTTAAGCCCTTCGGCAGCAAGTGTTGCGACGTCCGGTTGCGGCCACTCGACCGCTATTTCCAAGAGAGCCCGAGTTGCCTCTGGCTGCTTCATTTCACTGAGCGCCTGGACAACCGCCCGACGCAACTGGCCGAGTAGTTGGTCACCTTTTTCGTTCCCCAACTTCTTCTGAACCGATTTGTCGATACTCCCGTCGAGATAAAACGTATCCACTAGCGCAGGAATTGCCGCGTTGTCTTCAATGGCTGCTATCTTGTTGACAAGGGACTGCATGTCTTGAGAGTTGCCACGAATTGCGGTCTTGAGCCACCGATCGAATTGCTTGGTGAACTTCTTGTAATCGGCCTCGGCCTGTTCTTCGCTGCGTTCGTATTCGTCAATCTGTTCGGAAGTTAAGTATTGGCCTTTGTAGATTCGTAGTCCCAGGCTGCCTAATGCCTCACGATTCTTAGGATCGACTGCCAATACACTGAGCCAATGCCATTTCTCCTGATACGAAAGGTCATTGGAATGGCACCAGCGCGCCATGTCAGTTTGCTCCTGTAGGGAGTCGCCAAGCTGTGCCAGTCGCGCTTGATACTCCTGCCACAGTGGATTGGTCGAAACCGATTGACTTACGGAGTCGATGGACTTCCACTGACCATCGTATTCGACCTGTCCGCTATACCACCGCGCCAATTCGTAGTCTGGATACCTTTGCAGTGATTCGGCCAGCAGACGGTCGTGCAGAGCCGAGTCGCCCCGGACTGCAGCGGCCAATGCCTGACGAAATATTTCATCGGCGGCCGGGTTGTCGGTTGACTTTGCCGAGAGTTGAACCGTACTGAGAACGATCGCCAAGATGGCGATCACACGAGAGACGAGCGCTAAGCTTTTCATGTTCCTGCTCCGTTTCCTCCCCAGGATTAGAATTGGAAAACGAACTTACCTTCAATGTAATCTTCTTTATTACTCAGTGGCAAGTCAAAAAAGGGAGAATGGGGACAAGGAACAGGGGGTAGTATCAAAAAGTGGACACTCGAAAGTCGTATTACGCTCCACTGACTACTACTTACTCCCCACTTACCACTAATCTGCGATAGGCCTCCTTCACTACTGCCGTGCCGAATTCGCGTTCCAGGCGACGGATCGTGAAGTGGGCACGTGCGATGTCTTGAAAGTGGCCGATGAAGTAAGTGTTCACGAGTGCCCCGCCAACCGCTCCGATCACGGGAATCGCTTGGGCGGCCATCTTCTCGCTCACCACCAGGCCGAACCGCTTGCCGATCATGTTCAAAAGTTGCACCAAGGGGGGTGCCGCACGGTTCACTAGCCCGTGCTTGGCGACATACTTCGTGGCGTCGGAGATCTGTTTTCCCATCGCGATGCGCACTGCTAGGTATCCGATGTCGGCGTCTTCCCCTTCTTCGGCAGAGTCGCCATTTATCTTTTCGGCTGCCGCCGGAGCGGGACCGAGCGCGAGTACCTCCAAACAGGCGAGCCGCGGCTCGAGTTGACTCAGGTCTTCCCCTTGGCTGCGGGCGATGTCGGCCACGCTCCGCAGAATGAGCACGGTAGAGATGGGCAATTCCGCCGCGACAGTCAGCCCTCCCAGCGACCCGCCGGCCGCACCGCTGAGTCCTGCCAACACCTTGTGTGACATCAACCGGGGTTTCTTGATCAGGCCATCTTCTTTTCCCAACGAGGTGACAGCTAGATCGAGTCCCTTCTGCAACGATTTTTCGACGGCACTGTAGATAATCCGCTCGGCCGAATCCGGCAGCAACTTGAGCGACGCTGTGATGGGAGCTCCTATCAACTCAGTAAGCCTTTCAGCGAGGCCTTGATGTTCGAGGATTTCTTTCGCCTCGCTGAGTTCCTGCATGGCTGCAGAAGTGAGTTTCAGAGCAGGGGGGGTATCTTCATTCATGGGTGGTTTGTGGACTAAGCAGAGTTAAGAGGAGTTGAAAGTCAAATGGCAGTTTGTAGGTGTGCAGAATATAGTGGAATGATAGGCGCGAGATAAGGGGCCTGCGACGCGTAGCGTCGCGTCTATTAGCCATCGGGTATAGTGAGATCACATTTCAGGCTTGATGGCTGCCCCTGTGCTAAGGAGCAATCCCCACTGCATCGCTTTAGTCAAACGAATCGGCGCCGATCGCTCCGATAAGGGATGAAATGTAGTTTGGTGACTTCACGGTTTCGAGTTCTGCTTTAGCTATTGATTCTCGAGCGGCGAGGTCCATGCGGTTGACGACTTCACTGTTGTACGGATTCGCGTTGAAGTTTTTTAAGTAGTCGACATGCCTTGACCACAACTTGATATCGCGGTGTTGACGCGCCTCCAAACGCTTCTGATACCAATCACTTTTCAGGAGTGATTGGAGAGTAAACATCTCACGGATTTCGGGGTCGCGTTCGGTTTTGCCTTCGAAGGACCCTTCGGCCATGATTCGCAGGAGCGCCCGTAGAGGTGGGCAGGCATCTTCGATCGAGCCGTCATCGAGATATTGTTGGGCTACTTGTTTTTGGGCATCCGCTATGTAGAGGACTCCATCGGCAAAGGCATCGAGATCCTGTAGCTCGGGTCGCAAAATGGATTCATCGAACAGCTTGTTGGGATTGTCGAACACGCGGGCGAAGAACCAGCGGACGAATCGATAGGTGATGCGATAGCCCAACCTTCCGGCAGGTATTGTTTGGCCGTTGTGTTGGAAATCTTCGACTGGTTCGAGCAGCCGTTTCTTTATCAAAAACTCAGGCGTACGTTCCTCGGCAGACATGCGACACCAAACTTCGGGGATCAACAGACTGATGTCGTGGTCGACGCGTACGTTGGGACCAATATGGCCAGCAGCGGTCGAAAACCCACCGAGCCCTGTCAGAATAAAGCTCACGAGTGCAGCATTGAGATCAGCCGTCATGCGAAGTGCATTGAAGGGTCCTTTGGTGAGGGCACCCTCGCTGCCGAATCCGGTCGTCGATGGGCTGCGCCCTGTCAGTGATGTGATCAGGTCCATGAACAATTCGGGCAGTTCCTGGTAGTGAACCGGATTGTAAACGGCGAGTCCTCGAATTCCCTGGGCAAGATCAGGCGGGTTGTTGCGGCGCCCCATCAAAACCGCTCCAACTGGCCTATGGACGGGAGCATCGGCAGGCACGGCCCGATAGAGTCGCGTTCCCATTTCGGCGACATAGCCGTCGATTGGCCGCACCAAGTCGGGGCGGACTTGCAAGTAGCGAGGATTGCGGGTCGGCTTGCCGCCCACTTGTCGCGGGTTGGCCGAGCAAACCACGTAGCCATCTTCCTGCTTCTGCAAATCGGTCAGAAGATCTTGCATCGGCTGGCTGAAAGCGTCGAAGTCGACGACGTACTTTGCCATTTCGGAGACTTGCTTGAGGGTAAGCGGTTCGAAGTTCGAAATGAAATTCCCTGGCTGGGAGAGATCAAATTCTGCTTGCTTGTCGAGTCCGCGATGGATCGCATCGTCGGGACGTTGAAAGAAACGATACTCACAGTTTTCAACGAATTTATAGCTGTTCGCCTCACTGCCAGCAGCTAGATACTGTAGCCGATCGGCGGGAACGACCACCGAAGCGCTAATGTCATCTTCGGCTTGCATCTTCTCCGAAGCGATGAAGTCCTGTCGTAGTTTGAATGTTCGCCAGGCTTGCGGCTCTACGAGCCCAACTTTCAAATACGATGCGACGAGACTGCGGCCATGGTATTTCAGCTCATGCCCACTCTCTCCATTGATCACGTCCACGCCAAAGTGATCTTGCCATTGGTCGCCCCATTCTGGCTTATGGAACCGCTTGATGATGTACACCATCGCGTAGACATGTGCCGGGATTGTCTGCAGCCAGTCGTTGTATTCGTCGGTGTACTCAGGCGAAGGGGTTAGCAGTTTGATTACGCTGCCGAGTGAACGTCTTGGGCTCAGTATGCTGCGAGTCGGGGATTCGGAATAGTCGCGCTCGACCTTCCAGCGGTTCTGATAGTTGCGGGCAAAAATGTCATTGACCATCTGGGCATCTTCGTCGATATCGGCAACGAAGAACGGGCCAAAGTGCATGTAGTCGCGAATCGACTTGCTAATCTCGCTTTTTCCACCACCGCTCACAGTGCAAGGCTTGTGGCAGAAAACTCCTTCGCCGATCGTACCGACGAGTCGCCAACTCGGAGCCGCTGGATGCTTTTCCATTCGTAGCTGGTACCCCGAGGGCCCCATGTAGACTTTTCCCGGTAACAAAGGTATCGACTGTTCGACTCCTTCGTGCTCCCAGATGATTTGCTGACGAACAATGTCAGCACGAGCGTCCTCGCGAACATAAATCAGATCAGGAAATAGCTGATCTTCGGCAAAACCTTCCTGGTGCACATTGATCTGTGTGCCATAATCTTTGACGACATCAGCAAAAGTGCGGCCATTGTACCGAATGCTGTTGAACTGAAATTCGTCGCCCAAGTTGTAGCTTGGAAACGCGATCGTACCGCCAGCGTGTTCTTCCTCGTAGTTGCCCGAGAGATTGGCCGCATAGCTGATCTGTGTTTTCACTTCTTTCTTGCAATAGCCAAAGTAATTGTCAGAGATCAGCGTGACAATTACCCCCGATGCATCGCGGCATGTGAGCTTGAACGGTTGCCCCCCGTTGTAGAGTTCATCTTTTTCTCGCCAACACATCTCGTCACGACGCTGACGCTCGGTTGCTTCGTCGTAGTGGGGGAGGCCGATTTCCTGCTTGGTAACCGTCTCAAGATGCGGCGCGAGAATCACGGCACCCGTGTGCCCAGTCCAATGTTCGACATCCAGCCCGGCATCGTTTTCGGGAATATAGGGATCCCCCGCGTTTCCGAAGATGGACTCGACGAAATCGAGATTGCTAACCAACGTACCTGGAGCGAAGAATCGCACCTCCATCGACTTGGCGGGGGTAACGCCTCTCACCTCGGGACAAACTAAGGGTCGCAGTAGCAACGATACGAAGCAACTCGCTTGCTCTTCTTGTTGCGATGTGAACGGAAGGCGTTTCAATTCCTCAGGAGGATCCAAGGCACGTCGTAGCAACTCAGCAAATGCGCGTTTAGGAACAGCGCGCTTTTCGTAGGGAATCGGCAACCCGCCTTCGGTGACATGGAAGGTCCCCTTGGTGGTTCTTTTGTCATGTCTGGGATTGTGCAGGACACCGTTTCGCACACGAAAAGATTGAATAATATCTGAATGATATTCATCTTCATTCGCAGGCAGCGCCATTTCGCGAGCCATCCCATGCCGATCGACTATCAGCGTGTGTGATGGCAATCGAACTGGGTCAGACAGATTCAAGTCCTCAAAGTACTTTTCAAGAAAAGATTCGATACGCTCATCGACCGGGCAGCGATGATCTGACAACAAACGCGTTTGTGCTCGATGTTGGTCCAGGAGTCCGCGCGCCATCTCGGCAAAAGGGCTGTCGCTCGCATCAGCGGCATGGGGTAGCCCGCTAGCGATGAGTTGCAGGTTGATGTACCGAATCAATTGCTGACGAATCGACGCGATCTCTTCTGGATCTGAGTTGTTATTTATGCCCAACGACTTGCTGAGATCTATAGACATCGACATGAATTATATTCGTTTGAAAGGTGTGAAAAAAACAGCTCAGCTGCCTGATATGCGCGCAGAAAACGTCCTGTCCTGCATCGCAAACATGCAGCACGAACGCAGTTTAGCAGAACTGAGGGTCAATTCTGGGTAGTGCGAATTTTGTTCCGTTGTAGCTGAGGCAATCAAATTGGCCCCAGAGACGGCAGGAACTCCTATAGCAGGAACTCCTATAGAATGTATCGCTTCCCTCGCTACCCGGTCAACTAGACGAACGTGCGTCTGATCAGTCAAGCTAGTCTACATTACCCCTTTCCGGGCTATAAGCATATGAAAAGGAGATTGCCATGAGGTACCAGGTTAAAGATTGTGTGGCCCTTGTTACTGGAGCGAATCGCGGGATTGGCAAAGCAATTACAGAAGGATTGCTGGCGCGTGGTGCGGCGAAAGTCTATGCCGCGGTGCGCAAGCTATCCTCCGTTGAAGAGCTAATCGATCAATATGGAGATCGGATTGTGCCAATCGAGATTGATCTTGAGAAGCCAGCAACGATTGAGTCTGCGGCCAAGACTGCTGAGGATGTGACACTCGTGGTCAACAACGCGGGCGTCCTGCGCACTGAGTCGCCGCTTTCTCAGGAAGCGGTCGACGCGCTAAATTTCGAGATGAACGTAAACGTATATGGTCTGATGCGAATGGCTCAGGCGTTCGCGCCGGTTCTGAAGAAGAACGGTGGAGGAGGGTTCGTGCAGCTCAATTCGGTAGCGTCGCTGAAGAGCTTTCCAGACTTTGCGACCTACTCGGCCTCAAAAGCTGCTGCATACTCCATCACACAAGCACTCAAGGTGATGTTGAGCGATGAGGGTATCCAGGTCGTTAGTGTTCACCCGGGACCAATCGCGACAGACATGGGCAGCCAAGCCGGTTTGGACGAAGTTGCCGAGCCACCTGCGCTAGTGGCAGATGCCATTGTCGATGCGTTGGCTACGGGGAAGTTCCATGCGTTTCCCGATTCGACGGCGAAGCAAATCGGTGCGGCTTATGAGAGTTTTGCTAAATCTGTCATCGAAGCGGAGATGGATGAAGGCTGAGGTTACTCACTTGGAATCGTGTTTTGGTAACCCATAGCTTTGCCACAGCAATGTGGTTCGTGCGGAGCCGTATTTCACTTCCAGCTATTGGCAGATTTTACTGATCGGTCTGAGAAAGCACGATTGCATTCCAAGTTGCAGTGCCGTCCGTAAAGTGGGTCGATGTGCCCGCCGGATGTTAGCGGGGCAGGTCTCAGCCAAGCCCAAACTCACCGAGGTGATGTACACCGCGGGGAGTTACCGAGTGGCCTAAGTGACCGAGGTTGGTCCATCCGCTGTTAGTTTGAGTTGTGGCAAATTGCCGGCGGTGTTGCCGACCGATGTAGGACCCGTTATCTGCGAGAGCGGGCTGCGAGACAACCTGCACGGTGGAGTCCGTCGAGCAGCGCGCAAAACGCCTATTCCGCTGGTCCGGAACCAGCCTCGACGTCGCCATTCTGCGGGGGTTCGTTGAGACGCACCAACAGCCAATGGTCGGTCTTGCCATTCTTGTGGACGAGCGCAGGGGCTGAACTATCAGTGAGGTTATTAAGACCCGCTTCCATGACGGTTTGATGGTTGTCGCCCACGGTCCAAGCGGCCCGCTGGGTCTTTTTGTCCACTGCACCATGGATCGGTGAAATGCGATCGGTGATTTCGTCAGTGAAATTGCCCCGTAAGATGCCCTTTTCATTGATCGCCAATTGCAGAATCAGTTGCGGATGTTGTTGTTCGTTGCGAACCATTGCGTACACGCCCAAGGCCAACCATCGATCGGTTGCTACTTCGCTCGCCTCAGAGCCCAGGTTGGCGAGATCGGCAGCTTGCTGACTGAACTCCTCAGCCGTCCCCATGTTTTCGCCATCGACGGTCACTTCATCATTCTCACAAGTCACGTTCACTCCGTAGTCGTATGAAATTGGGGTAGCATCGGAGTAGCCAAAGTGACGAGCTATTCCGGCTTGTGAAACCCCTGCCCAGGCTGCTCCGGTAGTCCAAGCTGAAGGAGCCCATGCGGTCGGATGATTTCCATACCACTGTCGGCCGAACATATTCGGATTGTCAAACGAATTTTGAATCGCTGCATATCCGGCGGCGCCCGACATTGCGGGTTCATTGCGATCGGCAACTGCCGCACCAGCGGCTGCGCCCTGCGCTCCGCTATACTGTGGCGCGTTGCGTTTAGAGACGGCCGCGCCAGCGGCGGCACCTTGTGCTCCGCTGTATTGAGGTTGATTGCGATTGGAGACAGCGGCACCGGCAGCAGCGCCCTGTGCTCCGCTATACTGTGGCTCGTTGCGTTTAGAGACGGCCGCACCAGCGGCGGCACCTTGTGCTCCAGATGCTTGAGGCCCACGACGCTTGGCAAGGGCCGCGCCTCCGGCGGCACCCTCTGCACCGGATTCCTGTGGCCCGCGACGATTGGCAATGGCTGCACCTCCGGCGGCACCTTGTGCACCAGATGCCTGAGGCCCGCGACGATTGGCGAAGTCTGCACCACCTGCTAAACCTTGCGTCCGGGAGGCCTGTGAAGCGTTACGACCGCCTCGATTTTCAGCAGAGCGTCCCCCAGAATGATATTGTCCGCCCGTATGGGCTTGTCCTCCCGCGCGTGACTGGCTCCCTCCATGAGATTTCTGCGACCAGGATCCGCCAGGAGATCTTCCGCCACCTCCTTTACCGCCCCTCCCAAAAGATTGGCAACAGGCGAATACAAGAGAAATTGACAGACACGCCACGAGAACTCTCACAGGATTGATTTGTCGAGACATTTATATTGTTCCTTCATGTTAAGGTCGCCAGGCGAACTGGGTTCAATGGGGTTCGCCAAGTGGACGCATGTGTAAGTAACTCAGAGATTCGCTACAGTTCCCAAAATCGGGGGAAGAGACTTTCTTCTTCACCTCGCCGTAACATCGTGGGCAATGAACGTGACGGTCTGCCAGCCCTCCTGCCTTGCACCTTCGATAAACGACATCAACGCCCATGCAAAGCGGAATCTTGTCAGTGCCAATGCGATGGCTTTCGCCCGCCGGCGTGCCATTGAGAGCCGTCGCGTCGAGCTGCAAGCGCGCTGTTCGCACAAACCGCCGCGTATGGAGTTGAGACTAGGGACTCGCCGACTTTAAAGTATGCCAACTTTCATCAAAAAGGTCCGCATTTAGAGACTGCCGACCGAATCGTCTACCGGCAAGGATTATGCTGATGGCCTGATCATAGGTCCCCGATCGCCGTCAGTCAATCATGGCTCGCTTCGTATTGGTCACTTGGTTTGTAGGCCGGATTTTGGCGTGCACGATAAATCGAACGTCGGAACTTAGTCTAAACTAAGCCGAGCACAGGCGGCTACGTACTAGGGCATTACGCGCATTCTGGTCCACGAGTGTGCATTTGGTGGCACTTTACTCACATCCCATGGCCAATCCGCCTCAGCCCTTCCCAACCGTCCAAGGAGGGCGTGAACTGTGTGGCTTAGGAGATTCGTCCAGAGTTTTTCATGCACCAGTCCGATGCGACTTACGCCGATTTCCAACTGAACGAAGATGCATCACCCGTCCCCTAGAAGAGAGTTTGCCAAAGCGCAGGTGTCAAATCTCGCACAAGACCTCAGCAGCTAAGTCGGCTGGCTAAGACGCTGAAGCTGGTCCAGTCGCCAGCAATTAGAGAACGCGGAAATGCGGTCGGTGTGCTCACCACCGGGCGAAGAATCTAGGTAGTCGGTTATTGGTCTCTCAACGATGTCGCATGTGGAGCGTCAGCAGGAATTCGTGGGCCCGATCCTTCTAGGGTGTGTGAGTAGTCATTTCTAGCGGCAGATAGTACGATAAGGAATTGTGTCGATTACGATTATATGAATAAACCGTGCACCGCTAGGCCTTTGTCGTGAACCCATCTTCATCAGACGAATCTGCAAGACCTGAAAGCGACTCTGAAAGTCCTGTGACACCGCGTCCACTCGATGAAACAATGCTCTTGGGAGGCGATACAAAACCAGCGTCTATGAGCGGGCTACATCGCAGCCCAGAGGAGTGGGTGGGACGTCGGATTGGAAAGTACGAAATTACAGCACTTCTCGGCCTGGGAGGAATGGGGGTTGTGCTCAAGGCCTACGATCCGTCTATCGAACGTGACGTCGCAGTCAAGGTGTTACCTGCAGAGCTGTCGGCCGACAAGAATGCACTTCATCGCTTTCTCGCCGAAGCCAAAAGCGCCGGCAAGCTCAATCATCCCAACGCGGTCACGATCTACGAAGTAGCCAACGAGGAGGAAGTGTATTACCTCGTCATGGAAGTCGTGTCAGGGGGCAGCGCGGGAGACCACTTAGAACAATCTGGCGCTTACACGGTGAGTGAAGCGACTCGCCTGACCATAGAAGCCTGCAAGGGACTCGCTGCCGCGCATAAACAGGGCCTCGTGCATCGCGATGTAAAGCCGGCGAACTTGCTGCTGACAGAAAATGGCGAGGTAAAAGTTGCTGACTTTGGTCTGGCAAAACGAGCTGAAAATCAGTCGATGATGATGACCCAGGCTGGCCATCTCGTCGGCACTCCCTATTACATGAGTCCCGAACAATGCGAGGCAGGGCAAGTCGATGCCCGCAGCGATGTCTATTCTCTGGGGGCCACTTACTATAGCTTGCTTACGAGTCAGTGTCCGTTTCAGGAGAGCGGGAGCGTTGTTCAAGTGATGTTTGCGCACTGCCACGCAGGGCCTCCTGACCCACGAGCAGTGAGAGCGATGGTTCCAGCGGCCTGTGCAGCAATCATTCAGCGCGCGATGGCCACAGATCCGGAAAACCGATACCAATCGATGGATGAAATGCGTGGCGATTTGGAAGCCATTTTAGCAGCCATGTCGGGTGCGGGCATCCAGCTTCCGAGCCAGTCGTCTGCCACCTTGGTTCGACCCGCGCCTGCAGCAACTGCAAAGAGCAGACGGAGTTTTACCACTGCCCTCATTGCTGGTGCAGGGTTACTTGCGTTAATCGGTGCAGGAGCCGCCTATGTCTTTTCTTCTGGACAACGCGATCGTGGACTGGCTGATACAAAGGCCTCAGAGATCACGCAAGACGCCATCGTCGTAGTCCCGCCCTCGGGAGAGCCTATTCGCATCGGCATCTTACAATCGCTTACCGGGACAATGGGGCACAGCGGTACTTCAGTCGCTGACGCCACCCTTTTGGCAGTGGAGGAACTGAACAGTAGTGGCGGCGTGCTGGGAAGACCAGTGGAGGCTGTAGTGGCTGACGGTCGTTCCGACCCAGCCAGATTTGCGAGCGAAGCAAGGCGTCTCATCGAGGAAGAAAAAGTTTGCACGGTTTTCGGTTGCTGGACGTCGGCAAGTCGCAAAACCGTCGTGCCTGTGTTTGAGGAGCTGGACCACCTGCTTGTTTATCCTGTGCAATACGAAGGAATCGAGGAATCTTCCAATGTCATCTACACGGGGGCTGCACCCAACCAGCAGATTATCCCCGCGGTGAAGTGGGCGTACGCCTTTGAGAACAAGCGGCGTTTCTTCCTAGTAGGTTCCGATTATGTTTTTCCGCGAGTGGCGCATGCCATTATCAAGGATCAGTTGAAAGAGCTTGGCGCAGAGCTTGTTGGCGAGGCGTTCCTACCGCTCGGAAGCTCTGATGTCCAACCCATTATTGAACAGATAATCGCCGCTAAGCCGGACGTAATCTTGAACTCCATTAACGGCGACTCCAACCGGGCGTTCTTTAGTGACCTGCGCGCGGAAGGGATTCTTCCCGAAACAACCCCAACGATCTCGTTTAGCGTTGAAGAGGAAGAACTTCGCCAGCTGGACGCCTCTGCAATGGCTGGCGATTACGCTGCGTGGAACTATTTTCAGAGCATAGATTCGGAAGAAAATGAGCTGTTCGTGGCCAGCTTCCGAAAGAAGTACGGGCCGCAGCGCGTTTTAACCGACCCAATGGAGTCCGCCTACTTTGGTGTCAAGCTCTGGGCGCAAGCGGTCACTGAAGCCGGGACCACAAACGTGCGTAAGATTCGCCGAGCCATGCTCAATCAACGCATGAGCTCACCTAGTGGCGAGGTGCGGATCGACCCTGCGACGCAACACACCTTCAAGACGCCCCGCATCGGCCAGGTAAAGTCCGATGGCCAATTCGAGGTGGTCTGGACTGCCGCCAAGCCGGAGCCGCCTAGCCCCTATCCATCTTCGAGGACAGCGGAAGAATGGCGTGCGTTTCTACACGACCTTTATACAGGTTGGGGCAATCGCTGGTCTGCCCCAAACGAATAAGGGCCTGTTGTGGATAACTATGAAGACATGTAAACACTAACTCCGCAATCTGCAGAGGTGTGACGACCGATCGCATTCGGCGTCCCATTAAACTTCTGGCGGGTGCATCAACCTCGCTCAGCTTCCGATCTCGCTAAGTCGCGTCGGATGTCACAACCTCTTTCAGACACGGAACTTCCGAATCCGCGTCGGTGCAGCTCACCTCGGGCAGTTCCGGAGCTCCCAAACCTACCTCAGTTTCATGGCCCGAGGCTGTTTTCGTCCAGCTCCTAACTATCGGTGGTGTGCACCCCCACATTACTAAGGTTCGTCCGGAACTGAGGTCGAATTGGCCTCAAATCGGCCAAATGGACGAACAGTTTTCGTGCGGGAGGTGTCCATGCCCGCCGGCTCGAACCGCAATTGGCACTCCAGCACTGGGTGATGCTGATCCATCTGGCAAAAGTATAACCTTGCCACGAGGCTGTTGTCTGCTTGGAGGCAGCGGACTCTTTTCGAAATCAGTCGTGAACACCATTGCAACTGGCGAAGGGAGCTAATAGTGCACCTTTTGAAGGCAATGGTTGGCCTCACTCCAGCGGAATCGTGTAGCTGATCGCGCCGATGGGTTCGCCCTTTTCTACGTCTCCATAGTGGTCGTGGCACATGATGCAGCGCTCCATGACGACAGGTACCGGGGTCATGGATCGTAAGAACTGTTTGCCATCTTTGGCCTCGACTTGGTCGTAGGTCTGCTTGCCAGCCTTGATTTGCTTGAGGGCTTCACGCTCGAAGTCGTCGCCCGCGATGTTGTCCGGGTTGTAGGGTTCGCCGGTGGCGTCGATCAGCCGCACTGTATGGGAACCGTTCTCAGAGATGTTCTTGAACAGCAGGACAGCCGCGCTGCCGGCTGCGAAATCGTCGGTATCGTGAACGTATTTATCGGTGATCAGGACAATCACCTGCTTGTAGATGTTGTCCAGCATGGCGACAGTCTCCCTGGCTTGCTCGACAGCTGCTGGCGAGGCGTTGTCACTCGAGTTGGCAATGGGTTGTTCCTTCTCAGTGGCCAAGGCCAGAGAGATCGCCAGGGTAATTGTCAGGCAGAGAGCAGGCGCTAACACAGTTTTCATTTCAGTTCCTTTGATTGTCTATTTCCAGTAATCGGGTAAATCGGTTTTGGTTTCCCGCAGGATTTCGAGAATCGCTCGGCGGTCGGCAGAAGTTAGGTGAGCATACTTTTCGTTCGTATCGGTACCGCTCAGGATGTCGTACAAACGGCGGTAGATTTGTTCTTGTGTTGCGACAGGAATTCCTGCAAACGGCTCGGAATAGATCAGATAACTGCAGGGATACTTCATCAACCTCTGAGAGAGATCAAGCTGGCGGAGTGATCTGCCCTGAGAATCTTGCGGGCCAATTTCGGAAAATTCTTGAGAAAATGTCGAGCTCCCTTCGATGGGATCATTCAAGGGATATTCGTCGACAAACAATAGGCCATCGATCAGCTTTTCGACCACGGCAGCGATTCTGCGCTCGGTCGATTCGCTGCGTTGGTCGAGTGGGCGCTCCAAGGCCTTGTTCATGATGCGGTCGTAGTGGCAGGCAGCACGCGTTTCGAAATTAGCGCGGGTGATGAGGTTGTGCATCCTTGTCTGATGCTCTAGGACCATCAACGCCACAATATCGCTGTGAGAAGCTAAATAGGGGGAGGTGTTTAGCAGTTCGCTGAGGTCGGTGACGTTGGCTCCCGCCTCTCGATCAAGTTCTTCTGGATCGTCTTTGCCTTGCACTACGACGTTGCCCATGTGCCGTTCCTTGCCGTGGGTGCCGGTGACATACCAGCCCCCCCATCGTTCGTGAAAGGGACTGCGATCGTCGGTCGTGAAAGTCCCAGCACCAAAATACGGCTGGCCTGACGGGGCAGGGTAGACCGAGCGCACCAGATGCCCTGGCACATCGGCGGTACGTGAAGATGCGTGGCAGACGATGCATTGCCCTCGGTCTTGTACAAGAGTCGGTTTCGCTGCCGCCTTCTGTTCCAGAGTATAGAAGACTGCACCCAACTGAGGGTCTACCGTCGAGATTTCTAGCACGTCTCCCCTTTGAACCCAGCCCACATAGGCATCTTCGCCAAAATAGACGGCACGAGGTCGGCGCGGAGATATTTTCTGAGGTTGGAAGCTCGTTTTGGAGAAAACAAGCATCTGTGATGAGGGTGAAATACCCAGTTGTTCAAGTACCGATGCCAGGTAGCCACGATTTTCGTCGTAGGTTAATTCTACCTCGCCGCTATCCAAGCGAGCTTGCAAACGCGACACAGGATTGTCTGGTGTGGCTGTAGAATAGTTGATCGGGGGGCGTTCGAAGTCTATCTGGGCGCTGACTGGTCCACATGTAAACAGTAGCGTTGCTGCCGACAAAGCGGAGAATATTGCAATCCGAAGGTTGATACTTGTGGGTGGAGATACCATGAAGGTTTAATCTGAACAACGGATGAGTTGGTAGCAGTACTTATTTCGTGACCGCAGTCTTGCTGGCGTGACGGTCACCCGGTGATTTCTTGACGGCGTGGCAAGTGTCGATATTCATCACTTGCTGCTGCTCGCAGAGAGGTGTGACGCTGCCTGGTTCGGAGAGCAGTTCGGCGATGGTGGTGTTCTTGAATTGTTCTTCGACATGGGCCATCGCGTTGTCGAGGCGCCGATGCAGCGGGCAGAGCGTTTTGGCGTGGGACTTGAGGCCGAGCGGGCAAACATGGATTCGTTGCATGGGGTCGACCGCCTCCATTACTTCCCAGACAGTCAGTTCCTTGGCCGCTTTGGCGAGGACAAACCCCCCGTGCAGGCCTCGCTGAGAATTGACGAGTCCCGAACGCGCGAGCCCTTGCATCATCTTCGAAAGATAGGGACCCGGAACCTGGGCGAGTTTGGAGATCTGCTGGGCCGTGCGCGGTTGGCCATCGTGTTGGGCAATCGTGACAATAGCCCGCAGGGCATATTCGACAGTTTGGGAAAACATAGGCGTTTTGCAGGGGATTTCAATAAACAGACAAAAGGACCTTTACATCCTTTATAGCGAGTCGTAGATTGGGTGGCAACCAGGGAGTGGGAAAAGGCATGCATTCGTGCTAAAAGTGCCTCCCAGTCTTCCATTCTCCATTCGGATGCAACGCATGAAGCCTCACGCCTTTCCTCGGGAGTCAATTAAAGCCGGCTTGAGCGGGTTGGTGGCGACCCTTTTACTGGTAGGTCTGATCATGCTCGGGTCTCGGCGGTTGTCGCATTTTGATGCGGCTCTGGTCGGATACACCTTCGCCAGTCTGTTTGCCGTCTTTGGAATCACTTATCGCTACGCGATGTGGCTACAGCGTCCGCCGACGGCCATGTATTGGAAGCGTGGCTGGCAAGTGTTTTTGAATCCCAAGGACCTGCCGCGAAACTTTTGGCTATGGGTACGGCGGATGGTTTCGGTTTTCTTCGCTAACAGTTTTATTTGGCGGCGAGGGATTTCTCGGGGGGCGGCACATTGGCTTGTGATGTGGGGCTGTCTGCTCGCAGCGGCGATTACCTTCCCACTGGTGTTCGGGTGGGTTCATTTCGAATTTGTCGGTGATCGATTCGATCTTTACCAGGCAAATGTATTCGGGTTCCCTGCTTTTACTTTCGCGGTCGATTCCCCGCTTGGTTTCTTGATCTTTCATGGACTTGTCTGGGCTTCATTCTTGGTTATCCCCGGTGTGATGTTGGCCATGCGTCGCCGCATGCGGGGCCGAGATGCCTTGGCACTGCAGCGATTCGGCGAAGATTTCCTGCCGTTGATTTTGCTCTTCGCCGTGAGCATCACGGGGCTCATGCTGGTAGTTAGTTACCAGTGGCTCGAAGGGTACGCCTACGAGTTCCTCTCGATCACGCACGCAGCCACGGTAATATTCACGTTGCTTTGGTTGCCGTTTGGCAAGTTGTTTCACTTGTTTCAGCGGCCGGCGCAATTGGGGGTGTTGTTTTACAAGGACGCGGGAGCGCGAGGGGCTCAGGCAACATGTGCGCTGTGTAAAGAACCGTACGCCTCTCAAATGCAGGTTGATGATTTGATTGAGGTTGAACGGCAGTTGGGATACAAGTACGAAATGAATGATTCACGCGGCGATCACTATCAGCGGATCTGCCCCAAATGTCGTCGAGTTTCGCTGGCATTGGCGCAGGGGCAGCTTTGGCATGCGGAGCGTCGGATCGAATCGTAAGAGAGAATAAGCACATGGCCCAACAACCGACCGCCACACTTGACATCATTGAGCAATTCGGCCCCCATTTGGCGTTTTCCAGTGGGACGCGGCTTGATCGGGGTGTCGAACCGGATCGGTTGGTGAAAACCCATTGCTGCTTTTGTGGGCAGCAATGTGGCATCCAGCTGAAAGTGAAGGACAACGAGGTTATCGGTTTCGAACCTTGGGAGGAATTTCCTTTCAACCAGGGAATGCTTTGCCCAAAAGGTGTGAAGCGATATCTGCAAGGGTCGCATCCAGATCGTTTGGTTAGTGCTCAAGAGCGCGCTCCGAATGCCCCCGGCGGATTTCGTCCAATCGACTACATCGCGGCAATTCGTCGCACGGCCGATGCGATTCAGAAGATCCAAGCGGAGCACGGCAACGGTGCAGTGGGAGTATTAAGCGGTGCAAGTCTGACCACAGAAAAGACCTATCTGATGGGCAAGTTCGCCCGGGTTTGTCTGAAGACGCCGTTTATCGACTACAACGGTCGGCTCTGCATGGTGAGTGCTGGGGCAGGAAACAAGAAGGCGTTTGGCATCGACCGGGCGGCCAACCCCTGGTCGGACATGCTTGGTGCTGACGTAGTATGGATCAGCGGGGCAAATGTCGCAGAGTGCGCCCCGATTACGACGAACTATGTGTGGCAAGCTCGTGAGAACGGCGCCAAGATCATCGTCGTCGATCCACGGATTACTCCGATTGCTCGCACCTGCGATTTGTTCCTGCCCGTGAAACCGGGGCGGGATGTGGCCCTATTCAACGGCATCCTGCATTTGATGATCGAGCACGATTGGCTTGATCACGAATTCATCGAAAAGCACACAATTGGTTTCGAGGCACTCGCAGAATCGGTACGCGAATGGACTCCAGCCCGTACCGCTGAGGTGACAGGTATCGCCGAGAAGTCGATCCGCCAGGCAGCCGAGTGGTGGGGACAAGCAAAGACAAGCTTTCTGACCCACGCGCGAGGCATCGAACATCACAGCCACGGTGTGCAGAATGTGCTGGGGGCGATCAACATCGTACTCGCCTCGGGGCGCATCGGACGAGAGAACTGCGGTTACGCCACGATTACTGGTCAGGCCAATGGCCAGGGGGGCCGCGAACATGGGCAGAAGTGCGATCAGCTTCCTGGTGCGCGAGATTTGGCCAACCCCGAGCATCGTGCTCATGTGGCCAAGGTGTGGGACGTCTCCCCCGACGATCTGCCAGAGCCAGGTGTGGATTGTTATGAGATGTTCCGCAAGATTGAGCGCGGTGAGATTCGTGGGCTGATTTCGATCTGCTTCAATCCGCTGGTGTCGCTGCCAGACAATAATTTCATTCAGCGGATGCTCGATAAACTTGATTTTTATGTGGCGATCGATTTCTTTCTCAACGATACGGCACGCCATGCGGACATCGTGCTGCCGGGCTCTCTTCAGGAAGAAGATGAAGGAGTGGTCACGCAGATTGAAGGGAAGGTGATCAAGATCAACAAGGCGGTAGATCCCCCAGGAGATGCACGGCAGGATTGGCGAATCATTCAGGACATAGCAGCCGCAATAGGTCGCACGCATGGAATGACATTCCAAAATCCTCGCGAGATATTTGACGAGTTACGACGAGCAAGCAAGGGGGGCGTGGCGGACTATTCGGGGATTACCTGGGAAAAGATCGAAGCGAACTATGGCATCTGCTGGCCCTGCCCCTCGGAGGATCACCCCGGTACGCCCCGCTTGTTCGAGCTCTGCAGCGACAATCCGATTGCCAAAGTGGCCGGTCCGTTTTACTTCCCGGATGGCAAGGCGCGATTCAACGTTGCCGAGTACACGCCACCGACTGAAGAAGTGGATAGCGAATTCCCAGTCATCTTGACCACAGGAAGAGTCGTCAGCCAGTTTCTCTCAGGCACGCAGACGCGGCGCATCGGACCGCTAGTGGAACAGTATCCTGAGCCACGAGTCGAGATCCATCCGCAGCTTGCCCAGCGGCTTGGCATCAAGGAGGGAGACTGGACTACCGTAGCGTCACGCCGCGGCGAGATCACGGTGAGGGCGCAAATCGTGAAGACGATTCGACCTGACACGGTCTTCGTACCCTACCACTGGGCGGGAGTGAAGAGCGCGAATCGGCTGACGATTTCTGCTCAAGATCCGATCTCAAAGATTCCTGAGTACAAAGTGTGTGCCGTACGGTTGGCGAAGGCGACTGCCGCGCCTGAGTATGCAGATCAACTTGAACCACAACAATCGTGACCTAGCATGCCTGTTCCCGATACCAAATACTTTTTCATCGACCCAAATCGCTGCATCGGCTGCGAGTCGTGTGTGCAGGCCTGCTCGGAATGTGATACGCATAAAGGGCACTCGATGATTCATCTGGAGTACGTGAACCGGCGCGAATCGCCGCAGACGTTGCCGGTGGTTTGCATGCATTGTGATTCGCCGACCTGCGCCGAAGTTTGCCCAGCCGACGCGATCAAACGTACCGAAGATGGCGTTGTGCAAACGGCCCGAAAGCCAAGATGTATCGCCTGCAACAATTGTGTGCTGGCGTGTCCGTTCGGAGTTCCGAAGATGGATACCCATATGGAACTGATGATGAAGTGCGACATGTGCTACGACCGTACCTCGGAGGGGAAGCGGCCCATGTGTGCGACGGTTTGCCCCAGTCAGGCCCTGTTCTTTGGTACCCGCGAACAGATTGCAGACTTGCGTCCCCGTTCGCGGCCGATCAACGAATTTAAATTTGGCGAACAGACGATTCATACGAAGGTTCGCATGATGGTTCCCCGCGAGGCGACCGTAAACCACCTTGACGTTACCGACGGTATGTTCGACAGCGGCGACGATCCGCAAGCCGACGACATGATGGCCGCCACACTGTATGAACTGCCGATAATCTCGTAGTCAGAGAGTCTTAACCCATGGAACACGATAAAGCCCCTAAAGTCAGTTTTCCCGATGGTCGTCCGGAGTGCGAACAGCCGAAATGGAGACGCGATTTTCCGATTGAAGTCGAGGCAGATGAATACGGTGCCCGCCGGGACTTTACCAAGTTTATGGTGCTTACCAGCTTGGCGTTCGTCTGCGGGCAATTTTGGATTGCTTTGCATACATTCTTTCGAGGCTACAAACCGGGCGAGCAACGGATTGCGAAGGTAGACGACATCGCGGTCGGCGAAGCGATGAGTTTTCACTACCCGACTGACCGCGATCCCTGTCTGCTGATACGTAAGTCTGAGGACGACTTCGTGGCCTATTCCAGTCAATGCACGCATTTGATGTGTCCCGTGCAGCCTGATCTGGAGAACGACCGTTTACACTGCCCCTGCCATCGGGGCTTCTTTGATGTCGCCACGGGGCGACCGACGGCTGGACCGCCCCGGAGGCCTTTGCCGCGGATCGAATTGCGAATCGCGAAAGGGAATATTTACGCTACCAACATTGAGGTAAGTGCATCATGAGCGATCCTTCGCATACCCGACGCCAACGGTTGGCAATTGTCTACGGCATTCTCTGCATCGTGTTGCTCCTCGTTGTGATGCAGCTTTGGCTGCTAACGGCGACGATGAATGCTTTTTTGGGAGGCAACGAAACTTTTGTGTGGCCTGCCGCGATTGCCAGCCTTGCTTGCTTGTTGCTTAATGTCGGTCTGCTGTACTATTTGGTGTCGTTAGATGAATGAATGGGAATCGAGTAACCCGTGAACGAGGCGATCGTGGACAATCAGCAGGGGCGCTTGTCTCCCTTTCAAGAAGACCTGGCAACGCTCAATCCGGTCTATTTTGCGCTGGTAATGGCTACCGGGATTGTTTCCATTGCGTGCCAACTTCTCGAGATGCCCTGGATCGCGCAGACGCTGTTTTGGATCAACATCGGGGCCTATGTGATATTGGTGGCTCTCACTTTTATGCGGCTGGCAATGTTCCCAGGAAAGTTTTTCAATGACCTGGTCGACCACAGGCGAGGAGTGGGATTCTTCACTACGGTCGCCGCCACATGCGTGTTGGGAAACCAGTTCCTGCTCATCGGCCAATTGCGCTTCGTCGCTGTGGCGCTGTGGTGTCTGGGGATCGTGTTGTGGTTCCTGTTGAACTACACGATTTTCACTGCCTTCGCTGTGAAGGAAAAGAAGCCAACACTCCCTGAGGGAATCCACGGCGGTTGGCTCGTCTCTGTGGTTGCTACCCAATCGGTGGCTCTTCTGGGAGGTCTATTGGCCGATGGGTTTGGCGAATATCGAGAGCAGGTCTTATTCTTTTCGCTGGCGATGTGGCTCAGTGGTGGGATGCATTACATCTGGATCATCTCGCTGATTTTCTATCGGTACAACTTCTTCTCGATGAGTCCAGCAGATCTCGCGCCGCCGTATTGGATCAACATGGGGGCGATGGCGATCTCGACGCTGGCTGGTATTGTCCTGGTTTCTGCAGCCGACGGTTCGGCGATCCTCACTCAGTTGTTGCCGTTTCTCATAGGTTTCACGCTCTTCTTCTGGGCAACGGCCACGGCGTGGATACCGATGCTAATAATCCTCGGGATCTGGCGACACGTCTACATGCGGTTTCGACTCACCTACGACCCCCAATACTGGGGTGGGGTCTTCCCGTTGGGCATGTACACCGCTTGCACCTATCGGCTAGCAACCACACTCGATTTGCCGTTCCTGCTATTCATTCCTCAAGGATTCATTTACTTCGCGCTGGCCGCTTGGCTAACGACATTTGTCGGAATGACACGGTCGTTGGTGCTGAGCGTGGGGAAGGAGAGGTAGTGCGAATCCCAGGATTCAAGCTAGCTCTTGTCTGCGTGGCCGAAAGCCGGAATGGACTTCAAGCAAGCAATTACTGTACAACGAAACTATGGCAACATCCACGGATCGATCCGAATCGGCAATCCTCGCACGGGCGTTGAGTCTCGACGAAGGGAATCTCTCTCCTGAACTGGCGGAGCATGTCTTGAGTGTTGGATTGACCGAAGAGGATAAAGAAGCTGCCAGAGAGTTGTCGAAACTTGCCAGTTGCAATTCTCTCACCGAGGAACAAGCCATTGAATTAGAGAACTATCGTCGCGCAGGCAGAATCTTCGAACTGCTGAAATCCAAGGCCCGTCTCGCTTTGCAGAACGCCTCGCGAAATCCGGAATGATCGCACGGACCAGACAATAAGTTTGGGAGCGGGCACAGTTTGTTTGCGAATATTGTCAGCTACCAGTACAGTTTTCGGAATTTGGATTTGAGGTTGACCATATTATCGCTGAGAAGCATGGTGGAGAGTCTTCACTGGAGAACCTTTGTCTCGCCTGCTTCTACTGCAATTCATACAAAGGCCCTAACCTTTCGGGCGTCGATCCAGATACGGGCCAGATTGTGCCGCTTTTCAATCCCCTTAAGCAGAAATAGAATCGTCATTTCCTCTGGAAAAGACCCTATCTGATCGGAAAGACACTCTCGGGAAGAGCAACCATCGAGGTATTGAAAATCAATGAGGAATTCGCCGTCGCCGTGCGGCAGTCACTAATGGCAGAGGGAGTTTTTCCAAATAGTGATAAGGGGTGATGGCAAATAACTGGCAGATAGATCCCAGTACTCAGAAATTCAATTCCCACTGCGAATAGAAAAAGTCCGCGTCAGTGGGGGCGAGGATTTTGTCGCCGCGCCAGAAGTGGGACCAACCGAAGAGGATATTTGAGCGAGGGCCCCACTGGTAGGTGGCCAACACATCCAGTTCGTCACCGAAGTCGGTACTGGTCAAACTTTGTGGTGGGGTGCCTCCGATTGAGGGGACCACGTCGCCGGCCTGGTTGGCCATGAAATGGTAGTACCAAAAAAGCAAGCTGAGCTTTTCCGCTGGCTTCATGGTAAGCAGGATATTGGGAGACTGAATGTTCGACCTCTGCACAGCGTCGATAAAGCCGAGGTATTTGTGTGCCAAGGGGAACAGTTGGTTGAATTGGTTGAAACTACCGCCGGGGGCGTTGCCTGAGGCGTAGTCGTAGTAACCCCACAAGGTTGGTGACCAGGGGAGTTGTGAACCAAGGCTGCGCCCAATGCCGCAAGTGCCGAATGCTGCATCTTGATCGACACCCAGTGCGCTTTGGCGTCCAAACTGCGGCCCCCCAATCATCTCGAAGAGCCAATCGTCGATCCCTCCATTGACCCGCATACCGACGGTATGCAACGAAAAATCGCCCGAACCGGCGACAGGACCGGCGGGATTCTGGTTGTCGTAGCCGATGTAGAAGGGCTGGACGACGAAGTTATCAAACCCGCTATAGGACATGTAGCAACCATAAAACGGCTGATTGTAATCGGCCTCATCCAGTTCGTTGGGGACTACGGGTACATAGTGAGTGTAGAATATGTCGGTCTCCCAGTCCCCCGCTTTAATCATTGCCTTGGCACCTTCGAAGGTGCGCCGAGTGTTTGCCCAATCGAGCGGTGATATCAATCTCTGGTTGCCGTACAACAGTTCCTGGCGACCCACGCGGAGCGTCGTGCTTTCGAGCAATTTGAGGTCGACGAAAAGATTGAGGAAATCGCCAAAGTTGCGGTCGATCGGTCTAGGGATATACGCTGAATTGGCGGCAGCAACTTGGGCGTCGATCCCTTCGACATAGAAGCGGAGGTGGTCGTTGACTTGCCAGTTACTATAAAGCCTCACGCGCGAGAGCAGGAAATCGTTGGTGGTCGGTTCAAAGCGAGTTTCCCCCGCTTGCTGTCCCATGCCGACTTCATGGTGGTAGCGGAGTCGCAGCTGTCCACCGATGTCGAGTGTGCCCCAACGATTGTCCTGGCTCACGGGCATGAGTTTCAGGCAGTCACCCAAGCAATGCCCTTTGTAGCAAGGGTCCTTGAGGTAGTTGAAGTCGTTGTCGTAGAACAGAGCTTTATGTGAACCGGCACAGGGATTGGGTTTCTTGCCACCCTTGCCGCTTACTCCATCGCCGCAGCCTACCGTGTCGCCACAATCACATGACTCCTCTGTACACCCTGCTGTGAGTTGGAATTCCTGATCAGAATTTGGATACTTGAAGGTCAGGTCGCCGTTGGCATCAAAATCGTGTCCGAGCGAGAGTGCTGCTGGGGCTACTGAATATTGCGAAGTGCCCTGATAGGGTTGTGCAGACGCAAGCTCAGTCGAAAGAAGTACCACCGCGCTAGCAAGAAAGGTGGAAAGTTGAGACATGACCGATACTCGTTGAATGGAAACTGACCTACTGCCTATCTGCTTAGTTTCATTCGTCTACTCATAAAGCGGACGACTAGCTTTGCTAGAAGTACCCGCAGGGTTTACCAGGCAGAATTGCTAGCAGTTTCTTTGCAGCTAAAGGAGCTAGATTGCAGGTGGGTTTGGTTGAACACTCTCCACTAGCAGGCAGGCTCTCCCCAGGTTGCCAGTGCCTTTCCGCACACTTAGACCAGCTAGAAAGTTGACTTAGCGGGGCTCCGGGCCTCCTTTTTACTGCATTTCCCGGGAAATTTGTGGTTGCCAGCGGCCTCCGGATCAGTACATTAGAGGGGTCGTAGTTTAATTTTGGAAACACACAAGTAAATGTAGGAACAGCCACAAGAACAGGTCTCCGCGTGTTAGCCGTTTGCGGCTTAGCGATTTTCGGATTGCGTGGGTGACTGGCTGGCAACAAACAGTTCAACAAGTAGGAAAAGATGTCGGTTACGAAAGAACGAAGAAAAGAGTTGGTCAGCGAGTTTGGACGGAGCGAGTCGGATACCGGTTCGCCTGAAATTCAGATATCTATTTTGACCAGTCGGATTGCCGAGCTCACCCGACATTTGCGAGACAACCGTAGCGATCACGCTTGCAAGCGTGGTCTGATCCGTATGGTCAGTCGCCGTCGTCGTCTCCTGGATTATGTGAAACGCAAGAATCCGCAAAAGTATCTTGATCTGTTGCGCCGCTTAGATATCCGCAAATAGTGCCGCCAAGTTTGTAGCTCGACTCTCCGAGTCGTATCATGCGGCTTGGAGAGTCGTGCTACTCTGCTCGGCTATTGCGATCCCATCTAGTCGCTCTGCTGTCTCGGTGTAGAGTTGTGATTTTGCGAGTCGAGATATTGGAAGAGAAACTCCAATGCCGACTTGTGAGTCGCCTCGACTCTTAAGAACGGTTGAGAATCCTAGCTATTGCTGAGGGCTCCTGACAACCGCTGAGACTCTGTTCTTTGAATTGTCGCGCGAGGTGCGCTTCCTGTGAGGAGGCATTCCGTTGTTGCGACATGGCAAAGGCTGTTCCAGAAACCAATGTAGGAAGAAAGAAAATTGAATAAAATTCGAGTAGAAAAACAAATTGGCAGTGGCGTCTTCAGCATCGAAACCGGCTATTTAGCTAAGCAGGCAGCCGGAGCCTGTCTCGTACAGTATGGTGACACCACTGTGTTGAGCGCCGCCGCCAGTGGCCCCGCTCGGCCCGGCATCGACTTTTTCCCCCTGATGTGTGACTATCGGGAGCGGGTTGCCGCAGCGGGTAAATTCCCCGGCGGTTTCATGAAGCGCGAAGGTCGTCCTACGACCAAAGAAACTCTTACCGCCCGGTTGATCGACCGACCCATTCGACCAATGTTCCCCGAAGGGTACAACGACGAAGTTCAAATTCAAAACTTCGTGATGTCGAGCGACAAGCAGACCGACGGCGACGTGCTGGCGATGAACGGTGCCTGTGCCGCTTTGGGTATTTCGCCACTACCTTTCCAAGGCCCCCTGGCATCGGTGCGGGTTGGCTATATCGATGGCGAGTTCATTCCTTTCCCCACCCAGGATGATTTGGAAGCGAGCTCGCTCGATTTGATCGTGTCGGGAAACAAGGAAGCCGTGTTGATGATCGAGGGTTTCGCTCGCGAAATGCCTGAGGATACGATGGCCGAAGCGATCATGGCCGCCCACGGATTCATCCGCGAGTTGTGTGACCTGCAGGAAGAGTTGATTGCCAAAGTCGGTACAGAAAAGATGAAGTTTGAGGCACCTCCCTCAGATGGCTTGTTCGAGGTTCTCAAAGAAAAGTACGGTGCCAGATTTAGCGAAGCGAACCTTATTGATGGCAAGCACGAACGTCACGATGCTGTCGTCGCCTTGCGAGATGAAGCAGTAGCAGAATTGGTCCCCGATCCCGATGCGGAAGGAGCTTACACGCTCGATTCATTTTACAAGAATTGGCATGATCTTGAGTCCCACGTGAGTCGTGAGCAGATTCTTAGCGGGACCCGTTCTGATGGGCGTAAGAGCGACGAACTCCGCGATATTCAGTGTGAAGTCGACCTCTTGCCACGCGTGCATGGTTCGGCTGTGTTCCAACGAGGTGAGACGCAGGCCTTTGTCACGGTCACCTTGGGTACAGGCCGTGATGAGCAGCGCGTTGATGGACTGTTCGATGAATACACCAAGCGGTTCATGCTGGATTACAATTTCCCTTCGTTCTCGGTCGGCGAGTGCCGTCCGATTCGTGGTCCCGGTCGTCGCGAAATCGGCCACGGTGCCTTGGCTGAGCGGAGCGTCAATCCCGTGTTACCGGATCATGAAAAATTCCCGTACACGATCCGCGTGATTTCCGACATCTTGGAGTCGAATGGCTCTAGTTCGATGGCGTCGGTCTGCGGTGCCACCCTGGGGCTGATGGCGGCGGGTGTGCCGATCAGCAATCCCGTGGCTGGTATCTCGGTTGGTCTGGTGAAGGAAGGTGAGAAATGGACCTTACTCACGGACATCATCGGCAACGAAGATCACTTTGGCGATATGGACTTCAAGATTGCCGGCACGCAAAACGGCATCACGGGTATCCAGCTCGACCTGAAGATCAAGGGTATCAGCGAGGAAATCATTCGTGCCACCCTTAAGCAATCTCGCGAAGCCCGCATTGAGATCCTGCGAAAGATTATCAGTACGATTGCACGACCGCGAGCGACGACGGCCGAGTCGGCTCCACGGTTGTTGCGTACGAAGATCAATCCCGAAAAGATTGGCCTCTTGATTGGCCCAGGTGGCAAGACGATCCGTGGTATCCAAGAAGAAGTCGGTTGCAACATCGATGTCGACGAGGATGGCACGGTTACCGTTGCTGCGGCTGATCAAGCCACTGCCGAAGCGGGTCTGGCTCGTGTTGATGCCCTCACGGCGAGTGTGCAAGTCGGCAAGATTTACGACGGCCGCGTGACGAGTGTCAAAGACTTCGGTGCGTTTGTCGAGATTCTGCCGGGACGCGATGGCTTGTGCCACATTAGCGAACTCTCGAACGAGTACGTCGGCAATGTGGGCGATGTCTGCTCAGTTGGGGACCAAATGAAGGTGAAGGTCATCTTAGTCGACGAACAGGATCGTGTGAAACTGAGCCGTCGCGCTGCGATGGAAGAACTCGGCGAGCAAGAGGCTGAACCTGCCGACGCCGCGTCTTGATTAGAGATGCAGGCCAGACCAGCCAGGAAGGTGTTCTTTGGCTTTTTGCGACAAATTGATGAATAATACCTGCTTGTCATGGTTGCTTCTTGACTAATTCAATTGGAAGTAAACTATAGAATAGGTGATGTAAGTCAAACAAATGATCCTCTGGCTCTCACTTGAGCCAGAGGATTTTGTTTCTTATATCCTTTTGCAAAAACCTCATCGGGTTGGCTGCAGTACCAGACATGCGCATCTTGACCTTTCTATTAATCTTGCTCAGCAGCCAAGCCCCGAGTGGAGCATTAGTTGCGCTGGACTTCAACCGCGATGTGCGGCCAATTCTTTCGGAGAATTGCTTCGCTTGCCACGGATTCGATGAAGGGGCACGCGAGGCAGACTTGCGGCTTGATGAGGCCGGATCGGCTTTGAAAGATCGCGGGGGGTACGCCGCGATCGTGCCTCGCAATTTGGAGGCGAGTGAACTCTGGCGGCGGATTAATAGCGAAGACGAGGACGAGATGATGCCGCCTCCCGATTCGCGTCGGGAGCTAACTCTTGAGCAAAAGAAAACGCTTCGATTGTGGATTGAACAAGGCGCTCCCTATGCGAAGCATTGGTCGTTCATTTCCCCCGAGAAGTCGCCGATTCCCAAGGTTGCCGATGAGTCTTGGCCGCGAAATGAGATTGATCTTTTCGTCGCTGCTCGGCTCGAAGAGGAAAAGATCGTTCCCTTGCAAGAGGCAGATCGACGCACGCTCATTAGACGTCTTTCGCTAGATCTTACCGGATTGCCGCCTTCGGCGGAGGAAGTCGAGGCATTTGCATTGGACGACGAGTCGCAGGCGTACGAAAGACTAGTTGATCGTCTGCTTGCCAGCCCACATTTTGGTGAGCGAATGGCTCTGGAATGGCTTGATGCTGCACGTTACGCCGACACTAACGGCTATTCGATCGATGGAGGCCGACATCTTTGGCTCTGGCGTGATTGGGTCATCAATGCGTTCAACGAAAACTTGCCCTATGATCAATTCTTGGTGGATCAAATTGCAGGGGACTTGATGACCGACCCAACGGAATCCCAGCTTATAGCGACAGGATTTCAACGGAACAATATGGTTACACACGAGGGGGGAACCATTCCTGAAGAGAACATCACGAACTACAACGCTGATCGTCTGAAAACTCTCGGAGAAGCGGTACTCGGGTTGACCTTGGGATGCGCCCAGTGTCACGATCACAAATATGATCCCATCACACAGCGGGATTATTATCGTTTGTTTGCCTATTTTAATACGCTTGGTGACGTTGGACTCGACGGAGATAGAGGCGTAAACGCTCGTCCCACTTTCGAGACTCGAACGGTTTTACCCACTGGTGAGTTACCCGCTCTAAAGGCTCGTATCGATGAGATAAATAATGAACTGAATTCCCCCAATCCGGTTGAAGTCACTGAGTGGGAGCAACGTCAGAAAGAACTGCTAAGTGAACGGGGGCGTGATTTTGCAATGCATTCCGCGAAGCTCCTTGAGATAAGCACCCCCAACCAAGGGGCGGGATTTGAGATCGAAGAGAACCACTATGTGAAGATCACAAATGCACCGAAATTTGTCGCTTACGAAGTTTCAATGCAACTCCCACATGTTGATCGGAAAGTCACTGGTATCAGAATCGTGTTCCACCCTGATGCCTTGGCACCGGGTGAAGGCTGGGGCTACGGCAAGTTGGACACTAACGAATCAGGGGAAGATTCCAATGGCCCTGAGAAAGGTACGTTTGTCCTAACTGCGCTGGCGGCTAGCGCAGGAAGTGTGCCAGGTGATCAGCTAGACCTCCACCATATTTTAGGTGTCTCAAGCGTTACAGCAAATTCTTGGCGCGAAGACTATCTTCCTGGAAATGTTCTCGACGCAAGGCGCAACAACGGTTGGTCTCCAAAGCTTGCACACAAAGGTCCCGTACATATCACACTTAATCTGGAGAAACCATTCGATGCGACCCAAATGTCCTATCTCACAATGCATGTGAACTTTGGACAGTCGGTTAAATTAGTAGCGGCCAAGTTCGAGTTTTATGCCTTGACCGGCAATGACGATGATAGTGAGCTGCCCGAGGAGGTGATTGAGATTATCGAGACACCCAAGGATAATCGAAGCTCGGAACAGATTGAACGCCTTCGCCACTATTTTGCCAGTCACTCCGACACGATGCTGCCACTTAGGATTGAGCTGGCTAATTTGGAAGAACGCGTAAGTGTGCTGACCCAGAAGTTTCCAACGATGGTGATGGATGAGGCAGACGAACCACGTGAGACACATATCCTTAACCGAGGAAGCTACGCATCTCCTGGCGAAAGAGTGACTCCTGGTATACCCGAAGCGCTACCGAAACCCCCTGCAGGCGTATCGGCAAATAGGCTAGGCTTGGCTCGATGGCTCACGATGCCTACAAACCCCCTCACCGCGAGAGTTGCAGTCAACCGTATATGGCAGATGTTGTTCGGCACAGGGATAGTTCGTACCGCCGCCGATTTCGGTGCACAGGGAGCGTGGCCCACGCATCCCGAGTTGCTTGACTGGCTGGCGGTTGACTTTGTCGAAGACGGTTGGGATATAAAGGCCTTAGTTCGCAAGATAGTGACTTCAGCCACGTATCGCAGAACCTCGGCAACTGGTCAAACAAGCAAACTTCTTGAAATAGATCCAGACAATGAACTTCTCGCGCGGGGACCGAGATTTCGATTGCCGGCTGAATTCATTCGCGATTCGGCCCTCAAGATCAGTGGATTGCTAGTCCCCCGCATCGGTGGCCCAAGCGTGAATCCCTACACCCCTGGAGATTTGTGGCGCGAGGTAAGCCACTATGGGAGCACCGGAGCGACTGCCCAGACGTTTGTCCAAGACCATGGCGAGAAACTTTATCGGCGTTCGCTCTATACTTATTGGAAGCGCACAGTGCCTCCGCCGAATATGGCTGCATTTGATGCTCCCACGCGAGAAACTTGCACGATTCAGCGGCTTTCGACGACGACACCTTTGCAAGCCCTCGTTCTTTTGAATGACACACAATTCGTCGAAGCGGCGCGGAATTTTGCGGAGCGAATCATCGCTCATGGTAATAAAGACTCTGATCGCGCTCGCTGGGCATTCGAGGAATGTGTTTCTCGAACGCCAACCGTCGAAGAACTCGAAGTATTGGCCAATGCCCTGGATAGGGAACGACGCCGTTATAGTGACGACCAAACCGCAGCAGAAGAGTTTCTTGCCAATGGTGAGTCGCCACGAAACGAACAAATACCTCCTGGAGAACACGCGGCTTGGTCGCAAGTGGCTGCCCTGTTGATGAATCTGAGTGAAACGGTCACTTGTAACTGAACAAAATGGAAAAGTGAGCAAGTTGTGAATCCTCAGCAAGAGAAAGCACGGCACGAAACTCGTCGCACATTTCTCGGCAAGACTGCCGGTGGAATTGGTCAGATTGCCCTTGGTTCTCTGTTGTACTCCTCAGTACCTCAAACTGTGCAAGCCGCCCCGGCAATACTCGGCAGCGGTAAGCTGCCCCATTTTGCTCCCAAAGCTAAGAGGGTGGTCTGCCTTTTTCAGTCAGGAGGCATGTCACATGTCGATTTGTTTGATAACAAAGCAACGCTCGCGAAGTTTAATGGCGAAGAGATCCCCGCATCGGTGAAAGGAGATCAGCGGCTCACTGGGATGACCTCTGGACAGTCCTCTTACCCTGTGGTTGCACCTTTGTGGAATGGTCGTCTTTGTGGACAACAAGGGACTTGGATCAGCGATCTGCTTCCCCATACGCAAACCATCGCGGATGATGTTTGCCTCGTGAAGACGGTTTACACCGAGGCGATCAACCATGATCCTGCGATCACGTACATGAATACTGGCAACCAGCAACCGGGTTACGCGAGCATGGGGGCATGGGTGAGCTACGGCTTGGGAACTGAAAACGAGAACCTACCCACCTTTATTGCCATGGTATCGCAAGGATCGGGAAAGAACCCCGGACAACCAATCTTCTCGCGACTCTGGGGTAGCGGTTTTCTCCCTTCCTCCCATCAAGGAGTTGGTTTACGCGCTGGTGCCAGCCCGGTACTTTACCTCAATGATCCGCCCGGTACAGATAGGAAACAGCGCCGCGCAATGCTTGATGATCTGGCGAATCTCAATCGAATGCGCGCCCAGCAACTTGGTGATCCGGAAACACTAACTCGCATCAACGCCTACGAAATGGCGTTCCGCATGCAAACCTCCGTGCCAGAACTTACCGATATCAGCGAAGAATCGGAAGCAACACTTGCTGGCTATGGTCCCGAAGTTCATAAGCCTGGAAGCTATGCGGCGAATTGTCTTCTGGCGAGACGTCTGTTGGAACGCGACGTTCGATTTGTCCAACTCTACCATCGTGGCTGGGACCAACATATTGCAATCGGTCGGCAACTTCCCAATCAGTGTCGAGATATCGATCAACCGACAGCCGCGCTAGTGAAGGATCTCAAACAACGCGGTTTGTTGGAAGACACGCTGGTGGTATTCGCAACAGAGTTCGGTCGTACTGTCTTCAGCCAAGGAGTCCTGGGCTCCCCCACAATGGGACGCGACCACCATGGCCGATGCTTTACGGTATGGCTAGCAGGTGCGGGAATCAGAAGTGGAATGGAATACGGAATGACGGATGACTTTTGTTACAACATTGTCGAGAATCCAGTCCACCTGCGCGATCTTCATGCCACGATTCTCCATTGCCTGGGTATCGATCATGCTCGGTTTACCTATCCATTCAGGGGGCTCGATGCTAAACTGACCGGTGTAGAAGAAGCCCACATCGTACGTGGAATACTGTCGTGACTTTCGCAGCAATCTGCACCCAATTGACTGAATCAGTGGTCGACCGGCTTTTTTTGTTGGCGAGGTGTTCCGGTCCCAGGTAGGGGTGCTCTATGATGGGAGGGGTTCTTGAAAGCCTATCCCAGAGTTCCCTCCCCGACTGCCACCGCGTCCGACCCTCCGGGGGGAGAGGGTCCTGCGATTGGCGGTATGTGATTCCGTCCCTGGTTAAGTCATGGCAATTGATCCTCCTCCAGTTGGAAACGAACAGACGTCCCAAGCCATTCAGCGGCTGATGGATCAATACACGGAGATTGCGCGGCTCGCAGGGGGCTTGGCGCATGAGATCAAGAACCCGCTCTCTACGATTCGGCTCAATATGGAATTATTGGCCGAAGACCTGGAAGAAGGCCAGACTCCCGCCCAGCGGCGCGGCCTCAAGCGGATCGACGTGATGCAGCGTGAATGTCAGCGACTGCAGGATTTGCTCGATGACTTCTTGAGTTATGCCAAAGTTCGTCACATGAATCTTGTGCCTACGGACTTGAATCTAGAGATCGCCGAAGCCCTCGATTTCTTTGAACCGGAGGCCAGCGAAGCAGGAGTCGAGATTGTACGGTATCTGGATCCGGAATTACCCTCGGTGATGTTGGATCGTGAGGCCTTTCGTGGGGCGCTGTTTAATCTGCTCTTGAATGCCAAGCAAGCGATGCCCAGTGGGGGCCAGTTGGTGGTCCGCACGGCTGCCAAGGGAGGGAGCGTCGCCATGTATTTGATCGACACGGGTTGCGGAATGGACGACCGCACGGCAGCACAGATGTTTGAAGCCTTCTTTTCAACGAAACCTGGAGGTTCTGGCTTAGGACTCCCAACGACTGCCAAGATCATTGACGGCCACCGAGGACGCATCTCGGTGCAAAGTGAAGTGGGTCGAGGAACCCAATTCACCATCGAGCTTCCCATTCCAGCCAGAATTCACCAGAAATCACCGTCGAGCCAAGGTAACTCCGGGGAAACACACGGGGAGACGTCCTAGCCTTGATCTGCCAGACGGTAACTATCACAATTCCTACGTATCCTCCTATGAGCGAGGAAGAGAATGGATGTAACGCAGAGTGCGCGGAGCCGCTAAGATTCGCAGAGAACACGGTTCTATGGACTCCTATACTCTGAGCCTCAGCCTCCTCTGCGTTTCAAAAACATTTCCCCCCGAACGAATACATTTCATCAAAAGTTCCCTAGAGAGCCATGTCTGACAACAGAACCACCGCCACCACGGGCCCGCCGATTCGTGCTTTGATCGTTGACAACGATGCTGCGCACGCGGAGACGATGGCAGATAGTTTGTCGCGGGTGGGATATGAGTGTACGGTTGCCACGACGGGTGCTGAAGGGGCGGATCTACTGGAGAATGGTTCGTTTGAGATTGTGGTCAGCGATCTGAAAATGCCTGATGTGGGCGGGCTAGAGATCCTCACCAAAAGTCGGGAAGTGCTGCCCGACGCGGAAGTGATCCTGGTCACTGGCCACGGCACGATTCAATCTGCGGTCGAAGCAATGCAGCAGGGGGCGTTTAATTATCTCCTCAAACCGCTGGATTTAAAGCAGCTTCGCGCGGTGGTGGACAATGCGGCGCGCAATCAACATTTGCGGCGGGCAAACGCCGAACTGAGTCGTCGCTTGGACGAGAAGTTTGGCTTTGAGGGAGTGATTGGCAATAGCCCCCCGATGCAGGAAGTGCTCGATCGCCTACGCCGGATTGCTCCGACCGATGCGACGGTGCTCATTCAGGGAGATACGGGTACCGGCAAAGAACTGATTGCCCAGGCAATTCATCAAAACAGCCCTCGTAAGAATCGTCCCTTTGTGGGACTCAATTGCGCGGCGCTGAGCGAGCACATCCTTGAGAGCGAACTGTTTGGTCACGTGAAAGGTGCCTTCACTGACGCCAGTGCCGATCGCATTGGCAAATTCGAATATGCGAACGGAGGGACGCTGTTCTTGGACGAGGTTGGCGACATGCCTCTCCCCACTCAGATTAAGCTCCTGCGAGTTTTGGAAAGCAGCGAAATCACGCGTGTCGGTTCCAACGAAAACATCAAAGTCAACGTTCGAATCCTCTCTGCAACCAATCGTGATTTAGAAGATGCCATCGCGGCGGGGACTTTTCGTGAGGACCTCTATCATCGGCTCAAAGTTGTGACGATCACGCTGCCCAGTCTGTCGGAGCGCACGCAGGATATTCCCCTGTTGATCGAGCATTTTCTCAAGATGCATAGCCAGCGACATCACAAAGAAATCAAGAGTATCACGACTGCGGCGCGACGCAGGCTGATGAGCTACGATTGGCCGGGCAATGTTCGACAATTGAAGAACATCCTCGAGAGCATGGTTGTAGTCGATTACGATCACGTGCTCGATTTAGACGATTTGCCGGAGGAATTGTCGGCTGGAAGCCCCCCGAATTCAGAGATGGGGAGCAAAGGCCTCGCAGGTCTGGTAGGCAAACCACTCTCCGACATCGAGGCACTGTTCATCGCCGAGACATTAGAATTCACCGGAGGTAATCGTGAGGAGGCCGCCAAATTGTTAGGTATCGGTGAGCGAACCCTCTACCGCAAGATTAAGGAGTATCAGTTGTGAGCTTTGAGAGTTAGAATCTCCGGGCGCTAACGCTTACGGCTCGCCAATCTTTTATTCCGCAATCTGCACTCCGCACTCCGAATTCAAAAAATGCCCACCATTCGCCAACTATCTTCAAATGTCGTCAACAAGATCGCCGCCGGCGAGGTGATCGAGCGTCCGGCGAGTGTCGTGAAGGAGTTGGTGGAGAATAGTGTCGACTCGGGAGCCACGCGGATCGATGTGACGATCGAGCAGGGGGGGGTCGAGCTGGTACGCGTGACCGACAACGGGTGCGGTATCGCGGCCGATCAATTGCAACTTGCAGTTGCCAGTCATGCCACGAGCAAGATCGCTGACGCAGACGACTTATTTCGTGTGGGCACGCTGGGATTTCGCGGAGAGGCGCTGGCCTCAATTGCGGAGGTAAGCAGGCTGGTACTGCGCAGCAGGCCGGCCGACTGCGAAGCGGGGGCGGAGTTAGAAATCGTTGGTGGACGTGCCGAACCGATTCGACCGGTAGGATGCCCCGCAGGTACCACCATTGAAATTCGACAGCTTTTTTTCAATACTCCCGTGCGACATAAGTTCATGCGCACTACCCAGACCGAAATGGGGCATATCACAGAGGCGATTACCCGACTGGCGTTGGCGGCACCGCATGTTCATTTCTCACTGACACATGGCGGTCGGCTGGTACATGATTTACCTCCTGTTTCGAATTTGCGAGAGCGGATTGGCTCGTTGTTTGGAGCGGAGTTGGCAGACGGGCTCATCGAGATTGAAAGTGCCGATGAGCACGGTGATCAGCAAATTCGTCTCTCGGGGTATGTTGCCAATCCGAGTCACAGCCGCGGCAACAATCGCCTGCAGTATTTGATTCTCAATGGCCGCGTGATACGTGATCGGTCGCTGCAACATGCCTTGGGCGAAGCCTACCGTGGCCTCCTGCTTACGGGTCGCTATCCGATCTGTTTCTTGAATCTGGAATTATCGCCATCGCTGGTGGATGTGAATGTGCATCCGACGAAACTGGAAGTCCGTTTTCAGGATGGGGGGCGGATTTATAGTCAACTGCTGGGAACACTCCGGTCGAAGTTTTTATCCACGGACCTGGTTGCCCGTGGCTCCTTTCCCGGTCGAGAAAGTAGTGAGTCGGGTGACCTCGCTGCGAACAACCCGGTCGAGGCGAGTGAACTCTATGCTTGGGCCAAGAATCAACTCGGCAGATCACCTACCGTCCAATCCGAGTTGACGGGGTTTTCGACAGAGGGGACATCCACGAGTTCGGAAGGATTGCGGCTGCATGACTTTATTCAACCAGCGAGTGGCGCCAGTCTTCCTGCGATGCCGCAATCGCAAGACCGAAGATTGGATGCTTCCGATTCCGCTGTGCCTGCCCCACTGGGTACTCCCCGGGCACTGCAGATTCACAATCGCTACCTTGTTGTAGAAAATGAGGATGGATTGGAGGTCATCGACCAGCATGCACTTCACGAGCGAATCCTCTACGAGCAACTTCGTGACAAAGTTGCCCAAGGGGAGCTCGAAAGCCAAAGGCTTCTGGTGCCAGAGCCGGTGGATCTGGCCGGCAGCGAGGCGGCGGTACTCTTGGAGAATCAGGCGCTACTCTCCCAGTTGGGATTGGAGCTGGAACCCTTCGGAGGGGAAACGGTTCTCGTGGCGGCCTATCCGGCCATGCTGGCCAACTTCAGCCCGCGAGAGGTACTCGGCAGCCTGGTCGAGCAATTGCAGGCCGAGGGAAAACGCCCTGAATCAAGGGATTTGCTCGATGAATTGATGCACACGATCGCCTGCAAGGCCGCGATCAAATTCGGCGATTCGCTGACACCTGGGGAGGTCGAAGCCTTGCTGGCCCAGCGTCATTTGGCTCAGGATCACCATCATTGCCCCCATGGACGGCCGACTGCCCTAGTCTTTACCCGAGAACAATTAGACCGACAATTCAAGCGGATTTGAAAATTCGTCGCACTTCTAGCACAATGGGAATGCTTGGTAATGACGAAGGACGGAAATACCCAATGACGAAAGAAGTCAGAATTACGAATGTCTAAGCTGGCGCATCGTTCGACCTTCGTTCTTACCCATTCCTTTTGTGCTTAGGTATTTCCGTCATTCATCATTAGGATCGCACGTTATTTTGGCATTTGATTTTAGCCTTTCGGAAAAGAATTCTCTCAAGGAACCCCTCCTCCCATGATCTGCGTTGCCATTGGGCGAAGTCGTCATAAACACATTCTGGCCGAGCATCGACACCTATGTGAGCAAGGTGCCAAGCTGGTTGAGCTGCGCTTGGATTACGTCACCAGCAAGATCAATGTTCGCCGTTTGCTTGCCGAACAAAACGATCTCGATTGCCAAATCATTATTACTTGTCGCCGCTTAGAAGATGGTGGGAAGTGGACCGGCAGTGAAGAAGCGAGGCAACTTGTCCTACGCGAGGCCATCGCCGAGGGAGTGGACTATGTGGACATTGAAGAAGACATCGCTGGTCAGATCCCGCGATTTGGTAAGACGAAGCGAATCATCAGCTACCACAATTTCCGCAAGACACCTGAGAATTTGCGTCAACTGCACGAGGATATGTCGAAGCTCGACCCCGACATCATCAAGATTGCCACCATGGCGAATGATCCCCATGACAACCTACGCATGTTGGAGATGATGTCCGAGAGTGAAATTCCCACGATCGGAATGTGCATGGGAGACGTCGGAACCCCTTCACGAATCCTTGCTTCGAAGTTCAAAGCACCTTTTACTTATGCCACGTTTCACCACGAACGTACATTGGCTCCGGGGCAGCTAAGCTTTCAGCAGATGAATGAGATCTATCGATACGAGCATATCGGACCAGAGACTCAAGTTTATGGTGTGATCGCTGATCCGGTCGGCCATAGTCTGAGCCCTCATGTTCACAATGCAGCCTTTGATGCTCGTGAAATAAATGCGGTCTATTGTCCTTTTCGTGTTCCCTCGGACGATCTTGAGCAGTTTATGGAAGATGCCCCGCGACTGGGAATCAAGGGACTGAGCGTGACGATTCCTCATAAGGAAGCGATTGCCAAGTTTCTCACGAAGGTAGATCCTGCAGTGAAGAGCATTGCGGCAGTCAATACGGTCGTATTCGATGGTAGTGAAGTCATCGGATACAACACCGACTACAACTCCGCCATGGATTGCTTGGAACATGCCATGGGTGGTATTGGAGTGAAGCCAAGTCCGCTGAAAAACCAGCGTGCCTTGGTCTTGGGAGCGGGAGGAGTTGCCAGGCCGATTGTGTATGGACTCAAAAGCCGGGGTGCGCTTGTGACGATAGCTTCGCGGACCAAGCAGCGTGCCGATCGACTGGCCGCTGCTTTCGATTGCAAGGCGATCGACTGGGAATCTCGCCAGCGGGCTCAGTGTGACATTCTCATCAATTGCACACCGATTGGTATGCACCCGAACGTCGATGAGTCGCCGGTGAGTAAGACGTTCCTGAAACCTTCGATGCTGGTGTTCGACACGGTGTACAATCCCGAATCGACTTTGCTTGTGAAAGATGCTCGGGCACGCAATGCGGAGGCAATCACCGGCGTTGAAATGTTTGTGCGACAGGCGCGGCTGCAGTTTTACCTTTTTACCAAGCAGGAAGCACCTCCCAACCTAATGCGCGACGTATTGAAGAAGGCGATTGGGCCGATTGGGATTGGGCGGTAGACGAGCCGGGAGCGATGGCGAACGGAGTTGTTGACGCTAAGCCGTAAGGATCGTACAACGCGCTCTGCTGCGCTGCGCTCCGCATCGCGGCTAACAAGAAGGCGCCGCGAGCGCGGCAAACCAAGGGAAACGATGCCACCGATTGATACACGCTCCATTGCCCTAATTGGACTCCGCGGGACGGGGAAGACGACCGTCGCGCAGCTTCTTGCTCTGCGCACTGGGTGGGACTGGGTGGACGCCGACGTCGAAGTAGAACTGAGCGCTGGCAAGTCGATCGCGGCGATTTTTGCCGACGATGGGGAAGCGGCATTTCGTGATTTGGAGGCCAAGGTGGTGTCCGAGCTTTGTCGGCGCTCACAAGCGATATTGGCCCTGGGTGGTGGGGCTGTCTTGCGGAAGGAAAACCGCGATTGCCTTGCTGGCTGTCAGGCGGTGGTGTGGCTCAAAGCCACCCCCGAGACCCTCGCTGGGCGGCTGGAAACCGACTCCACGACCGCCGAGCGGCGTCCTAACCTGACTAATCACGGCGGTCGTACCGAAATTGAGGTCCTCCTGGACCAACGAGATCCGATTTACCGGGGGTGTGCTACCCTTGAGGTCGATACCGAAGAAAAGCAGCCTGCCGAGATAGCCGACGAAATATACGTGGCGCTGGTGGGCTGAGCCCCACCCCTAGGCCCTCACCTGAGTTACAGGAGGGGGGACAGGGACGACTCCCACCCTCGACTTGATGCATGTTCCCGCTCGCTGCCATTCAGTTTTCTCTTATGCAACTCGGCGTATTCTTCGTCGGTGCTGCCTTGGGTGCGCTTGCGAATTGGGCCATCTATTGCCTCGCCTGGAATCCTCGACCAATTTCTCCTTGGGGGCCAATCCCTGACGGGGTGCCATCGCGGCGTTGGTCGGATAGGTTACCGGTTCTCGGCTGGAATGGCATGCGGCGTGAGAGCACAGTGCATGGTAGTTGGTTTTGGGGCAGACCGCTTCTGATTGAACTTAGCATGGGAATTGGTCTTGTACTCTTGTGCTGGTGGGAAGTCGACCAGCGTGGACTCGTGCTTGGCCAGCTCCAACAGCTTTTGCAAGATGCACAGGTTCCACTCGCTTTTCCCAGAACAGCAATTCCACTCTCGGCAGTGTGGCCCACATTCTGGAGTCACGCGATCTTGATCACGCTGATGGTTGCTGCGAGTTTTATCGACTTCGATGAAAAAATAATTCCCGACGAAATCACTGTGCCCGGGACGTTGATCGGACTCTTGTTGGCTGCTTGCTTGCCCATGAGTTTGCTGCCACTGGGGACTTTCCCACAAGCGCCGCCTGAGATTGGTATCGAAGTGCCCTTGCCGCAGATAGCCATCGGACTGAAGGCTTATGTGGAACCAACTCTGCTTGCTTCGCCAAACGAATGGTCACCGCAGTTTCGGCCGGCACCTAATTGGCGTTCGTTAGCCCTGGGCCAGTTCTGTTGGTGGCTATGGTGTTTCGCTCTAGCGCCAAGAATCTGGCGAGGGCGGCGAGGAGTGTGGCGAGCGACGAGCGTTATTTGCCGCCGGGTCCTTCGTGAATTCTGCCGCCCGCCGCTCGGGGTAATTGCTTGGGGCGGTGCGTTGGCCATCGCAGCCGTGTGGTGGTGGGGTACGGTCGCCTGGATGGGGTTGCTCACGGCACTTGTCGGGTTAGCAATGAGTGGTGCCATGATCTGGATCGTGCGCATCGTTGGCAGCGCTGCCATGGGTCGCGAGGCGATGGGTTTCGGTGACGTGACACTCATGATGATGGTCGGCACCTTCCTGGGCTGGCAAGCATGTGTCATCGTGTTCTTCGTAGCCCCCTTTGCAGGTTTGATTGGCGGACTGATGCAGCTCATCACCAAACGTGATGATGTGATTCCCTACGGACCGTTCCTTTGCCTGGGGGCCTTGTTCGTCATGGTTTACTGGGCAGGAGTTTGGAATCGCGTGTCCTTTGCGTTTCAACTCGGCTGGCTTGTGCCGGCAGTGTTGTTGTTTTGTTTCGTGATGTTGGGCATCTTGTTGTTCATCTGGCAGCAGATCAAGCGACTGTTGTTTGGACAAGCGACAAGGATGGATTGAAATGACTTTTACTCGAACACTTTCTTGTAGAAACCGCGATGAATGGCTGAACGCCTTGCCTGCGATTCGTGGCGGTCGCTATGGGGTGATCGAAACCGCGGCAGGAAAACTCGTGGCAATCCACTTGCGACGTTGGCCCAAACTGCTATCACTGCCCGAGATATTGCCGGTAAGCCGCGATTATCACGCGCGTGGGGCGGAGGATCATTGCTGGCTGTACTATAATCAGCCACTCTCTTGCCCAAATTTTCTCGCGTTGAAGTATGTCGTCTCCAGCCAAAGTACGAGTATGGCAACCGCACTGGCCGCCGCCACCGCACTCGATGCCATCGCCGAGGCAAAGCGTTCCGATGCCATTCTTTGCGATGCGGCCAACAGCCGTCTTTCGGACCGGTTTCTTGCTCGCCAAGGTTGGGAAGCTCACAAGCCTCAACGCTGGCATCGGAATTTCATCAAACGATTCTACGGCGACTACCCGAGGATTGAATTGCCTTTAGAAAGCGTTGGCGAATGCGCTGCTAGCATTCTAGTGGCGAGCTGATCTTGTTGGGGCGGGTGACGGTTGCTACCGTTCCGGCCACTCATCGCGGTGCTGACCGTGGGAGGTGTGTTCGCGCTATCGACAATTCCTCGTCACTCAATGCGATCGTATGTCAATTCGCTGCCTCATGTTGTTCTCATGCCTCGCGTTGCTTCTGGCAACCGGGTGTAGTCGGCTTGCGTACAAACCGAACCAGCAGGCAGCCGCTGCAGCCGACCAACAGATGCAGTTAGTGGCACAGCAGAATCAGGAATACCAAAGCCGAGCCCAATCGCTCGATCGCGATAATCAGGAACTCGAAGCAATCCTGGCCCAGTCGCGACAAAAGGTGCAACTCTTAACCGACGAGATCAATACGACTCGCGATCAACTCCGCGCGACGACAGATCAGTTAGTCGCCTTGCGTGAAGACAATTCGCAACTTCGAACGAAAACATCGGCGTTGATGGCGTCGGCCAGCCAACGCGAGCAAGGCGAGATTCGGGCCAACAACAGTATGCTTAAGAACCTGGCATTGGCTGATTTGCCGGGGGTGCAGGTGCGCCAGGATGGCGATTTATTGCGGGTAGAAATCCCCGCGGATCAGCTGTTCATGCCGGGGAGTCCTTATTTGAAGGACGATGCCAAGCAACTGTTGGCCAGCGTCGCCATAGATCTGCGGCAGAATTTCCCCGAACACATCATCGGCATCGAGGGGCATACGGACGACTCTTCTACCCATTCCCAACAATTCCCTTCAAACCACCACCTCTCTGCTGCTCAGTCACTCTCAGTCTACAACGCCCTGATTGAGCGGGGAACATTGCCTGCCGTCCAGCTATTCGTCATCGGCCACGGTGGAAATCATGCGGTGGTTTCGAATGCCACCGAGGCGGGCAAGGCACGCAACAGGCGAATTGAATTCGTCGTCTATCCTGAGCGAATCGCCAGTCGCTAAATGTGAGCCATTCTTTCTAGTAGCCGTGGGCGGAAGCCCATGGTTGAAACTGGCAAAAACCATGGGCCTGGCGCCCACGGCTAGGAAATAGAGCATCGAACTCCTAGAATGTGTTCTCTGCTGAACTTTCCTCCCTCTAGTGGGTCCATTCACAATATGATCGCGATCATTGACTATCAAATGGGCAACCTTCGCAGTGTGCAGAAGGGGTTTGAACGTGTTGGCCACGCGGCGGCTATCACGAGCGATCCGGCGATTCTAGCAAAGGCTTCCCACATCGTGCTTCCCGGTGTCGGAGCATTTGCAGATGCGATTGCCGAACTCAAACGCCGAGAGCTAGTTGGGCCAATTCGTGAAGCGATTCAAAGTGGTAAGCCGTTTCTAGGTATCTGCCTCGGTCTGCAACTCTTGTTTGAGCACAGTTTCGAAGATGGCGAGCATGAGGGACTGGGAGTGCTGAAGGGAGAGGTCTGCAAGTTCCAAGTTCCAGCTCAGTACAAAGTTCCACACATGGGGTGGAACGAAGTAAGTTTCAGACGGAAGGCACCAATCTTTGATGGCATTGCCGAGGAAACATTTTTCTATTTTGTGCATTCCTATTATGTCGTGCCTGAAGATTTGGAAGTCGTCGATGGCCAGGCCTCTTATCCTGCTCCCTTCTGCGCAAGCATCTGGCGCGAGAACCTCTTTGCAACACAATTTCATCCAGAGAAAAGCCAGAGCGAAGGTCTTCGTGTACTGAGTAATTTCGCTGAGCTGACCTTAGCATCCTGTCATTCCGAAGGAGCTTAGGCGTCTGAGGAATCTACGTTCAACTAGAAATGGCCTTCAAGTCGTGTTGGCAATGTGACCCCGGATCCCTCTGGTCGCGGAGCTCCCCTCGGGATGACAGAACTTTTCGCCCATGGCCATAAAGTTGGGGCATTCTGCTGTGCCTTGAAATCGCCTCTGTTCTATGCGATATTCTAGGTCTATCGGTTATCCCTATCACCTCAACATACGGCGGCTACAGAATGCAAATTTGGCCTGCGATCGATCTGTTGGGGGGGAAGTGTGTGCGACTGCAGCAGGGCGACTACGGCCGTGAGACGGTCTTCTCCGACGACCCTGTGGCAATGGCTCTGAAATTTCAATCCGCCGGTGCCAAGTATCTGCATCTGGTCGACCTGGATGGTGCCCGTGACGGCCAGCCCACAAATCACGAAATTGTCCGCGAGATCGTCGCGGCGGTTGACATGCAATGCGAACTTGGTGGAGGTATCCGTAGCGAGAAAACAATAGACAACTTATTTGCAACCGGTCTGCATCGTCTTGTTCTGGGGACTGCCGCGTTGGACGATCCTGACTGGTTGCGGGAAATGGCCAAAGCGCATCCGGAACAGTTGGTACTTGGAATTGATGCAAGGGATGGCTACGTAGCTACTCATGGCTGGCTTGAAGTCAGCGATGTCCGGGCAACCGACCTGGCTACTCAGTTTCATGACGTTTCCTTGGCGGCCATCATCTACACGGATATTGCTACCGACGGTATGCTCCAGGGACCCAATGTACCAGAGATGGAAAAAATGCAGAAACAGGTCAGCGTGCCGGTCGTCGCATCCGGTGGCGTTACCACGATTGAAGACGTCCGCGCGTTGGCCGATGTCGGATTGGCGGGAGCCATCGTGGGGCGGGCATTGTATCAGGGCACTATCGATTTATCCGAAGCCATCGAAGTGGCCGAGACGGGTGTTATTGCGTCTTCGAAGGATCAATAGGAGTTCAATCACCTTATATCTACCACCTAGTTATTTTTCTTTTCTTCAAATTGGCTTTGCACGTCTTATACCTATTCAGTGGGAGCAATCATGGTCAGAAATGTTGCGGATATACGGAACCTTGCTATTTGCGGACATGGCAACGCGGGGAAGACTTCGCTGGTCGATCAACTCTTGGTGCTGAGCGGAGCCGTGAATAGCAAGCCGAGCGTGGAAGCCGGCACGAGCATTTGCGATTTCGATGAAGAGGAAAAGCATCACAAGCATTCCGTCGAGGCGAGCGTTGTCCATTTCGATCATGCAGGCAAACGAATCAATCTGATCGATACGCCCGGCTATCCCGATCTGGTAGGGCAGATGATCGGGGCACTGCGTGCCGTGGAAACCGCTTTGATTACTGTGGACGCCCATGCAGGTATCAAGGTGAACACCCGCCGGGCGTGGAACGAGGCGGGCAAGGCAGGGTGTGGGCGAATCATTGTGCTGACAAAACTTGATACCGATAATATAAACTTCGCGGAACTGGTGGATTCGATCAAGGAAGTATTTGGCACGGGCTGTGCGCTGCTGAACGTGCCACTTGGGCTTGGTGATTCAGTTCATGGCGTTGCCAGTACATTGGAGATTCCCGGCGACGTGGGCGATGCAGTTATCGATCCCAAATCAATTCATGAAGCGCTCGTCGAGTCGATTATCGAGGTCGATGAGGCCGTGATGGAACGGTATTTCGAGGGCGAGATGCCTGCCACCGCTGAATTGACCAAGTTGATGGTCCAAGCGATTGCAGCCGGGACACTCACACCGATCGTCTGCGTCTCGACCAAGAAAGAGGTAGGACTCAATGAATTGATGGACTTGCTGGCCAATGTGGCATTGCCTCCCGATGCAATTACGCGTCAGGGCACCAAGGATGGCGATACCGTCACACTCAAGCCCGATCCGTCGGCACCGCTATCGGCCCAGGTGTTTAAGACGCGTATCGACCCATTTGTGCACCGATTGAGTTTCTTACGTGTCTTCTCCGGAACCTTGAAGAAAGACGCCACGATTGAAGTTGCTGGTGCGCGAAAAGGATTCAAGATTGGGCCGCTGTTGAGTGTGCAAGGCGAACACACAGAACCGGTTGATGAGGCAGGCCCTGGGGAGATTGTCGCGATTGCAAAATGCGAAGATTTGCATACTGGCTCGTCGATTGGTGAAGTCCAGCTGCCACCGCTCAAATTTCCGACACCTATGGTGGGATTGGCGGTTGCTCCCAAGACACGTGGGGACGAATCAAAGCTTTCCGGGGCGCTGCACAAGATTACCGAAGAAGACCCGACCATCCACATCGAGCACGACGCCGAAACCAAGGAGATGGTACTCACCGGCATGAGTGATTTGCACCTGAACTTAATTCGCGAGCGGCTCAAACGTCGCGATCATGTCGAAGTCGAAGCCAAAGAACCCAAGATTCCCTATCGCGAGACAATTCAGACTAACGCCGAGGGAAGTTATCGGCACAAGAAGCAGTCCGGCGGGGCAGGGCAGTTTGCGGAGATTCACGTGCGGATGTTCCCGCTACCCGAAGGAACGGACATTGAGGAATTCGCTACGAAGGATCGCTTTCCCCATCTTAAGTCCCATCACTTCGAGGAGCGAAGCCATTTTCTATGGGTTGATTCTGTCGTGGGGGGAACGATCCCAGGCAATTTCATGCCGGCCATCGAAAAAGGATTCCACGAACGGATCAAGCAGGGGGTCGTCGCCGGCTATCCGATCCAGAATGTGTGCGTCGAAGTCCACTATGGCAAAGACCACCCCGTCGATAGCAACGAAACAGCCTTCAAAATTGCTGCTAGCCGTGTGCTGGCTGAGGTCTTCAAACAAGCGAAACCGGGTTTATTGGAGCCGGTGGTCAACCTGCACGTTACCATTCCCGCCGACAACGTCGGCGATGTCTCTAGCGATCTCTCAGGTCGACGCGGCCAAATGGTCGGCATGGATACGGTCGGCGGTGGTATGACTACGATCGAAGCTAAGGTCCCACTGGCTGAGGTCTCCACCTACGCCCGCACTCTCTCCTCGATGACCGGAGGGCAGGGGAGCTATACGATGGAGTTTTCTCACTACGACGTCGTGCCGGGGAACGTACAACAGGAGATTATCTCGCAGGCGAAACTCAAGGAAGATGAGGATTGAGGGGAGTTGCTTAATCTGTGATGGATCTCAACGCGATTATTTGAGCTGATATTGCGAAAGATCAATCAAGGTCAGTGGGGCTGAGACCTCGTTGTGCCAGATGGCGGATCGATAAAATCTCAACTCTAGTTCCTGCGATGCGATAGAGCGCCCGGTGGGTCTTGTGTTTACCGCTCCCATAGCACAGTTCACGGAGTTCGAAGTCGAAGAGATCATTCTCAGCGGCGAGTTCACCACGATGTGGGTTTTCTTCCAAAGTCTCCAGCGCATCGAGTAAGCCATCGTACCAATTTGCAGCTATCTCTAAAGATTGAGAGGTCTCAGCATACCACTGAGCGATGGCAAATAGTTGATCTGCGGCTTCGTCAGTAAGCTGGAGATAGCAGGTCATTGTCGACGTGCCGGGAAGCCGATGGCCTCACGGATACTTGCGTCGACTGCGTTCAAATCACGCATGCGCCCGGCCTCAGCGTCCTCGATCCCGCGGTGAAGCGAGTTCAGGGTCTCTATCTGCTCTCTTTGGATTCGCCACTTTTTAACCAAATCTTCCAAGCCTTGCCCTGCATCACAATGAGGCAATTCTTGGCTGGCGAAACTGTGGAAGTTGTCAATGTCGCTTTGGGTGAGAGACATAAGAAACCTCTTTTACGAAGTTATCGTAATGAACCTGCTTAAAGTATACTTTGATTGGTCGGACTAGTCCACTGAGAGCAAGATTGATAAGGTCGCTGCATAACAAGCGATTTACTTTCCAAGCAAGGACTATTTGCGATTCAGACAGACGCCGTGCGAATGGAGGAATTTGGGTAGAAGCAATTCTCGTCCTCTATAGATATTGGTCAATTAACCCAGCTTCCTCAGGTCGCAAAACTCCCCTCGGGATGACAACGCCCAATTTCAGTGGAACAATCGCACTCCTGCCACTAATACGCTATTATATTTTCTCTACCTTCCACCTCGCCCATTTCCTGAGCCCCTCATAATTCTTCGATGAACGCCCTGATTGAATTGGACGAGATTTCGAAGAACTATGGCTCGTTTCGGGCATTGGATCGGGTATCGCTCAAAATCGAGTCGGGCATCACGAGCCTCTTGGGTCCCAATGGGGCTGGCAAGAGTACACTCATCAAGGTCTTGCTGGGGCTATTGCGAGCGACGACAGGCACTGGGCGACTGATGGAATTTCAGCTCGGTCGCCAGAATCGTCAGATTCGCGAACAAGTCGGCTACATGCCTGAGGATGATTGCTATCTCTCGGGACTCTCGGGAGTCGAATCAGTGCAGCTCTCGGCACAGTTGTCACGTTTTCCTCGCCTGGAAGCGCTCCGTCGCGGCCACGAGATTCTCGACTTTTGTGGCATGGGGCAGGAGCGCTACCGTACGGTGGAAACTTACTCGACCGGGATGCGGCAGAAGCTGCGCTTTGCGCAGGCATTGGTCCACGACCCACCGATCTTGATTCTCGACGAGCCAACGTCTGGGCTCGATCCGGGTGAGCGGGAATCGATGCTCAATCGCATCAAGATTCTAGCTCGCGAAAAGGGAAAGGCAGTGCTCTTGTGTACGCACATACTTCCCGATGTGCAAGCGGTGAGCGATGCGGTTGTGATTCTGGCCAGTGGCCGAGTACGAGTTTCCGAGCAACTGGAGCAGCTAAGCGTGCCGACAGAACCTTCACTAAGAGTAAAAGTTCTGGGAGATATCGACGCATTTCAATCGCAGCTTGAACAGGCTGGACTACCCATAAAAACCGGTGTGAATGGTGCGATCACCGTCGAGGGGCATCACGAAGAATTGGCGGAGCGGATTTGGCAATTGGCACGTCAAGCCGGTGTGGGAGTGCGGAGCATCGAGCCTTCGCGCAACTCGCTGGAGGAAATCTTTCTCACCGCAGTTCGGGAGCAACCTGATGGCCATTCATGATGTGGGCTACCGAGTTTGGCAAGGCACACTTGCCTCACCCTGGACTCGCTGGCTGGTGATAGCCAAGGCAGGAGTGCGCAGGACATGGCAGAGCAGTTGGCTGAAACGGATGATGTTTTTTTCCTGGATGCCAGCAATTATCTTTGCGTCGGGTTTTCTGATGTGGGAACAGTCGTTGGTGAACCAAGAAATGTTGCCTCTCCTTGAAAGTGCACTGGAAGAAGAAGTGAGGGTTCCCGACATCAAAGGCTTTACGGATGGGCTGCGGGTTGAAGACGAGCGGGCTGCAAGACACAGTGTATGGTCTTTGCTTCTGTATTACTTTTTCCGATACCCTCAAGGGGGGATCATGGTACTCATGGTGGGAATAATCGCTCCGCCACTGGTTTCGCAGGACGTGCGTTCTCGGGCGTTCCTGCTCTACTTCTCGCGACCTATCGCCCGCTGGCAGTATGCACTGGGCAAGATTGCCACGGTGTGGTTCTATCTATTGATGATTTCAGCCGTGCCTGCCCTGTTTCTATATGTGCTCGGTGTGTTTATGTCGCCGAGCGTCAATGTGATTGCTGATACTTGGGATCTTCCGTTTCGAATCATTGTTGCATCTGCAGTGCTAATGGTCCCTACAGCAACCTTGGCTCTCTGCTTCTCATCGCTTACAGAAGAAAGTCGCTACGCAGCGTTTGCCTGGTTTACCGCATGGATTTTGGGTTGGTTTACTTATGCAGTAATGACTGCTGTGGAGCTTGGCCACACGGAGAATCCAGACACCACCACACTTGAGAAATGGGCTCCCGTCTCTCTGTACCACACCCTAGGAGAAGTCCAAAGCTGGGTTTTTGGAATCGCCACCTTCGAACAAATCAAATTTGCAGTGCTCATGTTGGTCGTAATCACGGTTGTTTCGACCGCGGTTCTTTTCCGGAGAATTTCCGCCCCAATGCGTGCTTAATGTCATTCCATCGAAACAGCTCTCGTCCAAGGACGACCAATACACGAAGCTTACGCATCCGGCTCGCCTTCCAATCGCCATGATCCAACTCAATAGTGTTACCAAGCTGTATGGCACCGTAATCGGCGTCAACGATATGACGCTCGATCTGCCTGCTGGCGCGTACGGACTGCTGGGTCCCAATGGGTCGGGGAAGACAACTCTCTTGAGTCTCTTGACCGGTCAGTTGGTTCCGACAATTGGAAGCGTGCGAGTGTTTGGTCAATCACCGCGGAACAATGCTGAGCTTTTTCACCGATTAGGGTACTGTCCAGGCAGCGAAGGTCTCTATGCCAATGTGTCGGGGTTGGAATGGGTTCGGTATTTGTGTCAGCTGCAGGGGTGGAACTCGGCTGATGCACGCCGAGCTGCTGAAGCGGCCCTCGCCACAGTGGGGATGACCGCAGCGATGCAGCGGCCGATTGCGAGTTATTCGAGGGGAATGAGGCAACGGGTGAAACTCGCTCAGGCAATTGCCCATGATCCCGACCTTCTCATTCTCGACGAACCATTCAATGGACTCGACCCGATTGGTCGCCATGAGATGGGGGAATTACTCAAAGAGTGGATTGCCGGGGGAAAGTGCTTGCTCCTGGCAAGCCACTTGCTGTATGAAGTGGAGTCGATTACCGACCGATTCTTGCTCATCAACGGCGGGCGATTGCTGGCCTCCGGGACAGCGGCTGAGGTGCACGCATTGTTGGTCGATGCTCCTAACGAGATCACGCTGCGCACCTCGCATCCCCATCGGTTGGCCAGTTTGCTTGTGGAACACAAAGTGACTGATTCTTTGCATGTCAGTGACCATTGCGTCGTGCTCTCAACAAAACATCCGGGGCAACTCTACGAGCAGCTACCACAGTGGTTAGCCGACGAGAAAATCGCAATTACAGAGATGCACTCGGCAGATGAGTCCTTGCAGGCGTTGTTCGATTCGCTCTTGAAGATCCATCGGGGAGAAGTATTGTGATCGCCAGGAGTGTGGCAACTGTGTTCTGGTTCGAGTCGCGGCGGGCGATGACTTTCTCGCGTTTACTCTGGTGGGGTACGCTTACGCTTTTTCCCTCGCTGATTATTGGCATGATCCGCATGACCACTGCTAGTGACAACTATCCGCCCGGAACTGAGGTGTGGACCGTATTCCTATTTGCACTGGTGCCGATGCTGGTGAGCATGCTTGGCACATTTCTGTGGGCGACTCCTGCAATCTCTTCGGAGTTGGAGAGGAAAAGCTGGGTCTATCTCGCGGTGCGTCCGCATGGTACTCCGGCCGTCCTGTTGGGCAAATACTTGGCCACGGTCGCCTGGGTTCTCAGTTCGGCAGTTTTAGGACTGTTGCTCGCGGTGGCTATTGTGCCGTTCGACCGCTGGGAGATCGTTAGAACGATTCTGCCGCTCACATTGTTGTCTTGTCCTGCGTATGGAGCTTTGTACTTGCTGCTGGGAACTCTTTTTCCCAAACGAGCGATGGTCATGGCTGTCGCCTATACACTGATATTCGAGTTGATCGTGAGTATGATTCCCGCCTTGATCAATACCATAACTGTGCAGTTCCGACTACGCACGTTACTGTTTCTCTGGGCAGACATCCCCATTCGTACCGACACAAATGCCCTGCTGGCTTTCATCGGTGAACCACCCGCATGGGAACATGTCGTGGTGCTCATCTCGATCACGCTGGTGCTCTTGCTGGCCGCGGTAGGAATAGTGAGAGAGCGCGAGTTTTCTATGAGTGAAGAGGGGAGCGGCTGAAAGTAGATCAGTGAGTCTTGTTCACAGCCTACGTCTGCCGTCTGCTCGCGATCCATCCCGTAAGCGCTGCGAACAACAAGATCGCAGAAGTTGGCTCGGGTACCACGGCCAAATCGAGTTGGTAGAATTGCGCGGCATCCTGCAACCCGGCAATCTGGATGAGATAGTCGCCAGCCGCGGGAAGGGCAAAGTTGATGAGACTCTCCTCGGCTCCCAGGCCGCCGCCAGTGGAGAAGCCCAGCAAACTATTTCCGGTGCTGTTGTAGAGATAGAGCCGCAGATTGTTCTTAGCCGAGGCATCGAACGGCGTTTCCGTCCCGCCATGAGGTCCTTCGGGATACGTTGGACCGAGAGGTGTCAGCAGAATATCTACGAGACTGGGGCTAGCCACCGAAAACCTGAAGTAGTCGTTATCACCGCTCTTGTTGATGCTGAGAAAGTCGATGTCGGTCGGCGCCACAGCAGCATCGACTGCGTCCGCTCCGAGAGAGACGGATTGGCCCAATGCGAAGCTTCCCAAGGGAGTTGCCAGCGATGGCGAATCATTCCCACCATCTTCTTCAAACCGGTCACCATAGAGTCGGTGTGCTCCCAGGATGTCATCGAACTGGGGGCCATCGATCGAGGTGTCCAGAAAGCCCTCCATGAGGAAATTATGGCCAGCCGAGGCAACATGATTGAGGCCAATTCCGTGGCCAATTTCATGCATCAAGGTATTGCGGAACCGCAAGTAATTGTCGCTAGGATTTCCGAAGCGTCCCGCTTCATCAGTATCGAGGACCATGTCGGAATTGCTGGGGAAATAATTGTAGGCGACGATCGTCGGACTTGTGGAACCATCAATCGAGTGACCGCCAATACGGTGGTCGCCTCGGACCCCCGATACACCCAAAGCACTGGCTAAGGCTGTTGTGGGGATTCCATTGACTACGCCATCATCGCTTGGCTCGTAAGAAAACTTCAGACCCGAGACAGCATCCCAACGGTCGAATGCGCTCTTGATAAGCGGAAACCAGTCACGCTGCGTCAAGTCGGAACCACCAGGACCGGCGCCACCGTGATGAATGCCATCAAGAAATGCAATCAGGTTACTCGGCGACAAGGGTTCTGATTGACCTTGGGGGAGGACCGTTTGATCAGGGACGATACTCCACGACAGGATCGCGGGCTCTCCGAAAGGAGAAAATCCGCCAGATGTGTTACTCCAGCCGCTTCCAACAGTGCGAAAAGCAGCAGGTTCTTCTCCACCACCCACTTGATATTCATCGAATAGCTCGTGGCTAGAATCGGAGTCGTGTGATGAAGTACTAGCGGCTTCGCTGCCTCGAGCGCAATTCGGTAGCACGAGTACAACGATCAAGGCCGCGCTTACGAGAAGAACGCATGTTGTGGTTCGTTGCATTAGGACATCCGTTGCGTCACATGGGAGTCGAACAAGTAATCGACAAACTCGGTGCAGCAGACAACGGAAAATACAATCGGAAAGAAAGTCTTTGACGATCGCTTTGCAATCGGGCGACCGACTTGCTCAGGAATCATAGAGCCTGAGATAACATATGAGCAGCTAGGAACACTACGAACACTCTAAGAGTCACACTAGTAGAAGGTGTGACCAGCAACGTAGTAGGTCCCCATAATCAACTCATTAGACTTGCCTCTTCTCGATGGATTTGTTCCGGTGACTGTCAACGTCGGTTCATTTCTGGATCAGAATGTCGGCTAACCGAGCGTTCTTACCCCTTTTCAGAATAATTGCCGATTTCGGCGAGAGCAAGCATTTTGCTTGATTCAGGCAACACAGCGGGGCCGATTGTAGGAAATCGCTGGGATTCGTAGGCCATTCCTACCAGCCGGCAATTTGATTAAGAAAGGCTTCCCATGCGGCCAGCCTGATAGTCTTGGATCGCTTCGCGAATCTGGTCACGCGAATTCATCACAAAGGGGCCTTCTCCCACAATAGGTTCGTTCAAGGGTTCACCCGCAAGAATAAGGACTCGTGATGGTGTCTCCGCCTGGAGGCTGAGAGAGTCGCCTTCGCGGTCGAGCAAAGCCAATTCAACTGCCCGGACAGGTTCATCGTTTAATAGTACAGCACCATTCTGAACGACCACTACCGTAGTATGACCGGAAGGTACCGGCAGCTCCGTTAAAGCACCTGCATTCAATTGCAGATCCCAAACATTAATCGGAGTGAAAGTCTTTGCAGGCCCAGAGGTCCCAAGAAGCTCACCAGCAATAATCCGCGCCGTGCCTGCACTCTCAGGGAGCGAGATTTGGGGAACCTGCGCGTCAAGAATACCTTGGTAACGGGGCTCCGACATTTTCACTCTTTCAGGCAGATTGACCCACAATTGGACCATCTCGAACATACCGCCGCTCTTGGTGAACCGCTCGCTATGGAATTCCTCGTGCACCACGCCCGATGCGGCAGTCATCCATTGCACATCACCAGGGCCAATTGAGCCCTGGCTGCCGCTGGAATCGCGATGCTCCAACTCGCCTTGATAGACAATCGTGACGGTTTCGAAACCACGGTGCGGATGCTCGCCCACACCACGTTTTACCTCCGCGGGCTCAAATGAATAGGGCCCACCATAGTCAAGAAGCAGAAAGGGGTCGAAGGTTTCTCCTTCGCGATAGGAAAATAGGCTTCGCACCGGAAAGCCATCACCGACCCAGTGTGGTTGAGTGTCCCGAACGATTCGCTGGGTACTTTTTTTCATCGTCTTACCTCCTCGTCCGCGGTCACTTTGCTGAGACCCCAAATTAGATGATCAAGCGAGAAACGACCTGCTCCTGTGAAAAACAACGTTACATACACCGCCAAGTAGGCAGCCGCCAATTCTTTCTTCTGCCATGGATCGGCACCGTGTATCGCGAACATGGCAATGAGCATCGTAAATGCCAGCGGCCCGGCAGCGAATCGGGTTAGCAGACCAAGAACCAGCAACAGCGAACAACCCACTTCAGCGCCAATCGCTGAGATTAGGCTCAACTGGCTTCCCATGCCGAGTGGGTCGGGAAACTTGTCCGCCATCTCGCTGAATCCCATCAGTTTCTGCCAGCCGTGGACCAACATCATCAGGCCGAAGGCAACTCGCAGCAGCAACAACCCAATTTGGGAAGACACTTCTCGATTGATCATTTCAGTTTCCTTTGCTTACTTGTGTGCGTTGAAGCTTGTGATCAAATTGCGATAGGCCGGAAGATGATTCGAGAACAATGCACCCAATCCTTCCATGTCGTTTCGCCAGTCACGATGCAACTCGCAGGCCATCCCGAACCAACTCATCAACTGCACTCCAGCGGCTTCCATGCGAGACCATGCTGCATCACGTGTTGTCTTGTTGAATGTCCCGGATGCGTCGGTTATCACGAATACTTCGTAACCTTCCTCGATTGCAGATAGGGCCGGGAATGCCACGCAGACCTCGGTGACGACCCCAGCTATGATGAGTTGTTTCTTCCCCGTATCCTTCACGGCTTTGACGAAATCCTCATTGTCCCAGGCGTTGATTTGGCCGGGACGAGCGATGTACGGAGACTTTGGAAAGATTTCCTTGATCTCTGGGACGATGGGACCGTTTGGTCCTTGTTCAAAACTGGTCGTGAGAATTGTCGGCAGCTTGAAGTATTTTGCTGCGTTGGCAACGGCCAAGACGTTGTTCTTGAAATCGTCCGGCGAGAAATCGCCAACGATGTTGCACAGTCCGGACTGATGATCGACCAGCAGGACGGCGGCGTCTGATCTGTCCAATCGACGATATTTGAACTCGCTCATTACTATCTCCTGGTTCGTGAAGTGCTACTTGTGACGTCAAATTGACGAAGTCAAAGTAGGTTGCCGCACATTGGTGCAAGTGTCGCCTCTTGACTTTTATCTCCTATGAGACAACAAAGCAAGTATGGGCGAATTTGTAACATGATATCCTTAAAGATACTAAAGTGACAAAATGGCAGCGTCGTCTGTGAAGCATAACAAACAGAGCAAGAAATCGGTCGGTTGTCCGGTTGAATTCACGCTGGAGGCGATCGGTGGACGTTGGAAAGTGCTCATCATTCACCATCTCCTTGAAGGAACGAAACGCTTTGGCGAATTGACACGACTCTTAGGGGGTATTTCAGCACGTACCTTGACCCGTCAGCTTCGTGAATTGGAAGCCAGCGGTATCATCGACCGCAAAGTTCATCAACAAGTTCCCCCTAAGCTCGAGTATTCGCTGACGACCATAGGCAGAAAGCTCGAGCCGGTTCTACTCGCCATGCACGACTGGGCCGAAGAATCTCTGAAATCTTCTCGTCGTTCAAAGAAGTAACCAGATAATCCGCTTATCATGCCTCCCTTCGTCAGTCACCAGTGGCATCTGGCGCCCCGAATCGTGTAGACTGGCGAGTCTACCTGATCCTTTAGGAGTTCTCGCACCTTTGGCAAAACAAGCCGCACATATCGTTCCTGCACTCAAGGTGCTCATGAAGCCCGATGAGCATCCCGCCGTAGGTGTCTGCGCTATTTCAGGAGACGATCTCTTCCTCAAGCATGAAGTACGCAATGCTTTGGTGAAAGCGACCTTGGGAGATGCTGCGGAGGGTTTTGGGGTTGAAGTGCTGGAAGGGCGTCAGGCCGAATTGCGCGATGTGCTCGATGCTCTGCGAGAGCGGTCGCTCTTTGGGAGTTCGCAGCAAGTAGTTGTGATCGAAGATGCCGATCCATTCGTCAAACAATATCGTGAACAACTTGAAGATCTCGTTGATACGATTCCGGAAGGTAGTTTTCTTCTGCTAGAAGTTGGCAGTTGGCCTGGAAACACACGACTAGCCAAAGCAGTTGCCAAGAGTGGATTGACGATCTCCTGCTCAACTCCTGATAAGGGAGCTGAGTTGACTGCACACACCAAGCTGCTCAAAGATTGGTTAACGCACTTGGCACGCCAGGAGCATGGCGTAAAACTCGATCGGGCAGCTGCCGACGTGCTGTTGGAGTTGCTCCCGAGTGAATCAGGCATCTTGTGCCAGGAGATTGCTCGACTGGCATTGCTCACTGAAGACAAGTCTCCCATCGATGCCGCGCTCGTCAGAGAACACGTCGGAGGTTGGCGGGTTCGCAAGACATGGGACATGATCGACGCTGTGGCAGATGGCAACGCTGCCGAGGCGCTCAATCAATTGGATCGATTGATCTCAGCCGGGGAAGACCCTTTTGCGATCATGCCTCAAATGGCATCGACCTTGCGCAAGTTCGCCGCTGCCGCGCGCAGCTATGAAGTGGCTGAGAGGACCCGCCGGCCCATGAAATTAAGAGATGCTCTAGAGCAAGGTGGTATTCCACGGTTCAAACTGGGAGATGCCGAGGGGCAGCTCAAGCAGATTGGTCGTCCTCGCGCGAGACAGCTCTATCGATGGTTGCTAGCAGCAGACTTGGCACTCAAGGGGCACAATTCTCCCAAGGATCGTGCTCGCCGAGAGATCGAGACTTTGATTGTGCGACTCTCAAAGCAGGCAGCACCGGTTCGTACTAAGACGTAGATATCTTGGCATGCTAGCTCATGCAATGGCAGCCAGGATGGCTGCCCCACAGGGGGAATGAGCTTGTCAGTCGTGGCTCGTTTTTCTATGCTTCTGCCCGCTTTTCTACCCAACTTATCCTACCAAGACTCGTGGCCGGCCTACGGCTTGCGCTACGGATTTGGATTTTCGACATAGATATCGATTGATGATGCGAAACTCGGTAACTCGGCCAACTCCTCCTAGCTGTAACTGGCTAGCGTTGGGATGTGCGGCGATATTCCTAACAATCGGATGCAAAGGCCCATGGTCTGCCCGGCAGCAGGATCATTCCATGTCTGTCGCTCACGATGGTGGCGATTCGCAAAATTCCACCCCTTTAATTACTGCGTCTGACAGTTCAAGCGAACATCGGATTGACCCCTCCACGTCCCTGGTTAGTCACCAGGTGCCTCTGGAACCAACTCAAGAAGCGGCTCTCAATCTATTTCTCTCTGAGCTGCGCAATAGTATCGCACTGGATCCGACCGCTGAGGCTCAGTTGCGCAAGGAACTGAGCGCGGCCCGCCAAGATGAATGGCCGATCGTGGCAAAGCAATTTCGCTCCACACTGCAATATCGACAGGAATTACTGGCGAAGGAAGCGCGACAGATAGCAACTCAACCTACCAATCAACCTACGGCAGCTTTGAAGGTGAGCTATGATCCCCAATCGAACCAGTCCACTTTGAATCCCACGGCGATGCAGTTCGAACGCTTGCGTGCTGAAATGGCAAAAGATAAACAAATCCAGCAAGTCAACCACCAGCTTCTTGTGGAAAACTCGACGAGTGATTCCGCTGCTGCATTGCCAGTTCGTGGTACAACTCTGGCCAACCAAGCGGTGACTCATCCCAGAGAAGTTCAAGCGTCTCCCATTCAAACGGCAAGTCATGCGATTGAGATGGAGAGTGCAGATCTTGCTTGGCAAGACCACCTTGCGGAAGCGATCGACACGATGAAGCAAGAGGTAAAACCGCTGCCTGGTAGCACAGAGGAATTGCAGGAGCACATGCGATTGAGGATGTTGCTCCTGACGGCAGGTCGTGAAGAAGACTCGCTTGAGCCAATCCCAGGTGCATCTGCCTCGGAGCAGGACTATTGGTCTAAACAATTATTTGCGATTTCGACGATACTTGATTCAGAGCGCCAACCGGATATGAAACAACGTGCTGCCGGGGCCTTGGTCCACTTAGATCAAGCTCGGGCTAGACTCGGTGAATTGGCTTCGTTGCAAGTTCGCAACCTGACCTTCGCCGACAAGGTCGATGGCTATGGCCTCTATGAACCCCACACCGACACGAAGTTCCATCCGGGTGACCAGGTGACTCTTTATACGGAAGTAGAAAACTTTCGAAGCGAATCCACGAAGAATGGCTTCCGCACATCACTTGCTACCAGCTATGAGGTGCTTGATCCTCAAGGCCGTCGCGTTGATGGCGCTCAGTTTCCTGAGGTGGAAGATATTTGCCAGAATCCTCGGCACGATTTTCATATGCAATATGGGCTGGCTTTGCCAACTCGCATCTATCCAGGCAACTACGAACTCCGGCTTACGATCACCGATCAGCTGAGCAATAAGATTGGGCACTCTGCGATACCCTTTGAAATCGTTGATTAGGGCTAAATCTTGCAAATCGTAGCGAAATAGCCCCAGTTCTCCATCGATTGAACGATTCCCTTTTATCGTGCTCTTCGCTAGAATTACGGGTCTAACTACTATTCCTACCCGCGGTGCGTTCTGCTGGGACGCTCCAAAGATTCATTCCGGAGGCTCGTATTCCATGTCTGTTTCAAGACGCCAATTCATTGCATCAACTGCCACTACAGCGGCTTCCTTGGGATTGATGGGACTGAGCTCGGCTCGTGGAGCCGAGACTGCTGATATTCGAATCGGAGTGATTGGCCTGCGAGGGCGCGGCAAATCGCATCTCGATGGGTTTGGGAATAATGTCGTGGCTATCTGCGATGTCGATGAAGAAGTGCTCAACGATAGCGCAGCTAAATTTCAGGAAAAGCATGGTCGCAATGTAGACACATTGGGCGACTATCGTCGGCTCCTTGAGCGCAAAGACATTGATGCCGTTTCGATTGCGACTCCCAATCACACGCACGCGTTAATTGCCGTCGCTGCTGCCCAGGCAGGCAAAGATGTCTATTGCGAGAAACCGATCGCTCACAACATATGGGAGAGTCGCCAAGTCGTACAGGCTGCCCGCAAGTACGATCGCATTATTCAATGTGGTACTCAGGCTCGCTCTAGCCGCAGTATTCAAGGTGCCGTCGACTACTTGCGTAGTGGAAACTTAGGCAAAGTCCGATACGCCGTAGGCACGTGTTACAAGCCTCGACCTAGTATCGGCAAGCTCGACCAGCCTTTGAAAATTCCGTCGTCGATCGACTACGATCTGTGGTGTGGTCCCGTCGAAATGAAAGAGATCTATCGCCCTCATCTTCATTACGATTGGCATTGGGATTTTAATACCGGTAACGGTGATATGGGAAACCAAGGCATTCACCAAATGGATGTAGCACGGTGGTTAATGGGTGCCAATGCACTTGCCCCTCGCGTGTTGAGTATCGGGGGTAGACTAGGCTACGACGATGCGGGTGATACTCCCAACTCTCAAATTGCCTATTATGACTATCCTGAGGCTCCGTTGATCTTCGAAACCAGAGGCCTCCCCCATTCCAAGGCTGGCCAGAAGAATTGGGGAGCATCGATGGACAAGTATCGTGGCATGCAGATCGCGGCGGCCGTGCAATGTGAGGATGGCTTTGTCGTTGCAGGCAGTTCCTACAATAGTGCAATTGCCTACGACAACGATGGCAATGTAGTCAAGAAATGGAACGACCGCAGCGAATCACATTTTGACAACTGGCTCAAGGCGGTTGCCAACCATGATCGATCGCAATTGAACGCCGAGATCCAAGAGGGGCATCTTTCCAGTTCTCTCTGTTTCATGGGAAGCATCTCGCATCAACTCGGCAGCGAAAAGCCCACGGCCGAGATCGCCGAAATGGTTGCTGGCCGTGAATTGCTAGCCAATTCATTCGATCGCATGGCAAGTCACTTGCGTGCCAACGATGTGGACATCGATACGAAAGACGCAATCACACTGGGGGCAACTCTGGAACTAGATCCCGCGACAGAGTTGTTTGTCGACAACGACGCTGCGAATGCCTTACGTTCTCCCAAACAAAGGGCGCCGTTCATCGTCCCGAATCTCGAAAGCGTCGATACGCGCACTGCAGCAAGCTGAGCAAAGACTGTCTAGAGCTCAGTCGTCATACCTTCCTAGTTACTGTCGCTGGATGGCCATGGTCGAGTTGAGAGCAGCCATCGCCATCCGGCGACGGCTATCTAGAAGAGTTTCATCACAGAATTGATGCGAGCATGACTTTTCAGTCTCGAACATACTTTCTGGGTCTGATAGTCGTCGTCTTGCTGCAATTCTGCGCATTCACAATCGCACAAGAGGCGACCCTCACACCACCCGCGAACAAGTACTTCGGACGCGAAATTGCTACTACCATGCATTTCACGGGTGCACCTTGGCTGATGCGTGAATCTCGACAGCGCGAGGAAGATTGCGAAAAACTGCTCGGCGCACTGAAGATCAAGCCAGGGCAAACCGTTTGCGACCTTGGCTGTGGAAATGGGTTCTACACATTGAAACTAGCTCGTCTTGTCGGCCCAGAAGGCCGTGTCGTAGCCGTCGACATCCAGCCCGAGATGCTCGGAATGTTACGGGCTGCGGCAGAAGCAAAAGGTATCAAGAACATCGAACTGATACTTGGCACTGAGGTTGATCCCCGGATGCCTGCTGAGACATTTGATCTGGTGCTGCTAGTCGACGTCTATCACGAGTTTTCACAACCGGCTGAGATGCTCGCGGCAATTCGGCAGAGTCTCAAGCCAACAGGTCGCATCGCCTTGGCGGAGTTCCGTGAGGAAGACCCCACCGTGCCAATCAAGCCTTTACACAAGATGAGCAAGCGGCAGATTCTCAAAGAGTACAAGCCGAACGGCTACGAACTGGTGGAAGTGTATGACGAATTGCCGTGGCAGCATTTGATGTTCTTTGGGCGGGTTGAAAAATGATACAGAGTTCTGCAACTTCTGCCCGACATCACTGAGCACGCAGCAAACTGCTCCATTGCTTCATCAATCGATACGGTATGGTTGTCGACTGCCGTGACGAACCCGAAGTATTTCTACAGTATTAGTTTTCTCAACAATGCAGTAGAGGAACAGACAACTATCGATCCGCAACATTCGAATCGTTAAATCGCTCTCATTATTTTCTGGTGCGTATGGGCAACGCTCCGGCATTTTTTCAAGGGAATAGATTTCCTTGAGGACTTTCTTACACCACCGTTCGGCATTGAGGGGCGACCCTTGATCTTTGGCGATGTAATGCAGTATATGCTCAATGTCGTCAAAGGCATCGTCAGAGAGAATGATGCGATAAATCTTCATTAGGGAAGTTCGAATCCAAACTTCCGCCCGATCTCGAGTATTGCTTCACGAAAATCACGCCCTCCCCCCGCTTGTATGTCTGCATGGGCCTTCTCGCATTCAGAGATGCTCACTCGAAGATCTTCATCGGAGAGGATGCCGCGGGGATCCTCAATCGGTTCACTGGCCAAAGCCGAAATGAAAGCGGGGACGTCAGCATAGCCTGCCGCGTCCGCATGTTTAGCAAGTCTATCGTAATCGTCTTGGGAGATATCGATTTGCATGCATCTATTGTTACAAACAGCACTGGAGGTGTCAAAGTGAAATAGATGAACTCGCATCGGCATCCGACGTGCTTTTCTCCTGCGGCTGAGTTTGTAAGTCGACCATTCTCCGATATTTACCGTTGGTCTCCATGAGCGCGGCATGCGTGCCCACTTCGGAAATCTGGCCGTGTTCTAAAACCACGATGCGATCGGCATGAGCAATCGTACTCAGACGGTGGGCAATCACCAGGCAAGTACGGCTGGCCATCAGGTTGGCGATCCCCGCCTGAATTGTGCGCTCGCTCTCGGTATCAAGATTGCTCGTCGCTTCGTCGAGAATCAGAATCTTGGGATCGGCCAATACGGCTCGGGCTATCGCAATGCGTTGCCGTTGGCCCCCGCTCAGCTTGACGCCCCGTTCGCCGATCAGCGCGTGATAACCTTTGGGTAGTGCTTCGATAAAATCTGCCGCGTTAGCCACTCGCGCGGCTTGGCGGATTGCCGCTTCGCTCGCGTGGCGATTGCCGTAGGCAATGTTGTCCGCGATCGTGCCGTCGAACAGAAACACGTCTTGCTCGACGATGCCGATCAGATGGCGATAGCTGTCCATATCCAGGTCGGAGAAGTCCTGTCCATCAAGCAGAATTCGTCCACTGGTGGGTTCATAGAAACGCGCGACCAGATTGCAGAACGTCGTCTTGCCGCCACCGCTGGGCCCCACCAGGGCGATCATTTCACGGGGGGCGATCTCCAAGTTGATGTCCTCGAGTGCGAACGCATCGGCGCCCGGGTAGCTGAACAACACATTGTCGAGTGTGATGCCTCCTTCGACGGTGGATTTTTCGATCTTGATCGCTGTTTCCTCGGAAGTTTCTCGTGGCTCTTCGAGCAAATCTAAGATGCGGTCAAGTCCTGAAAGTCCATTTTGCAATTCTGCGGCACTTTGGGCCAGCACAGCGATCGGACCCAACAACATTAGGAGATACGCCAAGAACATCACCAAATCGCCTGTGGTGAGTGCTCCTCCCAGGACACGGTATCCCCCATAGAGCAACAGCGCCCCGCTCGCTAATGGCATGAGGATCTCCCAAATGATTTCGATCCACCGCATCCACCACCAGGTGTGAAGCTCCTGGCGGCCCATGAGATGGTTGCCGCGCATAATGCGGCCGGTCTCGACGCGTTGCCCGCCAAACGCGCGCACGACGCGCATTCCTCCAAATGCTTCGGTGGCTAGCGAATCGACTTTCTCACGCTCTGCGCGGATGCGGCGATGTTGCGGACGAATCTTGCGAATCCACGTGCGATGGGTCGCAAATACGAGTGGAATCACTAGCACCGCGCCCAGCAGTAACCGCCAATCGACCCAGGCCAATACGCACAGGCTGCCGACTAGCTGGACCATCGCCCGCCAGGGGTTGTAAATCATGCCGAACACTAGCTCGCCCACACTACCGGCATCTTGCCGCAGAATGCTAGCCGCTCCTCCTGACTTGAGCTCCTGCACTCGGTGCAGGGGGAGCCGCATCACATGCGAAAAGACTTTCTTCCGAATCGAGAGTTGCAGGAGTTTGGTCACTCGGGTGGCGTACCAACGTCCCCACACGTGCAACGCCAGCCGTACCAGTGAAATCGCAAATACACCGATTACGATGGCTATCAAGAGCGACCAACGATCACTGGGGAGCCATTCCGCCAAACTCGCAGGAAGCGGCGTATCGCCGAGTACATTTTCAATGACGATCTTGGTCGTCGCGGGGGGGATCAGGGCCAGAATCGTCGAGATCGTCAGAGTCGTCAGGGCAAATGCAAGTGCTGACCTTTGACCTCGCAGCAGCCTCAGAAAATTGGTGACCAAGTCCCAGGTGGAGCGTTCCCGCCGCTTCTTGTCTAGCTCGGTCTTGTTCTTGGCAAGAACCTCATCACGGTATTCTGCGAATCGTTCTTTACTGGAAGTGGGGGTCTTCCTCATCAGCGGGATTTCTCTGCGGGGTGGTTGCGGGAGTTCGCAGGACCACAGCCCGCGACATCGCCCCCATTTTACGCATGAGCCCTGCAAAAGGCGAATTCAGCTTTAGTCAGCCGGAGAGTTTCTCTCGCAGATCAGCAACAATTTCCCTTGGCACGAAGCGTGCCAACTCCTCGTCGCCGGCTAGGGGGGTGATTTGTTTGATCAGACTACTCGAAACGTGCGAAAACTCATCGTCGGCCATCAGGAACACCGTCTCGACACCTGGATCGAGTTTGCGATTGGCCAGTGTCATGGTGAATTCCGTCTCCATGTCGGTGAGTGATCGCACGCCACGGATAATCACCCTCGCATCGCAGTCTCGGACGAATTGCACGGCCAGCCCAGCAAAGGTTTTTACTTCGACATTCGGCAGATGCTTGGTAACCCGTGAGAGCAACTCGACCCGTTCTTTCTCCGTGAAGAGCGACTGCTTCTCGATATTGATGCCCACGCCGACGATCAACTCGTCAACAAGTCGGCTGCTCCGCTCGATGACATTGAGATGCCCCAGCGAAATGGGATCGAACGAACCAGTGTAAACGGCGCGACGAGAAGACATGTGTGCCTCGGCAGTACAAACTTTAAAAAAAAACAAGGGGAAAATTAGCCGCGGACGAACGCGGAGTCATTCAAAAAAATTTTCAGATCAGCGACAATCCGCTTAATCGGTGTTCAACTGTGATCGGTTTCTTCTATTAAGTGAGGGTGTCCGGTAATTCACGTTTCTGTCATTTCGAGGTACTCCGAGAAATCTGGCTAGATCCCTCGGAGTACCTCGGGATGACAATGTGCTTCGAAGCTGGTTTTGACGAATTCTGTTACCGGACACCCTCATTAATTCATTGGTCATTTTGCTGTAACTGAGCAATAGATGCTAGCGGGATTTGAATAGCTCGATCGCTGTTAGTAAGCGATCCAGGTCTTCTTCGGTGTTGTAAGCATGGGCACTAAGCCGTAAGCGACCGGCGCGGCAGTTGAGGGCGACAGAGTGCGTGTAGCAGAATTTTTTGAACGTCTCGGAGTCGTGATTTGGTAGTTCGAACGAGACAATGCCAGACCGGTTCTCTCCCTCGCGAGGAGAGCAGACCACGGCCCCCGCAGCGGTCAGCTTCTCACAGGCTTGGTCGGTAATGTCCAGGATGGCGGCGGCTATGTTTTCTATGCCGAGCGACAGAAACAGATCAAGACTAGCCCCCAGTCCGATGAATCCCGCCTTGTTGAGGGTGCCTCCTTCATAGCGAGCAGCTGTTTGTTTGAGATCCAGCTCAATCAAATTGAAATTCCCTTCCTGCACAACACTCTTCCACCCGACTCCGATGGGCTTGAGATGTTCCAAACACTTTTGATTCACGTAGGCAATGCCTGCTCCCTCCGGACCCAAGAGCCACTTGTGACCATCGGCAGCTAGAGCATCAATGCCATCTTCAGTCACATCCAGGGGGAAGACACCCAAGCCTTGAATCGCGTCGACGAAAAATATCGCACCCCGTTCATGTGCCACATCAGCGATGGGTCGCAAAGCGCGTCGGCAACCATTGGAGTAACAGACCCAACTGATACTCACGACGCGAGTTCGCTCGTCGCAATATTCTGCGATAGCAGTCGGGTCGACACGTCCTTGGTTCGTTGGTACCAGCCGAGTCTCGACGCCCTGATGTTTGAGTTGCATCCAGGGATAAAGATTCGACGGAAACTCATCTTCAAGCGTCACCACATTGTCCCCAGAGTGCCAATCGAGCCCCTCGGCCACTAGATTGATCCCCGCGGTCGTGTTGGGTAACAGTGAAATATCATCCGATTTCGCTCCAATGAGGCTGGCAGCGCTGGTACGCGCATTTGCCACGTGGCGCACCCAATCGAGCCATACCGTGTCACCCTCCTCAGAAATCTGCGCAAGCCAAGTGGCAATCGCGTCAGCGGCGGGTTGCGTGATTGGCGCTACCGCGGCATGATCGAAGTAGGCCCACTTCCGCGTAATCGGCATTGCTGCGCGTAAGGTTTGGCGTGTGCTGTGGATGGCTTGGTTCATAGGTACTTGGGGATAACACCATGGGGAGCCACTTGACCGCAACAACATTGGCAGTCGTGATGAGTGGTCTTATAGCGCCATGCATCATAGCACAAGACTATGCCGCGCTACGAGAGAAAATGGTAGCCGAAGAAATCGAGGCTGCCGGAGTGAAAAACCCCGCAGTGCTCAGTGCCATGCGGGCCACTCCTCGGCACGAGTTCGTTCTTTCCAAGTGGCTGCCCCAAGCCTATCTCGATGGCGCCTTGCCCATTGGCGACCGACAGACAATCTCGCCGCCGTATGTGGTCGCTTTCATGACCGCACAGCTCGATCCTCAACCTACGGATCGTGTCCTCGAGATCGGCACAGGAAGTGGATACCAGGCTGCGGTGCTGAGTCCCTTGGTAAAGGAAGTCTACACGATTGAAATCGTCTCTGATCTTGGTCGTCGCGCCGAGCGAACTCTCCGCAGGCTGGATTACGAAAACGTCCACGTGCGTATTGGCGATGGCTATCAAGGTTGGCCCGAAGCGGCTCCGTTCGACAAGATCATAGTCACTTGCTCTCCTGAAGCGATTCCTCCGCCACTTATTGAGCAACTTGCCGAAGGGGGACGGATGATTATTCCAGTCGGCGAGCGCTATCAACAAAACCTCATCCGCGTCACCAAACAATCAGGCGAGTTAACCCAAGAGCCTTTGCAAGCAACTCTGTTTGTTCCCATGACAGGTACGGCCGAATCTCAACGCGAGGTGCTTCCTGATCCAGCACACCCTCAGATTGCAAATGGAAACTTCGAGAAAGTAATTGGCCAGGATCGTACCCCCGAGGGTTGGCACTACTTGCGCGGAGTGAAAGTGAGTAGCGTGGGCGACGCCCCTAAATCCCCGAAGTCTCCCAAAGGAAACTATCTCTCCTTTGAAAACGCGTTGCCGGGCGAAGCGAGTCGCGCACTCCAGGGATTTGCACTCGATGGTCGAGAGGTGCGTGCTGTGCGTATCTCGGCACTTGTACGTGGTGCTGAACTGGGTCCCGGTCCAACGCCTCATCAAAGGCCGGCCATCATCTTGACCTGCTACGACAGGCGTCGAGCAGTGATCGAAAATCAAGTGCTGGGGCCGTGGCAAGGGAGTTTCGACTGGAAAGCGGTTCAGAAAGAAATTCGCGTCCCCGACGTGACTCGGGAGGCAATTTTGCGGCTGGGGCTCCTGGGAGGGACTGGAAAACTGGACATCGACCAAGTTCTTCTGGAGGTGATTGAGGATTAGAAATTCTTCCCATGGAGCAGGCTTCCAGCCTGTAATATCCCCCCAAACACTCCGACTGGGCGGTCTAAACATGCCTCAAATAGAGCCAAGATGACTGCCCCACGTAAGTGAATTGCTGGAGAATCGCCGCTCATGGGCAAAAATGGGGCAAAACACCTCGGAAACCTCCCAATCCCTAGAATAGGTGAATTTTGCGTATATTGCTTGAATTAAACCAATGGCCTGCTATCCTGAGACACTGCTAGCAGAGTTTTCACTCTGCATTTGGATCAAGAGGGTTTTAGTACAAATATGGAGACACCGGTGATGAGATTTAAAGGCTTTGCATCTTGGCAAATGGCATTGTTGGCAGCGGTATTAGTAGTGGGCCTTTCGACCGAGTCGATGGCTTGGTCGCACGGCAGTTGGGGTTCCTATGGATCAAGCGCCTCCTATGGTTCTTACGGCTCGAGCGCGAGTTATGGTAGCTACGGTTCTGGCGGAAGCTACGGCAGCTATGGCCGAGTAGGCATTTTCGGCAGAATTCATGCCCGTCACGCTGCCCGACGTGCCGCCCGCGCGAGCTATGGTTCGTATGGCAGTTCTGGCAGCTACGGAAGCTATGGCAGTTCGGGTAGCTACGGAAGCTATGCCTCGAGTGGCAGCTCGGGAAGCTACGGTTCAAGCGGTAGCTCGGGAAGCTATGGCGGAACGTATTACCAGGAAGTCCCGGAAGGTGCCGAAGAGACAAGTGCCGCGGATGATGCCACCGTCGAAGTGACCCTCCCTGCTGATGCAAAGGTATTTGTCAACGACAATCCTACGACCAGCACCGGTTCTTCTCGTAGCTATGTCTCGAACGGTCTCAAGCGAGGTCAAGCCTATCGCTACGACTTCCGCGTGGAGTATGAGCAGGATGGCGAAACCGTGGTCAAAGAGGAATCGATCAATCTCACCGCTGGCGACAAGTTGGCCCTCTCCTTCGGAATCGACGAAAATTCTGAAACGGTAACGGCCATGAAACCAGCTAAGACAGAACTGAAAGTCTCGGTTCCAGCCGAAGCCAAAGTCTTCTTAGCCGGCGCACCAACCGAGCAGACTGGCACCGACCGCAACTATTCAACAAGTCGGCTTTCCGCCGGCCAGACTTGGACTGGTTACACAGTTCGGGTTGAATTGGATGTGGACGGTCAGACAGAAGTTCGTGAGGAAACCCTCGATATCGAAGGGGGCCAAACCTACGAGCTAGCATTCAATTTCGAGAATGAAACTCAAGACTTGGCCGACAATTTGGCCCAGTTGACCAATTAGTCAGCTCTTTGCTGATACTTTTATCAATCCGACCCCCATTTCGGTGTTGACCGAAGTGGGGGTTTTTCTTTTGCTAGTGTCTCTGAGAATCTCCCCAGCCGGAAGCACACCTGCCTCCGGGATGTTCCGGACCGCGTGGCGGTCCGGCTAAGGGGGGCGTGCTTTTGGGGCAACACAAGTAAATGGCGAAGTTCGATCAAAAAAAAGAACAGCAGCAGCCTGCTAAGCCTGCCCAGCAAACACCACGTAAAGTCGACAATCGGCCCCAAGGGGACATTGGCTGGCATCCGGCGTGGCGGTGGTTCGTGAGCGTGCTCATCGTGCTGCATTTGGCCGCTGTTTTCTCCGCTCCGTGGGACTTGTCCACGTTGGCGGCACTTCCCCCGGGTTATCAGGCAGAGACCGACAACCTGGGTCGCCAGGCGCAACTTCCTCCCGCGAATAGCGAAGTGTGGCAGGAGCCAGTCGTTCCGCGCAGCCTTCGCCGATTTTTTCGCCACTATCTCAATCTAATGTATCTGAACCATGGCTATGAATTCTTTGCCCCCGATCCCGGTGGCAGCAATCTGGTTCGTTATGTGATTCGTGATAGTGGGGGGCAAGAGATTACCAAGGGACAATTCCCAGATCTCGCTACGGAATGGCCCCGCTTGTTGTACCATCGCCACTTGATGCTCGCGGCGCAAACAGGTGACATGGGTCCAGAATCGGGTCGTCACTATGCCCAGCATTTGCTTTCCGTGAACGGCGGCCAAACGATTCGACTAGAATGGCTCATGCACACGCTGCTTTCGCCGAAACAGGTTCTCGCAGACACGCCGCTTGATGCGCCGCAGACCTTCGTTGTCCTCGCCAACATTGACGAGACCGCCGGGGCACGAGTCGGGCCGCCTCCTGGTGAAACTGCTGTCACCATTCCCGGAGGTGGCCGCTGATGGGAGTCTTCTCAGATACGCGTGGATACATTGCTGAGTGTTGGCAAGCTTGGAATCGGTTTTGGTTCCGGCCGACGGATCCCGCTACGCTCTCGCTGATTCGTCTGCTGGCCGGGGCGATGTTGTTCTACACGCATCTGGTTTGGTCGTTCGATCTGCAGGCTTTCATTGGCCAGGATGGTTGGCTCCCTGTGGAATACATCCGCCGGATTCAGGGCCAACAATGGTCCGTGTGGAGCGTTTTTTTCTGGACCAAACCGGTGTGGCTGCTGTGGACGGTCCACATAGTTGCCTTGCTCGTCTTTTTCTGCCTCATGCTCGGACTCTTCAGCCGCACAATGGCGGTGCTGGGATTCTTGTTCGCCGTTTCGTATGCTCACCGAATTAGTCCCGGTGCATTCTTCGGCCTCGACAAAGCGAACTGCATGCTCGCGCTCTATACCATGCTTGGTCCCTGTGGGGCACGTTACTCGCTCGACAGTGTTCGCAGGCTCCGACGTGGGGACACCCAGCCAGTGGCCCCCAGCACGTCAGCCAACTTGGCAATACGACTCTTGCAGATTCACCTATGTATCATCTACCTCTTCTCAGGGTTGGCAAAACTCACGGGCGAGAACTGGCATGCCGGCACAGCCGTTTGGTGGGCAATCGCAAATCAAGAATATCAGTCGCTGGACATGACGTGGATTGCGAACTATCCGGTCTTGATTGCCATCGCCACGCACGTCGCGCTCTTCTGGGAATTGTTTTACTGTGCCTTGGTATGGAATCGTTATACGCGCCCACTGGTGTTGTGGATGGCAGTTTTTGTTCACGGTGGGATCGCCCTCATTATGGGGATGATCACGTTCGGCCTAGCGATGTTGATTGCCAATGTCTCGTTTTTCAAGCCCGCCACGGTCCGCCGCTGGGTCGATCCGGTGGCTAGTCGCATTGCGCGATTGTTGGGAGCTGGTCGCTAAGCCGCAATCAGCTTGCAGTTCCGGAACAGCGCTACCGCTCGTTCCGGCCTGCGAATTGACTTGCTAGAATTAATCTATGGACACGGCAAAGAAACGACTGGCGATCACGATGGGCGATGCTGCGGGTATTGGCCCAGAGGTCATTGTTCGCGCCTGGGCCGATCCCCGGGTTCATCAATGTTCGCGGCCTGTGGTGTTGGGCCATCCTGATATTATGTGCCAGGCGGTCAGACTACTCGATGCAAAACTTGGAGTCATCGAAGTCGACAAGGACTTCGATCAGGTCATGCCCGATACGATTCCTTGCCTGCGAGTTGGCAGCGACGATGTGTTGGCCGTGCCGCATGGCAGTGTCGATGCCCTTACGGGCCAGGCGGCTTACGAAGCTTTGATCCGTGCGATTGATGAGACACTGGCCGGGCGATTCGATGGGATTGTCACCGCCCCTCTGAGTAAGGCCGCCCTCCACGCCGCCGGTCACTTCTATCCTGGGCACACGGAACTGCTGGCCGAGCGTTGCGGCGTCACCGACTTTGCCATGATGCTCTATCTGCCGCCGGAAGAATTGCCTAACAGCGTTGCCGGGCTTGGTGTGGTGCATGTGACTCTGCACATGGCCCTGAGCGAAGTGTTTGCCAACCTGTCGACGGCGGCAATCCTAGAAAAATGCCATCTTGCCCAGCGGGTGATGCACGAAGGCTTTGGACTCGAGTCGCCCAGAATCGGAGTATGCGCTTTGAACCCCCACGGTGGTGAGTCGGGGCTCTTTGGAGACGAAGAAACGCGCATCATCGCCCCGGCAGTTGAACAAGCTCAAGCGGCAGGGATCAGCGTAACGGGACCTTTCCCGACGGACACGCTCATGGTTCGCGCACGTGACGGCGAATTCGATGCCATCGTTGCCATGTACCACGACCAGGGTCACATCGCGTTGAAACTCTTAGGAATGCATCGCGCGGTCAATATAACGCTGGGCCTACCAATTATTCGCACCAGCGTGGCCCACGGCACCGCCTTCGATCGTGCCTGGCAAGCAACCGCCGAGTCCACCGGCATGGTCGCGGCGATCACAACGGCAGCGAAATTGGCGAAGTAGGCATCATCCCTCGTCCCCATGCTCCGTGTGGGGACGAAATACCAGCGCTCTGCGGTGTTTGGACACGATTTCAGCGGAGCGTCGTGAATTGTGTGCCGGCGTGGAAAACGGGTACGGGCAATACCGGAAGTTAACGCAACCGGCTCGCCACGGTACGCGGGATTTCACTCACTCGGAAGCGTGATGTCGACGACGAAATCGTTTTCGAGAAAATTCCTTCCCAAGAGAAGCGGATAGACCATGTGGCCCCGATTGTTGAGAGTAACAACGACTTCCTTCTCAAAATCTTTCCAGCGCAAGGTCATCGGGACTTTGTAACGAGTCTCGCGTTTCTCGCTAGTCTTAACGACCACGCAGTGTTCAATGCGGCTGTCGACCCATTGTGATTCATTTTCGTCATTGCTGATCAGTACACGAATATCTTTGCCGATATTCTCCTCCATGGATTCGGCCTCTTCGTCGATTTCCCACTCTTCGCAGTGCATCGAACAAGAAGCGGCCCCCGTATCGACGCGCGCAAGAAATGGCAGTTCGCTCTGGGTCTCCGTTACCCGAGCTATTGCACCGATCGTCAGTTTCTCATCCTCACGGTTGCGCGGCTCCAAATTCGGCAGGTCACTCTCTTCCACCAGATCTAGCTTGGCGCGTTTCAAATCCGACTTCGTGATCGGTTCCACATTCGAGGAAGGAGCCGTTTTGCGTGACTTGCGAGTCTTGGTCGCTGAGGCCAAGAGATTAGTAGCCAACTTCGACTTCTTCGTTCTCTTGAGGGTCAGCTCGGAACCACCGTTGTTAGACTCGGCCTTCTTTGTGGAAGCATTTGCAGGCTCCGCACTTTCCTTGGCAGTGCCAAGGGAACCAGCCGGGACCATGACCCCCACCAAGAGAATCACGAGAACCCTGGACCGAAAGGACATGCTAGACATGGTTTACAAAGCTCTGGGTCAGGTGGATGAAGCTGGCGACAGGTTATGCCTACTCCTCTTACCATAGCAGTAAACATGGGTTCACACCAAACCGAATCTGCTGAAATGGCCCTTTTGGCGAGGTCGGAGCATCAAAAACCCGGGTTCTTGGCCCAAGATATGTTTCGCCAACTCTCAGCTTGTGGGAAGCCGCAAAGCCCTGGGGGCGTTTTCGCTGGCCAGGCCAATAATGTGCGCAGTCAGTATTTTGGGGATTTTGGGGGGAAATTTGACTAGAGAGGTGCCAAAAAGATTGACTTTCCAATGTCAGCATGCGATGCTGCTGATTGGTCAAAAATCCGAATGCACTCTTTGTTGAGTTTTTACCCACGGGCGGTTGGCAGAAGTCACTAGCTAATTGTCCAAACTAATGTTGAGGGGAGAGCGAGTCTAATGAAGCGACATCTATTGAGAATTCTTACCGTGGCTTGCGCAGCTTTACTGCTGCCATCATTTGCAACCGCACAATTCACTTTTGTCGGTCCCTCCGGCGGCGACTTCTTCGATGTACTAAATTGGCAAGACGGCGGCGGCTTTAATCCCGCTTCAATCATCGATGGTGGAACTTCAAAAGTCGAAATCGATTTGATCCTCGACGGAGACTTGGTTTATGCAACCTCCGAAATCCCATTTGGAGTAGGCTCGCTGTCGTTGCTCTCGGGATCGAACCTGAACGTTAACTCTGGTGGAGTTTCATTCGATACTGGCAGCCTGTCGCTTGATGGTTCACAGCTCAATATCCTGAACGATAGTAGCAGCCAACTTGACATGAACCCAGGTTCGTCGTTTTCCTTGGTGGATTCGTTTCTTGTTGCCTCCGATGATATCTTCTTCGGTGGGAATGCTTCTATTAGTGGGTCCAGGATCGTCAGCGTCGCTGATGACATCGAGTTCCAGACCGGTTCTGTGGTTTCCTTACTTCACGACAGTAGCCTGACGACGGCTGATCTGAATCAAATCATTTCTTTTCAGTCATCTGCAACAATTACAGATTCCACTTTTTCCACAGGACGTCTTAGTATACGAACCAATACCGATTTGGTTGCCATCGATTCCGTTCTCAACATGAACGGGGACATCGACGACGCATTTAATAGTTTTTCCAATGGTACTCTGACTCTGCAAGGCAACACTGCATTGCGTGCCGACCAATTGGATGAAGGCATCACTTTGTATTTGGAAGATGAGTCCCAGGCAAGCTTCATTGACGACAACGCCGAAGGTGAATGGATTACCGATCCGGGAGTGGCACCCTTTGAAACGAAGGTAGTATTTAAGTCGCGTTTTGCAGCGCTGAGCTTCGTAGGACCACAGGGGCTTTCCGACGATGCCACGCAGGTTTTTAATGGTCTTTCGGGCACAGAGTTCTCCTATGCAACTCATCCTCACCTGTTTACTCCATCCAATTGGAATGGTCAGAGTACGGTGACGATCATGGCAGTGCCTGAGCCAAGTGTTGCGATACTGGCATCGTTTGCGATAGCCTCTAGCCTCTGCCTACGACGTAGATAGTGTTTAGAGTCTAGAGAATTTGCCAAATAGTTTATTGAACGCCGGGGATATTCAAGAATATCCCCGGCGTTTTGAAATGGAGTGAGGTGTGATGTTTCGGACGAGAAGAGCTTTAACGTGGTGTGTACTAACCAGTAGTCTGTTGTCTTGTGGTTCAGCCCTTGCTGATACCTTCTATTACACGGGGCCCTCTGGTGGCGATTTCTTCAATGAATCGTTCTGGAATTCGATGGCCAATGGAAGCGGATTTACTCCAGCGGTAGGGACAATTAATCCTGGTCTAGGAATCTCACACTATTTAATTCTTGACGGCGATGTGGTTGAAGCGAATGGTGGGGCAGGGGACGAGTTTGGAGTGGATATTGGCAACGGAGGTGGTTTGGAATTACAGACAGGATCTTCCCTGAACGTCTTCAATGATTTTTTTAATGCACAGTTCGAGATAAGTACGGGTGCTACTTTCAAGCTGACCGATGCAGATTTAACTGTACAAGATGACATCGTATTTCGAGATTCCACGACACTCACAGGAGGGTCTATTGAATCGTTTTTTGATGATATCGAGTTTCGCAGTAGCAACCTAATCATTAATGGGACAAATGTTAGAACCACAGACGTTAGTAGTGGATCCACCTCGAATATCTGGGTCCAAGCTGAATTGACCCCCTCTGCCGGTGCGTCAATAACGGGTGCGACGTTCTTCTCGAATTCAAGATTCGGAATTGACCAGTTCGATATGGTTGCACACGATTCGGTGTTCATGATCGACGGTGATCTGGAAGATCTGACGACCACGGATATTGATTCTGCGACGGCGAGTCTCACGTTGACTGGGAATTCGTCGATCACTGCCGGCCAGATTCAAGAGGGAGTGAAACTCATTCTTAATGACAGTTCCACAGCTACTTTCACGAATATCCCTGGGACGCAGGTGGTGACCCATACCTGGTTCACCAATTCTTCGAACGTGACGATAAACTCTCCGGATGTCGAACTAATACTCGCGAATCCTCAGTTGGAGACAGGAGCCGGCAAAGTGATAAATGGGATCACTGGTCTTTCCTACGCGGACGACGCGAGTACCTGGGATCCCACAACTTGGAACGGCACGGACGCAGTGACCTTAAAGATCACGAGCGTCCCTTCGGCAGCGGATCCCGATTTCGATGGGGATGGGGACGTCGATGGGAATGATTTTCTTGTTTGGCAGCGTGGCTTTGGTCTCACCAACCAGTCGGACAATTCTAACGGCGATTCCAACGGGGATGGGACCGTTGATGGCATCGACTTGGGACAGTGGCAAAGCGAATACGGCAATCCCTCAAATATTGTGTCCGTGACTGCAGTGCCAGAACCTGCTACAATCGTTGTTGCAATGATTTCCTTAGGCAGCTTGATTTGCAATCGTAGGCGATTCGGTTTTGAATTTTCTCATACCCTCTAAGCAGGAAGCCCATGCAAAACAAGAAGAGCAGAATCAGGCTGAATGCCGGATTTACCTTGGTTGAACTCTTGGTGGTCATCGCCATCATAGGGGTGTTGGTTGCCCTCCTGCTGCCAGCAGTGCAGGCCGCACGAGAGGCCGCCCGGCGGATGCAATGTGTAAACAATTGCAAGCAACTCGCTTTGTCGACACAGAACTACGAATCGTCGCGCAAGACACTTCCTCCGGCAGGACTTTTTCTCCCGAAGCCGGGTAATGAGAGCGACAAGGTGAATCTTCGCGCCGGTCGCAATCACAGTTGGATCGTTTTAATGTTGCCTTATATCGAGCAGCAAAACCTCTATTCCCAGTTTGATATTGAGAATACCAATATCGCCAACACACTCGGCGATCCTCAGCCCCAGGAGTCTGAGATTTCTTCGTTATTGTGTCCTAGCGAATCAGCACAAGGTCGTACTTACAAGCATTGGGGTACCAATGCACCAGGCACTGGAGAGCGTTCGCGTTTTGCCAAAGGGAACTACGCGGCCTTTGAAAGCGTCCATCATGCGGATTACTTTCGTTGGCCCGGCGCGATAAGTCTCTATGGGAATAAATTGGGAGCGATCGAGGATGGTACCTCGTCTACTCTCTTGCTCTCGGAGGTGCGTACTCGCGATCAAGAAGAAGATCAACGTGGTGCATGGGCTTTGCCTTGGGCAGGGGCTGCGATTCTTGCTTACGACATGCATGCTGTCGATGCATCGGGACAGGAAAGCAAAATCTCGGCTGACACGGGACTTGAGTTCATGCCTGACCCAAACTGGGCCGGTTTGTCCCGAAGGCCAAATAGCACGAACCCGGACATTGGGTACTCGTGTCCCGATCCTGTCGGCGCTCTAGCCGAAGGGGTGCCCTGCGCAATTGACGCTTTCATATCCGCTGCCCCGCGATCCAATCATTTAGGAGGAGTCAATGCCTCTTTCGTCGATGGTCACGTCTCGTTCCTTACTGATGAGGTTGACGATTTTGTAATGGCTTACCTTGTTTATATTCGTGATGGACAAAGTGTCGACACAAGCGAACTATAGTTTCAGCAACTTTGTGTGTTGCTCGAATGAGAAGAATAGGAAGAGTCAGCCATGGGAGAATCTAGTTTTGCATCCATTTGGCCGGGAGCTGCAGCTTTGTTAGGAATTTTAATGATCGTGACTGGTTTGGTCTTGCCGGCCGCAGCGGATCCTGCAGGTTCCCTGACTGAGCAGCAGGCACATGAATACTACGAAGCCCATGCCTCTCTAGAAAAGGCTGCCGCCGAAAGAGGGCGGGATGCTCGCAATAAGAGAGTTCCCGAAAGCCCCGAAGAGGCTCGCGGATTGGAAGCAGCCCGCAAACGATTCGAGGATGCCAAAGCTGAGGTCCAAACAGCCAAATCAAGCAATGCGAAGCTGGCATTCGGGCTGAAAGTTGCTGGCGCAGCGTTGACGATTCTCGGCGCTGGTGGGCTGTTGATGAATAAGTCGTAGAGTCGGTCCATTTAAAGTCGGTAACAATCGATGCAAATCTCTGCCTTTCGTTGCCGTTTTCTTCAGGCGCTGGTGTTCGTCTTTTGCCATGTCTCTGCGGTCGCTTCGGTTCACGCCATCCAGATCACACTCGACTACACACTCGACGAGAACAATGAAAATTGGTTTGATTTAGGTACGTCCACAGGACAGGCACGCCGTGCATCCCTAGATTCCGCCGCAGCTTTTCTGTCGGCCATCATCACGAACAACGACTGGACAGACCTCACATCACTCAACGGCTCCATCGGATTTTCAGATATCCAAGCGAGTAGCATCGTTGATCTCTCAGGGAATGTGGTTCAAGGCTCAGCAGAGAGTGACGGACAAGGTTATTCTTATACATTGTCGACGTCCAACAGATCCAGTGTCGCGGCCAATGAGTACGTCATCTATGTCGGGGCTTTCAGTTTTGACTCGGGCACCACTGCACATGCCAAAGGTGGCTGGGACGGCTACGATAGCCGCAATGCCGCAGGCGCGGCTGGGTCGGAATTCAACACCTGGGGCGGTCGAGTTTATTTTGACACCGGAGATAACTGGTACGCAGGTCACGATCCTGGCGTCAATCCTGTCGATGACTACGGCATCCAAGATCCAAACAAGACGCCCACGACTGATATTTCCACAGACAACTGGGACTGGCACACCACCAGCTTGAAGTGGAACGGCTTCGACCTAAGAACAGTCGATCCCACGGCTATAGGTAAATCTGACTTGTACTCTACCGGTTTGCACGAAATGATTCATGCACTGGGAGCCACCAGCACGAATCTAGAAGACGATGATCTCGTTGGCGTCGATGACGAAGGGAATCTGATTGGCACAAATCTTGTGGCCGAATACGGTGGGCCAGTGCCCAAATCGAGCACAGGCCATTTTGCAAGCAGTATTCAGTCCGAAGTGTGGAGCTCCGCTGGGATCATCTCAGAAGTCTCGCTCGATCCCAACTCAACGGACGGAGCACGCAAGTACCTTACTAGACTTGATGCTGCCCTCTTGCGGGATCTTGGTTACCAGGTACTTTACCAATTCAATCCCGCGGATTTCAACTTCGATGGCTTGGTCAACACCAGCGACCTGGCCCAATGGCAAGCCGCCTACGGCCTCGACTCTACAGCCGACGCCGACAACGACGGCGACAGCGACGGAGCAGATTTCCTTGCTTGGCAACGCGAAATACAATCCTTGGCAGCGCCATCTGCAAGCTCTGTCACAGTACCCGAACCGAGCGCACTCGTTCTCTTGGCAGCCGCAGCATTGCTCTGCAGACGACGAGTTCCCAAGAGTTAATATTCTTAACATTCTTATTTGTGTGCGCACTCAATGTCCCTTGAGTGACTATTCTTAAGGCAGCCGGGTGGAGGGGATCGGAGGAAACTCCGGCAATTGAGTTCTTTGGGTCGTGGTACAGAATGTGCATTCTACTGCCAGTTTCGATATACTTTGGGGGGTTCGAAACGCTCGCCTTATTCTCGCTGAGACTCGTATGGACAGAAAAACAAAATACTACCGGCAGACGAAAATCGTAATCACCCTCGGGCCCGCGACGGAATCGCCCGAGTGTCTGGCGAAGTTGATCGCAGCAGGCGTGGATATCATCCGCTTGAATATGGCTCATGCTACGCGAGAGTGGGTCGAGGAGGTTGTAGGTCGGATTCGACGTGTCTCCCAGGAATCGGAACGACAAGTCGCTGTGATGATGGATGTGAAAGGTCCCGAGATTCGCACTGGGGATGTGGAGAAGCCACTGGAGTTGGATGTCGGTGATTTGTTGGATTTCCATGCCGAATCCGCAGAAGTGATGAATGACGGTGTTCCGAGTGTTTCGGTAAATTATGCCAAGCTTTCTCAAGATGTGGATGTCGGGCAGATCATTCTAGTCGATAGTGGCTTGCTGCGTTTCAAAGTACTCGCCAGGGATGAAGAACGAATCCGCTGCGAAGTCCTCACCTCGGGCACACTCGGTTCCCGGAGGCACATCAATCTTCCCGGAGTTCAGGTCGACCTGCCTGCGCTGACTGAAAAAGACGAAGCAGATCTAAAAGCGGGTGTTGCCGCTGGAATTGATTTTGTGGCGTTATCATTTGTGCGCCAAGCAGAGGACGTTCAGACACTGCGCAAATTCTTGGATGAGAATGGATCCATTGCAAAGATTGTTTCCAAGATTGAAGAGCAAGCAGGTGTCCGCAATATGGAGGACATCATTAGAGCATCCGACGCGATCATGGTGGCGCGCGGTGACCTGGGTATCGAAATTGATTATCACCAATTGCCTCTCGTACAGACCGAGCTCGTCCGTGCTTGCCAGGCAGAAGGCAAGCCCGTCATCATTGCTACACATCTGCTAGAGTCGATGATCCATTCGCCCATTCCAACTCGAGCAGAGATTTCTGACGTTTCCAATGCGGTCCGCGAACAAGCGGACGCTGTCATGTTGTCGGGCGAAACGACCACGGGCGCTTATCCTTTGGAATGTGTGGAAGTCTTTAAGAACATCATTCAAAGTATCGAACCAACGGTACATGGGCAATTGAATTCTCAAATCCAGCTACGTGAGCCAAAAGCAAAGATGTTGCGTTCAGCTGCCGTGTTGGCACAAGAGTTAGGGCAATCAGCTATCGTGGTATTTACTCGAAGTGGCTTCCTCGCCTACGTCCTGGGAGCGTTGCGACCCTATGGAGTACCGATTTATGCCTTTACCGATGTTGAGAGCATATTTCGTCAGCTTCTTCTCCCTTGGGGGGTCGAACCCTTCTTGATGGAATTTTCAGAGGACCCCGAGCAAACGATCCTTGATTCACTCGACGTACTAAAACAGAAACAATGGTGTGCCCCAGGCACTTGGGTCGTCGTGATTACCAATGCTCTGGCAAACAAGAAAGTCATTGACACGATGCAACTTCGAGAAGTGGAATGAATCGAAGTGAAGGGGAATCATTCCTGCGATCGTCAAGCAACTCTGACTACTGGCGCCGCTGGCTTGCACGCTCAGCCAAGCGTGCCTCTGCGGCCGCTTGTTGCTGGCTCAGTTTCTCGAACACGAGCGTTGTTTCGTCGCTCCAGTCGACGTCGCCCGGTTTGAATTGGAGGACGGTTGCGTCGATCGCGTCGGCGAAATGGACTTCGAAGATTTCATAACGTACCAGCGGATCAGACGTGGGCTTGAGGCCCGAAAGGGTCTCGCTGACATAGGCATCGCTCGCACGGCGGAATTCTAGCACGTAAGGGAAGAGATTGCTTTGCCCCACCAGCACGAGCACATGGTGCGGCAATTGGTCCGGCCACGTCGCGGGGTCGGGATCCGCCGCGTTGGCAGTAGAGGACATGATCGCCAGCTCCTCCGGTCGCCATCGCCCCAGCAGCGCGTTGACGGCCAGCCCATTGAGCTGGGTTGGCCGGGGGGGATCGAATCGGTAGCGGGTCAGCAACTCAGCGAGTAACTGCGAAATGCCCCCGCGGAACTCAGCCGCTCTGATGAGACTCTCCCGCTCGGCAAAATTTGCAGACTGCCGAAAGGAGGTACGGAGGCGGCTACTGAGATTGGCCACATCGAGTCGATGAACTTGTCGGCCGCTCGGCATGTGGCGGTCGGTCCACAGATAGCGACCATCGTAAACTTGTACATAGCTAGCATTTTCACCGGCTACCTGGGTTTGCATTTCCCAGCGGGTCCTACGCTGGGCCCCGGCACCCTGTTGCCAGAAATGTCCGGAGCCGACTTGCGTTTCGTCTGCCAATCGCGACTGGTGTCGCAACCGGGCGGAAACGTTTGCCCGGCGCTCCATGGTGGCAAGAACTTCGGTGAGTAGGACATCCCCACTAGTAACTTCTACCGCATCAGGGGGCGCAGCATGTGCTTCAGCGGCAAGCATTGCCAGCACCAAGTTGCCCCAAACGAGGGAAGCGGTGAGTGTTAAACCACGCAATCTAGTCTTCCTTTGCCGGATTTACCGGATTTGCCAAAGATTCGGGTCGCAACAGGCCGACCATTTATCTGCGGGAGAATACCCGAACCATTGCGCTCGGGAATTCTCACAGGACTAGGAAATTGGATCGGGAAGGTGACAAGCCAACCAAGCAGAGCGGATTCTAGTTGGACTCCGCCCAGCCGGTCCACAGCAAACTGGCTCGCACTGTTCACAGCGGATGGTGCTAGCAACGGTAGTTTGCGGCAGCTAGTCCGACGGATGCAAGAACACACATATCGGAGCACCCAATGCCGCGGGCATTGATGACTCCACACAACCTCGAACGTTTTACGCATGTTCGTGCGACCTGAGGGGGGAAACGCGATGAAAAAACACTTTTTCTTATCCACGATTTGCTTGATGAGCACGCTGGCCACAGCGAACTGCCTGGCGCAGCATCATCACTTGGCGTATAACCTGCCACCAGCGCAGCGATTGATGGAACCGGGCCCTGGAGTGGGCGGCCCTGGTCCCGGCGTATTGATGCCTGCTGCAGGCATGGGTGGCGGTGGATTCGCCGGTGGTGCCTCAGCCTCGCCGGCTGGCTACATGGGCGGCGGTGCATGTCCTCCGATGGGTATGGGTGCCGGTGCGACCTCTCAGATCGCCTTCTTGGGTGTCGAAGGGGGGGAAGTTTCCTGGGATACCAGCGGAAACCAAATGTTCGATTCCGTGCCGCTGGTGATGCCAGGTCGGCAGAATTTTCCCCAGGGTGCCATCTATCGCTTGAAGCTGACGAGCCTAGCGGGACGTGAGGGTGTGGAACTCTATCCCACATTGGAAATTGCTCCCGTGACACCTCGCACGGACGCCTATTTGGCTCACGCTCCGATTCCTGTGCAGTTCACCGACGAGGACCTCGATCAGGTGCTCAGTGGCAACTTTGTCACGAAGGTGATCTATCTGCCAGATCCAGAGTTCCAAGAATTGGCGCTCTCGGGTGTAGAGACACTGGTCAGCACACGTCTTGATCCGGGTGTCGATCCGATTGCCGAGGCCGACCGCCGCGGTGCGATCCTGGCCATATTGCGAATCGGTAATCTCGATTTGCAACTCGGCAATCAGGGCGGACTGGCAATGAACGATAATGTGCAGCATGCTCAATACACCGAAGGGGAGTACTGCCCTGAAGGGGGCAATTGTCCCGAGGGTGGTGGAGATTGCTACGACGGCGGCTATGGCGGTGGTGGTGGATACGGCGGTGGCTATAGCGGAATGCCTGGCCCTCAGGGAATGTCCACTGCGGGTTTTGCACCTCAACCTATGCCTCCACACATGGTATCGGGAATGACGACTCCTCAATGGGGTATGCCAAGTGTTGGTACTCCAATCGGACTTCCTGGTCCTCCGCATATTCCTTTGGGTCATGAAGCGGGCCTCACGAGCCATACGGTTAAGAATCACACCCGCGTGTTGATGCCACCTCCAGTGCACAACATGAAGATCGACGTCAAGCAGCGGCCTGGAATGAACTACCCACGCCCTGTGAACCATGTCCACATATCAGAAGTGAATCGTGCTCCCTTTCGGGCTCACGGTGGAACTGTAGCACCAGCCATACCTACTGCATTCAAGAAATTCTGTGCAGCAGTTACCGGCTGCAACGACAATGGTGAATGCGTTGAAGATCCTTGCCAATAAAGGATTTGAGGGTTGAGTGCATAGAGATCAGGGTGGCCAGACAGACACTGACAACTGACCACGGACAATATATGACAACAGACCGCAAAGCTCGGCAATGTGACTTCGGTCGCATGTTCGTCGCAGGCAAGCTGCTATTAGCAGTACTGATTTGGCTACCGTCTGGCACTTCGGTGTCAGCGATAGAAAAATCAGCGCATTGGCACCATGCTGGTGCCATGCCTCCGGGAGCGATTGGCCGCCAGCGACTGCTGAGAGGCGGTGCGTTGTCAGGTGCCTGCCAGCCGGTGGAGATTCGTGCCCCTCACGGAGCTCGGATCGCACCGGCGGCAGGGACCAGTTTTCAACAAGGTGTGCCGGACCGCTTGCTTGTTGGGCTCTCCATCGGACCGGTCTATCGATTTCGGGTAACCGATATTCCAGAAAACCCTGGAATGGAAGTATTTCCGACCGTGGAGATGATCGACCGACTGTACCCCCCACCGGGCCAGTCACTGCGGTTTCCAGTTCCCATCGAACTAACACTCGATGAGCTACTTCAGGCTGCTGAGGGTCGGTTTATCACGCGCGTGATTTACGTGGAAGACCCGCTCCTTGCTCCGGCAATCGCTCGGGAAGATGAACAGCAGCCGTGGGTCGAAGCCAGACCGGGTGATGATCCGTTGGTGATGGCCGACAGCCTGGGGCGTCCTATTGCGATCTTGCGAATGGGCGGACGCGTTCCTGAGGGTTCGCTTGCCGATGCAGGATTTACCTACGGTTCGCCTCAAGCGGTAGTCTTCGATCAGCCATCGCTGGACCAGTGCAAACCGAAGGTCGACTTTTCCGTGCAACAAGCCGTTCCTGGTGAGGTCTTGACACCGGGCGAGGAACTACTGATCGCACCAAGGCCTGGCAATTAAACACTATTCCGAGATACGCTATCTTGCAACCATCTGCTCATTACTATACGACTACTCCAAACACCGGCCGTCCGCCGCTGTGGTTTCGCTACGTCGTGGTCGCCGTGGTACTCCTGGTGCTCTGCTCATGTCGAGCGGTAACACCGCAGGGGCAGTTGGCAAGTAATCCTCAACTCGCTCAGCAGGCTTCTCCGTTCGCAGCAGCAGTGCCCCAACGTCAAGTCATGCCGGCAGTTTATATGCCAGATTCTCACATGCCGCCCCCGGTTGCCCGGCAAGCCGAGTACGCCGCCGGGATTCGTCCTGCCCAGTGCAATATGCCAGGATGCTCGTGTTGCAGTGGATGTGGCGACTGCGCCATTGTGGGGCCCCGCGACGAATACCTATGCGATGGGGGCGACAAGGGCTTGCCCGCAGGGGTAAAAGAGGATTGGAAGATCGATGGCCTCGAACAGGAAGATACCGTGGCCCATTACGACACGGTCGATGGCCGCACGCTCATCACTCCCAGCAATCAAGTGTGCATCTATGCTCCAAGGTTTGGCGTGGTGCGCCGTGTGATCGATCTCCATGAATACGAAAGCTACGATGCAGCGGGTGGATTTGGACAGACAACTGCTTTGGCCAAGATCGACGAGCAAGAGCGAGCAGTTCCTTCGATCAACAAGCTCGAACCGAATATCAATCGTGTAGAAGACCCGGCCAGTTTGTTGCTAGAGCGTCAGCAGCCGGGCGAGATTGCTCGCGACGAACGACTTGCTGCCGAGATCGGTACCCTATCACCTTACTGCGACCTGCAAGTCGTGAAGGCCGGCATCCTGACTGGAGACGAGAAGGTTAAAATCACTCGCGCTAGTCTGGCCGCGATCACCTGGACCGGCGACCAGGCACCGCAGATTACCATCGACAGTCGCAACGCGGTGGCCGCAGTCAGCGATCGTCAACCAGGTGTCATCTATCACCTCGAAGAACCGAATAAGCCGTGTCTGCGACTCATCAAGCTGTCATCCTGCGGTTCAGCCAAACAAGGTGAAATCGTCGAGTTCACACTGCGGCTAGATAACGTCGGCAATCGCGAGATGGGCAACGTCACCGTGGTCGACAATCTCACCACGCGGCTGGAATACGTGCCCGACAGTGCCAAGGCAAGCGTCGAGGCCGACTTCTCCACCGAGCCAAACTCGGGTGGCTCAGAAGTCCTGCGTTGGGAAATCAAAGAGCCCCTGGATGCCGGTGCTGGCGTCATCTTGCAATTCAAATGCAAGGTACGGTGAGATTTCTCTGTAGGCCGTGAACAAGCCGTGCGCAGTTCCGGCGATTCTTAAAGTATGCTAGACAAGTTCAGTCGCATTGCCGGAACTCGCGTTGCTCGTTCCGGCCTACGACTTTACCTAAAACAACCTGAGCAAGATTCCCAAACCAAGTGGCAACAAGATCGCAGCCGCTGAGGGTTCAGGGACTGCCAAACTCTCGCTTAATGGCGAGACTATCGTGGCTGCGTTAGAGTGCTGCTGCCACAAGAGAAGATCCTTGCCATCCACCACACCATCGGCATTGCCATCGGCTTCGAGCGTATTGAGTGGATAGAGTCCTGTCTTGCCATTTTGCCTTTGCCAGAGCAAGAAATCAGCACCATCGGCGTCCCCATCCCCGTCGAAATCTCCGGGAGGCAAAATGGACTGGATAATCGCCAGAGCATCGTCAATTTCGAATGCGTTGAGATGTGCCGACGCCTGATCCAACTGCGCCTGGATTGTTCCATCCCCGCTGAATTCTTTTCGTGCCCTGTAGAGGTCGAACACCATTTGCAATTCGGCCTCGCCATAGGGCACCTCGGTGAACTGCTGGAGTTGCATGAGGTAGGCAAAACCAGTCTCGACGGTGGGCTCGAAGATCGTTCCTTCGCCAAAGTCATTGAACGTTGCAAGTTGGATGAAATCTAGGTTGTTACTGTACTCGTCAGCCAGGGCGAGCGTGTTTGCCAGAGTTTGACCGTTGTCGTGGGGGATCTCGAATGAGAATCCGCCGAAAGATTCGAAGCCAGGGTAGGCGACACCACCTACGGTTCCTAACGTGGGTGCACGGTTCTGGTAGAATTCTTCAAGGCGAGTCAAATAGTCATCGCGAGCTTCATCTTCGTAAATCCAAGCATATTCTCCTGTGGCATTCGCGCCGGCATCATTCTTCTCATACCACAAAGGAAGCAGTTCAACGTCCTCTCCCGCTTGGGCTAAGATCGTGGTCCAGTCGGAGGGTTGCTGCTGGGTAATCGGACCAAAGACCGCGACCAAAGGGTCATCGCCGTCTCCGATGCGGATATACTCGGGCTTGTTGAAATAGTTATCGCGAAGATAGGCCATATTCGTCGCTACTTGCCCCGTATTGGCAGCAAATCGATCTTCCAGAACGACGCCAAATTCCATGCTAAAGTCGTCTGTCTTAGCCACAATTGCATTCGAGTTGTTGAGCAGCTTCGTAATATCGCCATTCGTACCCTGAACGCCGTACCAGTCGATCAGAATTCCTTCGACCCCAGCCATTTTCATCAATAGCATGTGGTATTCGAGTACATCGGGATCACTCGATTGATACGGCCCAATCTTTGGATAGTAGTTCGAGGCGATTTCTCTTCTTCCATCGGCATCGATGTTATTGGGATTGGTGGCACCAAAGCCATTCCAATGCCCATTCCAACTACTTCCGTTGCTCCCACCCAAGCTTGCTGGGGTGTCGTGCCAAGGCATGTAGTGCATGTAGAGTTTGGGCTTGCCAGCAGGATCTGGGTCTGGATCAGGGGGATCACTAGCAGCGTCGGCAATTTGGAGAGCGTTGAGATACCCGTTGCCGCCATTGGCACCCTCGAATCCAACATAAAGTGTGTTGTTTGCTTGAGGTGCAACTCCTTGGATGGTCACAACATTCGCTTGATTGTGAGTTGAACCTGAACCGACAAACAAGTTGGCAGTCGAAAGGGGAGTGGTGAAAGTATCATCCGTATAAATGGTGTACTTGGTGGTGTCGTCGTTGTTGTACTTATGCGAGCCGAAGAAAGTAAGATCATAAGTCTTCAGTGGGTCCAGCTGCTGAATCTGGAATTGAGAGGAAACATAATAATCGTAAACAGCGTTTTGAACGCCCAAGTTACCAAGTGCAGCCGCGTTGTACACCGAATCGCTAGGTCCATTGATATCTGTAGGGCCAGCGGGACCATTGTAGCTGTCGGTTCCAGCCGCAGTAGTGAAGCCGAAATCAACTGTCGTTGCATTGCCGGCCATGTCCAGCAGGTTCGGATAGAAATCTTGAGAACGAACACTGTTCCAATGGTTCCCATTCACGTCAGGGTTCGTGACAGTGGCTCCACGATAACTGTCTTCGTTGCCAAAATCGATGAGAATCGTTTGTGCGTTTGCAGCCTCAAGACTACCCACTAGTAGAAGAATTGCTGGCAGCACTTGCCAGAAGAGTTTGAATCCAGAAGAGATTTTCATCAAGAGGCCAATCGCTTTGCGTGTCTTGGGTCTTCAGTTGTATTTAGCGGCGTCCACGGGACGCTGATTTGGGAGGAGATTCTATGCTGATGTCGTATTCGTTCTCTCCTTCTTGCACCTCGAAGCGCAAGCCGGACGTTTTTGTGCTGGAATACTTCGGATCGCTGATACGTTTACCAGAGGGAGTACCTCCCGTTTTGGAAGGGATGATTTGAGAGGCGGAGTAGGTGACAAGATACTCACCGGGAGTGATTCCACTCTGTGAACCCGTGGAAAGTTTGTAGACGCCATTTTCGTCGACAACTCCTACGGCAGCTGCCCCTGTATTCGAAACGGGCTGAAAAAAGACCGTGGCATGAATACCATCCCCTCCTTTAAGAGGTTCTCCATCCAGTGTCACGACACCCGTTACCTGGGAGAGATTATTTCCACAACCGCTCATGAGCAGGCAGCCGAAGAGAATCAATCCTGATGCGACTCTCTGCCTTGCCGTTTGGTAAGACGATTTCTGAGCAGATTTAGTTGCTGTTATCCCCGACCTCTTCTGCATGCCAAACAACTCCTGGAAAACAAACTGCTAGAGCGACCGCTCCAAGTTAATTGTTCTTTTCATCGAAACCAACCAACGAATGAAACCACCCTAACAATTATCCACTGGAATTTGGACCTTGTCGACAGTTGGTCAATTCTAAAGAACCTCTCAGAGTCCCGACCCAATACTTTCACCGCCATTGCGCGTACAACTTGTGCGATAGAGTTCAAAATTCGTGCCTTCAGAAATAAATCTCACCGATCCATCGACGAGTACAAACTGTAATCCTCCAGGATGACGGCTCCGAAAACCTTGTAGTTCCCACCACGCATCCAGTTCTATCGGGGCAAGTTCTTCACCAATCCGGTAATTAGGAACGATATTGCAACTGCTCCAGCTCCCATTGGCATAAAAGGCTACCGAATGAAGATTGTAATCTGGTAAGTCTTCACCCACCAAAAATGTGTTGCTCGTGCCGTCGGTCACATCCTTGATTTTCACAGGTCTTGCAAAGGAGTTTCTGAAGAAGATACCACGACAACGAGTATCACCATGACAGTCTCTCTGGTCTATTTGGAATCCCGTTGAAGATTCTTCACCATCATAATTTCCGCTGGGGTAGTTTGAGGCATCATTTGAGAAATTTGAACCATAAGTAATGCCCAAAAAAGTGTCGCCAAGGACACCTTTGTAATTAGTGACTGAAACCGGAGTGCCAGTCCATTGGAATTGATCATCGCGAATTCTTTCACTGCCTCCATCTGAGGGACAGGCCAAAATTGGTAGGGCCGTTTGCATCAACTCGGGAACCGATATTCCATTCTTCGTGGAATAAATGCCAAGGTCTGGTCGCTTTCTATTGGGAGTTAAGCCCTCGCGAAATGAACCTTCGTAGGCCCCACCCTGCTTAAAACGCTCATAGAGTGGTCCTTGTTCGAGCTGAGGCAGGATTTCGACGACCCAACCCACTGCCGGATGGGGTGCGTTTGTGTTAGGAAATTCGGGCCATGCACCTCCATAATTGACAGGAAAGTGCCCATGGACATCGTGGTGATTGAGAACCGCCAGCCCAATGTTTTTCAGATTGTTACTGCAACTAATCCGTCGCGCTGCCTCGCGCGCAGCTTGCACGGCTGGTAGCAGTAAAGCTACTAACACCCCAATGATGGCAATTACGACCAAAAGTTCTACCAGTGTAAAACCTTTGTTCGTAAGAGACACTGATCGGTAGCGTAGTAGTTTCTGAGTATTCAGAGAGTTTGTGGGGAGTCTTTGTGAGTTCAAGATATTCTCCATACGGTTTGGCTCAGATGAGAAGCTGAGACTAATAACCGCACGCCGCCGTAAACCCCGACGGCGTGCAGTGCTGCCCCATCAAATTCTCGATTCGGTGGTTCTACGAAAACTGATGGTACCAAGACTAGTTAGTAAGAGCAGGCAGAAAGTGTTGGGTTCAGGTACTGCACCTAGGGCTGCAACCAATGCTGGAGCTCCGTAATTGTCCTGCCACTCGGTAAGACTCCCCACATTAAGATCCCGTTGCCAGACCAAAAAGTCGTTGCCGTCCACGTCTCCATCTTCATCGAAATCGCCGGCTAGAGACGAAGCCATACCTTCGAGTTGCATCACGTTCAAATAGCCCTGAGAGCCTGTGACCGATGAATCACCAACAAATTCCAGATAGAGAATACTAGTGGCCGACGGTGATACGCCACTGATGGTAGCCACCATGTCTCGGTTGTGCATAGAAGGATCACTTGAGTCTTGATGTTGGAGACTCGCAGAATCTACCAAAGTGGTGTATGTGTCATCTGTGTAAACATTGTAGGTGGTCGTATTCCCCACGCTGTATTTGTGCGAACCGAAAAAGGTCAAGTCATAAGTTTTTGTCAGATCCAACTCTTGAATCTCGAATCGAACTGGAGCACCTGGATCGGTGGCTGCAAAGTCAAACACCCCTTCACATGTTCCAGTCCCCGTGTCCGCGTCGCAGGCTCCCCCCAAGATGCCCAAAGAGGTCGCATCGACGTCCGCAAAAGTCACATCGCTTAGTATGGTACCAGCGGAAGTCGCTCCGGCGGGGCCATTGTAGCTGTCGGTCCCGACGGGGGTACTGAATCCAAAGTCGATAGTCGTCGCGTTGTTATCGCTATCGACAAGATCTGTATAGAATAATCCTGGCTGGAGACTGTTCCAATTATATCCGTTGGCATCTGGATTAGCGATTGGCAGACCACGGTAGGAAGTCACATTGTTACCAAAGTCAATAAGTACCGTTTGGGCATGAGCCGAGACCGCGAGCCCCGCTGTCAGCAATAGTGCTGTTGCGAATCCGGCAAGCAGTTTTCCACTGAGTAGGGCTTTCACTTGAATCACCTCTTTCTATGAGAGAACCCGCAACAGCCAGCCAAAAGCAGGCTGTTGCGGTTTCATAAACCTAGTCTTAATCCTAAGTAGTCAATGATAAATCCTAACGACAACGTCGGATTAAGCTCAAACCAGCAGCGCTCGCCATGAGCAACAGCGAACTGGGTTCCGGTATGGCGTTGATCTGCAAAGCATTCAGATAACCGTCACCCCCTCCTGCTGCGGCGAATCCGACATAAATGATGCCGTCCGGTTGCGGAGAAACTCCACTGATCGTGACGGTTGTATCCTGGTTATGGGCGTCATTCACGCCCACGATCAAATCAGCCGATGTGACTGGGTTGCTGAAAGTCCCATCATCGTAAATGGTGTAACGTGTCGTATTATCAGCATTGTACTTATGCGAACCATAGAAAGTCAGATCGTAGGACTTCAAGGGGTCTAATAGCTGAATCTGAAAAGTAGACGAAACGTAATAATCGTATACAGCGTTTTGGACACCCAAATTACCGAGCGCCGCAGCGTTGTAAACCGAGTCGCCAGGGCCATTCACATCAGTAGCTCCGGCCGGGCCATTATAGCTATCATTTCCAGCCGCTGAACTGAAACCAAAGGCAACTCCAGACGGGTTGCCATTGATATCGGTAAGATTTGCGTAATAGGCGCCGGACCAAACGCTATTCCAATAATTTCCGTTCACATCAGGATTGGGCACATCTACGCTTCGATATCCCTGATCGTTACCTAGATCGATCAAAACCGTCTGGGCATTGATAGAGGCACTAATCGCCAGCCCCATCACCGTTGCTGCCAACATCAGAGCGAGTCGGCCAAGGTTCAAATTCACTTTCATGAGAACTACCCTCCAAAAAACTAAGAAACAAAAGAAATCAGGTTACTGTGAAAGCGGAAACTTCTCCTCGTTCTCCAACCGTTCCGCACTCGGTGGGGATTCTAAATAGGCCGAATAGGAAATACAGTCGCTGTCAGCGGTGTTTGAGTAGCTCATTGCCGCTTGCGCTGCCAAATCTCATTGAAACGATGTGTCAGTGTAAGCTTTCGCGATTGGCTGCTGTGACAAGTAACAAGTGTCTCCGAAAAGGCCTCGATCGTACAAAGCACAAAAATGCTGAGGAAAAGCAAAATTCATGTTATAGCATTCTTGCACCTTGTAGCATTTATGCTATATTAGGTTCTAGAGCTTGTCAACAAAAAAAGTCGGTTTTTTTGAATCTTGGGCCCTCTCGTCGAAATAAGCATGTATTCGAGGCCTGAGCACTTTAACTCGTGGGGCCACTCGATTGTTTGTGGACCACTACTTGGAATCCTTGTTACATCAGTACGCACAATGCCGTCACAACCCAAATTCACCGAAGTCATGACGGTCATCGAGCGCAGAATTCGCGAAGGTGACTATTTACTTGACAGTATTCCTGGTGAACGCAAGATCGCTGAAGAAACGGGAGTCAGTTATATGACGGCCCGGCGGGCGGTATTGAAGTTGATCGATGACAAAGTGCTCATCCGCGATACGTCAGGGAGCCTTGGTATCCATCCTTCGTATGTGAAGCGCGCCAAGCCGGCTGAGGTCGTGTTGCTGTATCCTGCCTACCCTTCTACCTATCTCACGCAGTTGCGCGGGCTAGTTTCTGACTTCGCCGAGAAGCGGGGGTTTCGTTTACGACCTGTGCAATTCGTCCATTGGGATGAGAGGACGGTTCTCGAAGCTGCCGAACAAGCACGTGGGACCTTTGTCATTCCACATGGATCTGGAATGCCCTCCCGACTTGCAGACGTCTATCGGGAAAACAAGGTGGTGATACTCGACGGAGATTTCTCCACTAAGGGTTTGCCGTCGATTCGGCTATTCTCCGACTCCTGTGTCGAAGAAGTGCTGGAGCATCTCTATCGCCTCGGCCACCGAAAAATTGACTGTGTCAATACTCAGAATCGAAACCCCGAGATTGAACGCCGGATAGATATTTGGGAGCGTTGGCTCGCGAAACGTAATGTTCAAGGGCAACTGTGGGACAAGCCGGCTCCTGAATTCACCGACCCAACCATTGTTTCCTACAACTTGACGGCTCGTCTTATTGACGAGCATAAGATTTCTTCCACGGCGATGATCAGTACGACGTGTCCTGCCGCGATTGGTATGATGCGAGCATGCTGGGAACGAGACATTCGCGTCGGTAAGGATTTGTCGGTCTGTGCGGTCAACATAGAGCCACCAGCAGAGTTCTTTTGCCCCTCAATTACGGGACTCAAGTTGCCTGATTTGGCGAACGTTCTGGAAAAATGCGCTGATTGGATGCTCAGCTCCAAGTCTTACCAGGGATCGCTCTTGCTGGAGCCAAACGAACCGGCCCTTTTCGAAGGGGAATCCACCGGAAGGCCAATCCGCAAGAGCTCATCTCGGTTGGCGATACAAGAATAGTCTCCCGGATTCAATACCAACTCCCCTTACTCCCTCAGACACTAACTCAATGAAGAAACGTTCAAAGATCTTTTACTATTTGTTTTCTACTCTGATCGCTTTTACTTCTTCAACTTTCTCTGTGGCCGAAGAGATTCGAGTCGCGTCTCCGCGAGGCACTCTGGAGGTTGTATTTGACTTGCAAGGTGGAATACCAACTTACAGCGTTGAATATCAAGGCAAGAAACTGATTGATGCGTCAAAGCTGGGAGTCTCTCTGGCCGATGGCGTAGAGCTGGACAAAGGTCTTGAGATCGTCTCAACGGATACAGCTTCTCATCACGCGACCTGGACCCAACCCTGGGGGGAACAGAAAGAGATTCTCAATTCCTATAACGAGCTTCGCATCAATCTGCGGCAACAAGACTCACCTGCGCGAGAAATGAAAATAGTATTTCGCGTCTTCGACGACGGTGTGGGCTTTCGCTACGAATGGCCTGAGCAGCCCCAGCTATCGTCGTTAGTCATTTTAGATGAATTAACGGAATTCAATCTGGTCGATGATTGTTCTGCCTGGTGGATCCCTGCCTTTGGCAATGATCGATACGAATACTTGTATCAGAACAACCCCGTGAGCAAGCTCGAAAAAGTTCAGACTCCCCTCGCGTTGTCTACGCCAGATGGAGTTTACCTGAGCATCCATGAGGCGGCTCTGGTCGGTTTTGCCAGCATGACGCTTGCTCGTGAAGGGGAACACTCTCTCAAGGCCGATCTCGTCCCGTGGTCCGATGGGATTAAGGTCAAAGCCGATCTACCGCATCATTCCCCTTGGCGCACGATTCAGGTTGCCGACAGCGCTGGCGATTTGATTGCCTCGTACTTAATTCTGAATCTGAATGAACCTTCAAAGATCAAGGACACGAGTTGGATCAAGCCGTGTAAGTATGTCGGTATCTGGTGGGAAATGCATCTAGGGCGTTCTACCTGGGGATCCGGTGAATTGCATGGAGCGACGACGGAGAATGTCAGGCGATTCATCGATTTTGCTTCGAAGTATGGCTTTGGTGGCGTGTTGGTCGAAGGTTGGAACCAAGGTTGGGATGGTGATTGGATTGCCAATGGAGATGGTTTCAGTTTTACCGAAGCCTATCCCGATTTTGATATGGAAGCACTAGCTAACTATGCCAAAGAAAAAAAGGTGTCTCTCATAGGCCACCATGAAACAGCGGGCGCAGTTCTCAATTATGAGGATCAAATGAAAGACGCCATGGATCTCTACCAGCGATTCGGATACGGAGGCGTGAAGACAGGTTACGTGAATTATGGGCAGAACATTAAACGATTGGACGAAAATGGCGAAGAGTGTCGTGAGTGGCACCACGGCCAGTTCATGGTGGAACATTATCAAAGAGTCGTTGAGGAGGCTGCCAAGCATCATCTCATGGTCGATGTTCACGAACCGATCAAAGACACAGGCTTACGTCGCACTTATCCCAATATGATGACCCGCGAAGGTGCCCGAGGGCAGGAATATGATGCATGGGCCGCCGACGGCGGGAATCCTCCAGACCATACGACTATCCTGCCCTTCACGCGATTGCTTTCAGGACCCATGGATTACACTCCGGGTATTTTTGACTTGCTTTTTGAGGAGGACCGTCCCGACAATCGTGTGAACAGCACCCTCTGCAAGCAACTGGCACTCTATGTCGTACTCTATAGTCCCCTGCAGATGGTTGCCGATTTGCCAGAGAACTACGAACCCCACATGGATGCCTTCCAGTTCATTGTCGACGTACCGACGGATTGGGAAGAGACCCGTGTCTTGAATGGTTCAATCGGAGACTATGTCACCATTGCGCGCAAGCGACGCGATGGTCAGGATTGGTATCTGGGTTCCATTACAGATGATGTTCAGCGCACTCTTGAAGTTCCGCTTACCTTTCTTGATGCCGATCGAACCTATCTAGCAACGATCTACCGCGATGCAGAGGACGCCGATTGGAAAACTAAGCCGACGAACTACGTTGTCGAGCAAAAGAAAGTGACCTCTGAAACCATTCTGCCGATAAGGTTGGCAGCCGGTGGGGGACAGGCGATTTCTTTTCATCCGCAGGATTCTCAGAGAATATCCCACCAGAGTGGATCTCCGGTGCCGAAGAAGTAGCTTTGGGTGAATGGCCAATGTTCAATGAGCAATGACCAACGCTGATGAATTTGAGTCCATTGGCGTTTGAAGCTTGGACATTGCTCCTTTCACAGTTCACCACGACTTGACCAGTTCCCTTGCGTCTCAATTAAAGTAAAATCAAGGACGTTCTTCTCTGTCTTTCATTGTTGAGAACGGCACTTTGTCGCAGCACTATCTAAACACCGCTGACTTGTCCGTCATTGGCGTGTATCTTTTAGTACTGATCCTGCTTGGATTTTTTCTCAAGCGAAAGGCTTCCTCAAGTCTGGAGAATTACCTGGTTGGTGACAGATCGCTCCCTTGGTGGATGCTTGGCATTTCAGGTACTTCGCAGTACATGGACGTGGCCGGTTCGATGGTGATCGTCTCCTTTCTGTATTTGTTAGGCCCTCGTGGACTATTCATAGAATTCCGTGGAGGCGCTTCCTTGCTATTGGTAGTGATGATGCTCTGGACCGGAAAATGGCATCGGCGATCCGGTTGCCTGACTGGAGCGGAATGGATGATCTATCGTTTTGGTAATGGTGCTGGTGGTCAGTTTGCTCAATTTGCGAAGGCCCTTTCAGGGATTTTGACCACGTTGGGGATGCTCACTTACTTGGCCAAAGGAACGGGTTTGTTTCTCTCAACCATGATTCCCTTCTCGCCCATCACCTGCGCCGTGGGAATGTTCGCTGTTGCTACCTGCTATACCATGCTCTCGGGCTTCTACGGAGTGGTGTTCACCGACCTCTTGCAGTTCTTCATTTTGGGAGTTGCAGCTGTGCTATTGGTGGTACTTTCCTGGGAAAAAATTCCCGATATTCACAGCCTGGCAACTCTGGCAGATACCGTCACCCACAACGAGCACTGGACCGAGGCCCTGCCGCGAATACAAACGCACATGCCTCCAGGGTATGAACGTTACGAATCGCTTCTGCTCTTTGCGACGATCTACCTTTTTCGAAATCTGATTTTCGGTCTTGGGTGTGGAGATGACCCCAAATACTTTGGAGCACGTAGCGACGCAGATTGCTCCAAGCTTTCATTGCTCTGGACCACTTTGCTCTCGATTCGCTGGCCTGCGCTGATGGCGATAGCGGTTCTCGGGTTGACCTTGGTTAATTCTCTGATACCCGACACTTCGAAACTTCCTCAAGTTGCTGATTTGATTCAGACCCACATCCCCACAAACGAAGAGAACTGGGACCATACGCTAGCTCAAATCGTACATGACCAGAAATCGCAGCCACCGGAGTTGATCGCGGGCTTAGAAACGCAACTCGGTACCGACTGGGCCAACAAACTGCTACTCGTAAATTTCTATGGAGTGGTGAACTCCGAGAGAATCATGCCGGCTGTTTTCTTGGCCTATGTTCCAGCGGGGTTGCGTGGCCTCATGATCGTCGCATTGATTGCGGCCTCCATGTCGACATTTGATTCGTGGGTCAATCTCTCATCAGGGTTTTTCGTTCGCGACATCTATCAAAAACACCTGAGGCCGACAGCTTCCATGAGCGAGTTGATCGTTGCGACATGGATCTTCATCATGGGACTGGTGGCAATAGCCCTGGTCTGTGCTTTCTTTGTAAGCAATATTAACGAAATCTGGGTCTGGATCATCATGAGCCTGGGGGGAGGTTTGATGGTGCCTCTGCTATTACGTTTTTACTGGTGGCGATTTAACGGGGCAGGATTCGCTATCGGTTGTATCGTCGGGATGGTTGCTGCAATTGCTCAGCGGGTGATTACCCCTTGGATTAGTGAGCCATACCAGTTCTTAGCGACTGAGCCCTGGTCATTGGCATTGCTTGGGTTGATAGGACTGATTGCTTCGGTGTTGGGATCGCTGCTGACAAAGCCAACACCCGAACCGGTGCTACGGAATTTCTATCTGACGACTCTGCCCTTCGGATTCTGGTCTGAGTTCAAGAGTGAACTTCCCAATTCCCTGCGCGAGCAAGTATCGACAGAACATCGTCGCGAGGTGATGGCTATCCCCTTCGCACTCACCTACCAAGTGATGATATTTTTGGCACCAATGCTTTTCTTGATCCGCAACTACTCTGCCGCTCTTATCTGTGTAATCGCGGCAGCTATTGCCCTAACGGGACTCTATTGGATCTGGCTACGCCACATCCATCGCTCCGACGAGAATGTGGCAGCCGCGAAGTCACTACTGAGGCAGGAATCGTAGATTGCCCAAGAGGGCAATCGAGTGTATCTTGCTATCATCCAAGTGCAGGAGAGCTAGGAACCTTCGAAGTTGATTTCGGAATGATCCAGCTCACTGCAATAGGGTCTCTTAGATTGCAAATGTCTCCTCCTTTTTTGGGAAACTCATGTCGAACCCAACTAGCTCTGAGCATCAACCCATACCGGTTGTCCCCAAACAGTATCTCTTTCCCTTCGCGCTAGTGACAACGCTCTTCGCACTCTGGGGTTTTGCCAACGATGTGACCAATCCCATGGTGGCAGCGTTCAAGAACGTACTTTTGATCTCCAACTTTGAGAGTTCACTCGTACAGGCGGCCTTTTATGGGGGATATTGCTTTATGGCAATCCCCGCTGCACTCTTTATCCGTAGAGCCGGATACAAACGCGGGATATTAATGGGCTTGGCACTGTATGCGATAGGATGCTTGCTTTTTGTTCCCGCTGGAAACGCCCTGCAATTCTGGCCGTTTCTGCTCGCGTACTTCACGATGACGTGTGGTCTGGCATTCTTAGAGACGACGGCAAATCCTTACATCCTGGCTATGGGACCGGAGCACAATGCGGCCCGTCGGCTGAATTTTTCCCAAGCGTTCAACCCGATTGGTTCCCTGTTAGGTATGTTCGTGGCCAAGGATTTTATCCTCGCAAAACTTGATCCGGCAGACGAGACCGCAAGACAAGCTCTTGCGGAAACGGATCCATCGGCATTCGAGGCTATCCAGACAAGCGATCTCGGAGTGATTGTACTGCCCTATATTGTCCTAGGGATCGTAGTGTTAGGAGTGCTGGCGATCTTTAGCTTTTCGAAGCTTCCTGATGGCGAGTCATCAGATGATCGCGATCCGAGCTTGGCGGCGAGCCTCGGTCGATTGTTTAGTACGCCGCGCTACTTAGGAGGTGTGATCGCTCAAGCCTTTTATGTTGGCGCTCAGATCATGTGTTGGACCTTCATCATCCAGTACGGCGTGAATGAACTTGGTTTAGAGAAATCGGTTGCCCAAGGGTACAACATCATTGCCATGATCATCTTTGTAACCAGCCGTTTCATTTGTACCTATCTACTTAAGTTCTTCAATCCTGGCATACTTCTGGCAGTCCTGGCCGTAGTCGGAGGAGGGCTAGTTCTCGGCACGATTTTCTTGCAAGGATTTTCAGGCCTCTACTGCTTGATCGGAGTTTCCGCGTGCATGTCGCTGATGTTTCCGACGATCTATGGCATTGCACTTCAAGGGCTTGGAGATGATGCAAAATTGGGTTCGGCAGGGTTAATCTGCGCCATCGGTGGGGGATGTATTATGCCACCGCTTCAGGCAATGATCATGGACGGTCCTGACCGAGCTTTCGGCTCACTGGTACTCTCGGCCACCCGTGCATCCTTTGTACTACCATTTATTTGTTTTATCGTTGTGGCAATTTACGGATTTCTCAATGCGCGTCCTGCTGCTAAGTCGAATTGAACTAAATGTTTAGCAATGTGATACGAATCGGAAACGGGCTGCCACGATGCATAATCAAGAATTCGGCGAGACTGGCCTCACAATACCCCGCATCGTTTACGGAACGAGTTGCCTAGGAAACCTGTACGAGGCGATACCGGATGCAACTAAGTTGGCGATCTCTCGCGAGTGGTTTGCCCATCATGCGCCACCTGCGGTAATCGATACAGCAGGCAAGTATGGGGCGGGATTGGCGTTGGAGGTGATCGGTCGCAATCTGCGGCAGTTGGATATCCCTCCCGAGCAAGTTGTCATCAGCAACAAACTCGGCTGGAAACGTGTGCCGCTGCAAACTCCCGAGCCGACTTTTGAAAAGGGGGTGTGGGCTGATCTAGAGTACGACGCAGAGCAGTGTATCAGCTACAACGGTATCCTGGATTGTTGGGAACAAGGTTGCGAACTCATCGGAGAAGTCTATCGCCCGCAACTACTCTCCGTGCATGATCCGGATGAATACTTGGCTGCTGCGTCCTCGCAAGGGGAACGAGAAAAGCGCTTCGACGATATTATCGAAGCCTATAAGGCCTTGCACATGCTCAAAAGCAGAGGCCAGACTCAGGCGATAGGAGTCGGTTCAAAGGATTGGCGCTTGATTGCTGAACTTGAATCGGCAGTCGAACTCGACTGGGTGATGTTCGCCAATAGTCTCACAATCTACCGCCATCCGGCTGATCTGCTCCAGTTCATCGCTCGTCTGACCGAAAAGAAGATCGGGGTAATTAATTCCGCCGTATTTAATGCAGGATTCCTGATTGGTGGAAAGTACTTTGACTATCGTATCCCTTCCGTAGATAATCAGGCTGATCGGGAAGTCATTGTATGGCGAGATGAGTTTCTCGATCTCTGTAAACGCCAAGATGTTTTGCCAGCGACTGCTTGTATTCAATTCGGACTGTCTCCGCCAGGAGTAGCTGCTATCGCGCTCAATACCAGTGAGCCGGAGCGAGTTGAACAGAACGTAGCCGCAGTTGAAGCAAGTATTGGGTCAGAGTTTTGGGAGGAGGCGAAGCAGCTGGGCTTGGTCGCCGCTGATTATTCGTATGTGTGATATTTTATCCTCTTGAGGTGCTGCATTGCTGAAAACTGGAATACTTAATCCGCAAATTCTGTCGCTCCTGAGTCGTGTCCGACACACGAATACAATCGTCATCGCTGACCGAGGATTTCCATTTTGGTCGATGATCGAGACTATTGATATCTCTCTAATCGATGACATGCCAAAAGTCCTCGACGTGCTGCGAGCAATCCGCGAACAGTCAATCTTTGGGAAGGCCTGGATGGCCCAAGAATTTCTCGAAAACAACTCGCAAACAATAGTTGATAGCTTTGCGACTGCTTTCGAGAGAATTTCGCTCGCTCACGAGCCGCACGAGCAATTCAAAAAACGAGTTCCCCATGCCATCGGACTTATTCGCACTGGGGAGACGATTCAATACGCCAACATAATTCTGGAATCAGCATGAGAATTGACGCCCACCAACATTATTGGCGATACGACGCAATCGAGTACGATTGGATCGACGATTCCATGCAGCGGATTCGGCGAGATTTTCTTCCCAAGGATCTGCAACCACAGATTCAGGCAGCCGGCATAGAGGGCGTCATCTCTGTTCAGGCTAGACAAAGTCTGACCGAGACAAAGTGGCTTCTTCAACTGGCCGATGAAAATGAGTTTATTCGAGGCGTCGTCGGTTGGGTTCCGTTGGTCACCCCAATTGTCGGTGAGACGCTCCAACAGTTGGCAACGAATCCCAAGCTGCGAGCGGTGCGCCATGTGGTACAAGATGAGCCCGACGATGATTTCATTTTGCGAGATGATTTCAATCAGGGTATCGGCTTGCTTCAGCAGTTCGATCTTGCCTATGACATTCTAATCTTCGAGCGGCAACTGACACAGACGATCGCATTTGTCGATCGGCATCCCAACCAAGTGTTTATCCTCGATCACATCGCCAAGCCGAGAATAGGAGCGAACCTTATCGAACCCTGGCGAAGGAACATCACCAACCTGGCAAAGCGGCAGAATGTGTATTGCAAGCTATCAGGCATGGTCACCGAAGGACATTTCGCTGACTGGAGTTCGGCCCAACTACGGCCCTATTGGGAAGTGGTTCTGCAAGCGTTCGGTCCGAGTCGACTCATGTTTGGTTCGGATTGGCCAGTCTGCCTCGTCGCTTGTGATTACGTGCGTTGGTTCGAAACGGTGGTTACTTTTGCGGCACAACTTTCTGAGGCCGAACAGCAGTCCCTGTTTGGAGCAACGGCAGTGGAAGCCTATTCGCTCTGACAAGAAAAGGCACAGAGAATATGAAATCACTCGTGATTGATAGACCGGGATCCACTAGCATCATCGAGAAAGATCGACCAATCCCCGGCCCTAACGATGTGCTACTGCGAACGCGGGTCGTCGGTTTTTGTGGAAGTGATTTGAGTACCTATCGCGGTTTGAATCCGCTGGTGAACTACCCTCGCGTCCCTGGTCATGAAATCGGGGCGACTATCGAGTCGGTGGGTACAGAAGTTCCCGATAAGTGGAAGTGTGGCCAAGACGTCTTGGTCTTGCCATACACAGCCTGTGGTCGCTGTGCGGCCTGTCGCCAAGGACGCGTCAATTGTTGCCAGCACAATGAAACACTTGGAGTGCAACGTGACGGAGCGATGGCTGAGTACTTTGTGGCGCCTCATGACAAGCTGTTGACATCCTCCAAGCTTTCACTAACTGAAATGGCATTGGTCGAACCCTTAACGGTCGGTTTCCACGCTGTTGCTCGAGGGCGGGTTACATCTGAGGATACCGTAGCCATATTTGGTTGCGGTGCGATTGGTCTCGGAGTGATTGCCGGCGCAGCAGTTCGCGGGGCACGAGTTATCGCCATTGATGTGGACGATAGTAAACTGGAATTGGCTTGCAAGTGCGGAGCCTCTATCGGCATCAACTCATTGCAAGGATCACTCCATGAGCAACTTCAAGAGCTAACCGAGGGCCGTGGCCCTGAGGTGATTGTGGAAGCGGTCGGGCTTGGGCAGACGTTTCGCAGCGCAGTCGAGGAGGTTTCCTTTGCAGGAAGAGTCGTCTATATCGGCTACGCGAAAGCCCCAGTCGAATATGAAACCAAATTCTTTGTCATGAAGGAACTGGACATACTTGGGTCCCGCAATGCCATGGAAGAAGATTTCCAAGCAGTGATTGGGCTATTGGAAGGTGGCTCATTTCCTGTGGAGAACGTGATAACCGCTTGTGTGCCTCTCTTGGAAGCAGGCACTATTCTGCATCAGTGGAGCGAGGCTCCCGCGGGATTCACGAAGATTCAGGTGGATTTGGGTTAGGCTCTCTTGTTACTGGTTCGATCCTCTAATAAGGCGGAGGGATTGCCGGTACCACTTCCATGGTGTGAGTTGGTCAAGGGAAAATTCCTCGTTAATTCAACTGAAAGAAACAAGGGATTTACTTCTGGATAAGTGCAAATTCCTTGTAGAAAAAACCGATTCAACGAAAAGCCCCTAACTTTTTTGTTCCGTTTGATTCACAATACCGGGTATCTACTTTCCGACTTGGGAAATGTAACCCAACAAGTGAACTATCGATTCAAGTTTTTTGGATTTCAAGCATGACAGAATCCTCAGACAAACAATTCTCCATTGGCGTTGACTATGGCACCAACAGCGTACGTGCATTGGTAGTCGACATTGGCACCGGCGCCGAGATTGCTACAGCGGTGTTCGACTACCCCAGCGGCGAGGCGGGGATCCTGCTTGATCCCAAGGATCCCAACTTAGCTCGCCAGAACCCGGCGGATTACATCGAAGGTTTTTACCAGTCGGTAGCGAGTGCTGTTAGCGAAGCGGCAAAGGTGGACGGCTTTTCTGCCGATCAAGTGGTTGGCATCGGAGTCGACACCACCGGTTCCACGCCAATTCCTGTCAACAGAGAAGGAATGGCTCTGGGAACGCTTCCCGAATTCAAGGACACCCTGGCCGCCCATGCCTGGCTCTGGAAAGATCACACCTCGCATGCCGAGGCGCAAGAGATTACACGTGCAGCTTCCGAACAGGGGCTGCCCTACCTGGCCAAGTGTGGTGGCACCTATTCGTCCGAGTGGTACTGGTCCAAGATTCTCCACTGCATGCGAAATGCGCCAGACGTCGCCAATGCGACGTACTCCTGGGTAGAATTGGCGGACTTCGTCCCGGCGTTTGTTACCGGCAGTACCGACCCCGACTCGCTCGCGCGGAGCATTTGTGCCGCCGGCCACAAGGCAATGTATCACACCGACTGGGGTGGCCTGCCGAGTGCGGAGTTTCTCGATTCAATTGAGCCTGGCTTGTCGCGGTTTCGGTACACAACGCCCGCGGTGGCGTCCGATCATCAGGCGGGGAAACTCTCGGCGGAGGTCGCTGAGAAGGTGGGCTTGAAAGCGGGTATCCCCGTTGCAGTCGGGGCGTTTGACGCCCACATGGGTGCTGTCGGAGCAGGTTGCGGAAAGGGAACCCTCGTAAAAATCATGGGAACCAGCACTTGCGACTGCATGCCCGCCCCGCTGGCTGATGAGTTGCCCGATGTTCCAGGTCTTTGTGGGATTGTACCTGAGTCGATCATGCCTGGAATGTATGGGCTGGAAGCGGGCCAGAGTGCCGTGGGCGACATCTTCAATTGGTTCGTCAAACAACTTACGCCTGCCAAGTACGGCAGCGATGCTCACATAAAACTCACCGAAGAAGCCGATCGACTCAAGCCAGGCGAATCAGGATTGGTGGCACTGGACTGGAACAATGGCAACCGCACGGTGCTGGTTGATCCGCTGCTGACCGGCCTCATCGTCGGTCAGAACTTGCACACCACGGCCGCTGAGGTGTACCGCGCATTGGTCGAAGCGACCGCCTTTGGTGCGCTGACGATCATCAACCGCATGGAAGAGTATGGTGTGCATGTGGAAGAGGTTATCAACTGTGGAGGGATCGCCGAGAAGAACCCCATGGTGATGCAAATCTACGCCGACGTCTGTAATCGGCCCATGAAAATCAGCCGCTCCGCCCAGACCTGTGCCTTGGGCGCAGCGATTTTTGGCGCGGTAGCTGCACAGGCCTATCCCTCCGTTGAGGCGGCCCAAGCGAACATGACGGGGGTGAAAGAAACCATCTACCAGCCGATTGATGAGAATGTGGCCGTCTATCAAGAGTTGTACAAGATCTACAGCAACCTGCATGATGCCTTTGGCACAGAAGCCTATTCAGGGTCGCTATCCCACATAATGAAAGATCTGATCGCGATCCGCCATCGTGTCCGTAAGGAGTCACCCGATGCTTGAACAACTCAAGGAAGAGGTCTGTCAGGCCAATCTCGATCTCGTAAAACATGGTCTCGTGACGCTCACCTGGGGAAACGCCAGTGGCATCAGTGAGGACCGCGAGCATGTCGTGATCAAGGCCAGTGGCGTCTCTTACGATGAGTTGCAGCAAAAACACATGGTCGTCGTTGATCTAGAGGGCAATGTCATCGAGGGCAGCTTACGACCCTCCAGCGACACACCCACCCATGTGCTGCTGTATCGCAACTTCAAGACTATTGGTGGAATTACCCACACCCACAGCCGCTATGCGACAATCTTTGCCCAAGCACGGCAGGATATTCCCTGTCTCGGCACAACCCATGCCGACCACTTCTATGGTTCCGTGCCGGTCACGCGACCGCTTACTGAAGAGGAAGTCAACGACGCCTATGAAGTGAACACAGGACAGGTGATTGTCGAACGGTTTGCCGAACTGGATCCCGTGGCGATGCCAGCGGTGTTGGTGGCAGGACACGCCCCATTTGTCTGGGGACCCACGCCAGGGAAGTCAGTCGACAATGCCATCGCCTTAGAAGCTGTCGCCGAAATGGCCCTCGGGGTACGGCAATTAGTCACTGATCCTCTTCCGTTGGAAGCGTATGTTCTAGACAAACACTTTCTGCGTAAACATGGTCCTGATGCCTATTACGGCCAGGTACCCGACTCAGATCCATAGGAAGTCTAGCGAATGATCGATCTCAAAAAATATGAAGTATGGTTCGTCACCGGCAGCCAGCACCTCTATGGCGAAGAAACACTCCGCGAGGTGGACGCACACGCCCAGCTGGTGGCTCAGGGCTTGGCCGAATCGGCCGACGTGCCCGTGCGCATCATGCACAAGCCTGTCCTGAAGACCCCCGAGGAGATTCTCGCTCTCTGCCAGGCCGCCAACAGCGCGCCTGAATGCATCGGCCTGGTGACCTGGATGCACACTTTTTCCCCAGCCAAGATGTGGATCGCCGGGCTCAATGTACTCAGCAAACCGTTTCTGCATCTGCATACCCAGTTCAACAGTGAAATCCCCTGGTCGACGATCGACATGGATTTCATGAACACGAATCAGTCCGCTCATGGGGGACGAGAATTCGGTTTCATCTGCAGCCGCATGCGGCTGCCAAGAAAAGTGGTCGTTGGCCATTGGCAAGAAAAACGCGTACAACGTCAAGTAGGGGTTTGGACTCGTGCCGCGGCAGCGCTTGCCGACTCTCGCTCCGCCAAGTTCGCCCGAATCGGCGACAACATGCGTGAGGTCTCTGTCACCGAGGGTGACAAAGTCGCCGCGCAGTTGCAGCTGGGTTATTCAGTGAACGGCTATGGCCTGGGCGATGTGGTCAAGCACGTCAATGAAGTCACCGATAGCGCCGTCGACGAGCTTTGCGGTGAGTACGACGAAACTTATCAAATAGCGGCTGAACTACGTGGGGATCGTCGTGAGTCGCTCCGCGATGCAGCCCGGATCGAGCTAGGCCTCAGGGCGTTTCTCGCGGAAGGGGGCTTTGTCGGCTTCACCGATACCTTTGAAAACCTCCACGGCCTCAAGCAATTGCCCGGGTTACCGACGCAGCGTCTAATGAACGACGGCTTCGGATTCGGTGCCGAGGGAGATTGGAAAGCAGCCGCAATGACCCGTGCGGCCAAGGTGATGGCCGCAGGCCTGAAGGGAGGCACCTCTTTCATGGAGGACTATACCTATCATCTCACCGAAAACGACGCGACCTGCTTGGGCGCCCACATGTTGGAGATCTGCCCCTCAATCGCCCAGGGAAAACCTTCTTGTGAGATTCATCCGCTGGGGATCGGCGGCAAAGAAGATCCCGTACGATTGGTGTTCGACACTCCACCCGGACCTGCCGTGAATGCGACCATCGTGGACATGGGCAACCGCTTCCGCATGGTCCTCAATGAAGTGGAAGTAATCACCCCACCGCAGAAACTGGAAAAACTGCCCGTGGCCCGCGCTCTGTGGAAGCCACTTCCCGATTTAAACGTCGCGGCCGCCGCGTGGATTTACGCGGGCGGTTCTCATCATCCTACATTTAGCCAAGCCCTCACGACGGAACATTTCGAAGACTTTGCAGAGATGCTTGGCGTAGAACTCTTAGTAATCGACGCTGAGACCCGCATCCGTGATTTCAAAAATGAAATCCGCTGGAATGATATGCTGAGGTCCTAAAACACCAGCAAGCTACCCGCCAGCTTTCCCTGCAATAAAGCGGAAAATCAGAGCGGAGGGCATGGGACTCGAACCCACAACCGGTTACCCGGCACCTGAATTCCAATCACCCAGCAGCGCTGATTCACCGAATACGGAAAGGTGATTTGCTTGTTGGTGAATCGTAAATGTGATAATTCCCGTACAGACAAGAATTTTCATGGCGTTACTTCGCATCAACTCGAATCTCGTAAACTACTCACTCCAGACAATAGAGATCGTGATAAGATTCACAATCTTTTTCTCCCAATATTTTCAGAATTTTGCACGAACCAATTACCGATTTGACACTCTTATAGGGAGACCAACGAAACATTGCTCCATTTTTGGGGTATAGTTTAGATAGAGGTAACCAAAATGAATCATTTAAGACCAAGTTTCATAGCCCGATCTCTGGCGGCATATTTGCCGGCTGATAAATCATTTGCCCAACCCGTGAATGAACAGCCCATATATGCGCTCGCCAGCGGTAATGGGAGATTATGACACTTGGCCTACTCTTTGATGAGCCACAAGGCCCGGTGTCATAGCGACGCCGGGCCTTTTTCTTTGGCTGCTGCCGATCGAAGAGGCCGATCCGAAACGAAATTGGGCTGGTAGCTGAGACGGTATAGCGGCGGTTTGAAGCACCGCATACGAGGATTCGAGCGCCTCCCAGCCCACTTTGCGGTACCGGTGCGCTATAAAAGAATCACAACATGCCCCGTTGGTCTATTGGCAAGGATAGCAGGCTTTCAATCTGCTGATGAGGGTTCGATTCCCTCACGGGGTATTGATAAATATCGGGCGGAGGTGCAGATGGAAGCACGCCTGCTTTGGGAGCAGGAGGGTTTCGGTTCGACTCCGAATCGCCCGACTTAGATGGTAGTCGAGGGCTGGTTGCCCAGACCCGGCTGATAACCGGGTGGCGCTGAGTTCGATTCCCAGGGCTACCACTTCCAACAATTTACGAACTGCAAGGAGCAACATGATGTCAATCGTCCTGCGATGTAAACAAATACGCCCAACCAACAATAGGGTTGTGGTGTAACGGCAGCATCCCTGGCTTTTAACCAGGTGGGTGTGGGTTCGAATCCCTCCGGCCCCACTACTGGCGTGTAGCTCAGTGGTGAGAGCGGCGACCTTATAAGTCGCGGGCCGAAGGTTCAATTCCTTCCACGCCAATTGAACAACAATTTGGGACTGAGGTGTTAGCGGCAGCCCCTGTAGCCAAGAAACGGGGCGGCTCTTAACCGGCGGGGTGAGGGTTCGAGTCGGGCACCGACCGCAGGTAGGTCCGGTCCTACTAAAGTAACAAAGCACTGGTCGTCTAGCGGCGAAGACTCCGCTCTCGGATAGAGCAACTGAGTCCGCCGAGCGATAGCGAGGAAAAAGGACGAAGGCGGTAGTGAAACACTGCTTCGAGTCCGACCCGGTGCTCTAAGGACGCTTTGCGTCCCCGATCTTTGACAATTTGGTTAGCAATAGCTTGCGTCCATGATGTAGTGGCAGCCTTCCTGCTTGCCATGCAGGATGTGTCGGTTCGATTCCGGCTGGGCGCATTTTTCAGGACGTGGGAAAGTTTGGCATTCCGCGTGCCTCGGGAGCACGAGATCGCTGGTTCAAATCCAGTCGTCCTGACTAATTGATGCGGTGGGTCCTGTGCTGGTACGGGAAGGCGACTGTTAATCGTCGCGACGCAGGTTCGATTCCTGCCTCCGCAGCTCAAACGGAAGAGCAAGCCAATAGGCGATGGCAGCTGTTTCGAAAACAGTCGAGCGATGAGCCTTGAGGGTTCGACTCCCTCTCCTTCCGCTGCATGTGCCCTTGACCGAGCGGCAAAGGTTCCAGCCTTCCAAGCTGGCGAGGTGGGTTCGATTCCCACAGGGCACTCTTTGATGCAAAAAAACATTCCGGGGTCGACGCTGCTGGTAGTGTTGCCTGCCTTTGAAGCAGGAGTCCGTAGGTTCGATTCCTACCCCCGGAACTAGCAGAACAAAACTACTTCGGGGTCGCTCAACGGTAGGACGGGGCGCTCTGAACGCTCTGATGTTGGTTCGAGTCCAACTCCCGCAGCTTACGGAAGTCATCCGGCTGGATGAGGAGACTGTCTTGAAAACAGTTGGTCGCTCGCGCGACTTGGGGGTTCGAGTCCCTCGACTTCCGCCTTGTAGTCCTGTGGCCTAGCGGCGAAGGCAGCCTACTTACAAGAAGACGATCGGTGGTTCGAGTCCACCCAGGACTACTTTGCTTTGATGCCCAGATACGCCAACGGCGAGCGGCCTGACTTAGGATCAGGTGTTTGCAGGTTCGAATCCTGCTCTGGGTACTAATGGCTCGGTAGGCAATCGGCAGACCACCTCGGCTTAGAACCTAGTGCTTCGACTACTTGTCGCAATTGAAGTGACGAAGCACTCGGATGCTGTGGGTTTGAGTCCCACCTGAGCCACTGCAAACAAGACAATGTCCTCGTGGAGCAGCTTGGAGTGCTCGCCACCCTGTCAAGGTGGAGGCCGTGGGTTCAAATCCCATCGGGGACGCTTGCTAAGGCGCGGTACGCCAATTTGGCAGAGCGACCAAGCTCAAACCTTGGTGGATGTGGGTTCGAATCCCTCCCGTGCTACTTACTTGGGTTGTGCTCCTCGCGGCTGACTGTAAATCAGCTGTCCGAAAACAAGCGGGGTGGGCGACGAGAGGTTCAATTCCTTCACGACCCATTTGATACATGATGGCCCGTTGGTCTAGCGGCAGGATGCGAGACCCTCAATCTCGCGGCACGGGTTCGATTCCCGTACGGGCTACTGATGAATATGGCCAAGTGGTGGAACGGCGGGCACCGACCGTTAGGTTGGTCGGCGCGACACTCAGAATGTCATGCCACTTGTGGCGTGGGAGTTCGCCATGTCACCAATTAAAGGGCCCCTTGGCTACTAGAAGTACTAGCGCGGGTGAGCCAGTGCTCAGCCGGGCCTCATAAGCCTGGATCGTCGGGTGCGACACCCGAACCCGCCACTTAATTTGACTGGGTACGCAAACTGGCAAAGCGACTAGGTCGAGAGCCTAGTGATTTTGTGGGTTCGACTCCCACCGGCGTCTCTTTGAATGCGAGGTTTTGATGGCGCTGGGCCAGCGGCGCACTGCACCCCACTCAACCGGTTGGTGTTGTGTGTTCCGTGTTTGGGTTGTTACGAAGGCGCACGAGACCGCCACAAGGTTAGCTCAGTTGGTAGAGCACCAGGCTGTTAACCTGGCTGTCACGGGTTCGACTCCCGTACCGCACCGCAGGCTAAGAACCTGCCCTTTGCGAAAGGAACCGGCGCGAAAGCGTCACCATGAAGCCCAAGGGCAGCGAACGGTTGTTTCGTCAGTCGCGCGTTGTCGTGTTCACTTCGGTGAGACGATGGCGTGGCGGCAACACATACCGACGCTATGCAGTGCGTGGATACCGCTTTCACGCACGCTGTGTCTGAAGGTTGCGGAAGCTGCGTGTCGCCTAACGAGCCATGCTCGTGACGGCCTCACTGGTGAAAGCAACTGAAAGATGCGGCGAACATGACCGCTCAAATTGCACTCCGCGTACGGATGTGTGACCAAGCGATTCGTTCCGCTGCCCGAGGGCGTTTTTATTTTGATCTATTGCGAACCAAATACTTAAATCATTAGTCCTCAACTCCCTGTACGCAGTTGTTTTGAATGTGTGGCGAGCCGACCGCAAACATGTTTCGGCCAGAAAGGAGGTACAACCTCATGATGCTATTTAAGAGAGTGAGAATTCGCAGCTATGAAGTCGGTTTGTACTTCCGCGACGGTGAATTCCAGCGATTGCTGACCAAGGGTCGACATTGGTTGTTCGATCCCCTGTGGAAGGTCCGCGTCGACGTGGTCTCACAGCGAGAACCATTGATCACGCACGACAAGCTGGATGTGATCGTCAAGAGTGGTGCGCTTACGGACGTCGCTAAGGTCATTGACCTGAAGGACTATGAGCGTGCACTAGTTTGGATTGAGGGTCGTTTCAGCCACGTGTTGCCGCCAGGGCTATGCGCTTACTGGACGGGCTTCAAGGACGTTCGTATCGAAGTGATCGATGCCCGCGAGGTCCGTTTGCAGCACGGTGACTTGAAGACGATTGTCCGGTCTCCTTACGCTGCTCAGATGCTCGACATCTGCTCGGTTGAACGAAACCATGTCGGTGTGTCGTTCCAGGACGGCGACTACGTGGAGACGTTGGCACCAGGTCAGTACGCGTTCTGGAAGAACGTGGCTGATTCGAAGGTTGTCGAGGTCGACATGCGTGAGCAGGCTTTGGATGTGGCGGGTCAGGAAATCATGACTGCCGACAAGGTCACCTTGCGTATGAACGCTCTGGTCACGTACCGCATCACGGATGCCCGTAAGGCTGTCACCATCTCTGACGGCGAAAAGCAGTCGCTGTACCGTGAGGCACAGTTGGCTTTGCGTGCTGTCGTTGGTACCCGCGATTTGGATTCGTTCCTGACCGACAAGGATGCCGTTACTAGCGAGTTCGAAGAGCAGGTTAGCCAGCGTGCAGGTGATCTGGGTCTGGAAGTTGTTTCGGTAGGTGTCCGTGATGTCATCCTACCTGGCGACATGAAAGACCTGATGAACAAGGTCACCGAGGCCAAGAAGGCGGCCGAGGCCAACCTGATTTCTCGACGTGAGGAAACGGCGGCAATGCGTAGCCAGGCAAACACCGCCAAGCTACTGGCCGACAACCCGACCCTCATGCGACTCCGAGAACTGGAAGTTCTGGAGAAAATCGCGTCGAGCGGTAAGCTCAATGTGGTCTTGGGTGAAAAGGGCCTAGCTGATCGGGTTGTGAACCTGCTGTAATGAACGCCGGAGGCCGGGAGTGATTCTGGTCTCCGGTTTCTTCTATAATGACTCACAAAGGCTCTGTAGAAAACATTCAAGATCGAATGAGCACATGATTAGATTAGAATAATAGAATAGCCGTAAACTTCGATTTTCATGGCTGTTCACATACTTTTTGTGTAGATCGAAACGCACCTTTTCTACAGGGCTGGTTCGATTTGGCCACAATTGGCAAGGTTGGCAAGCTTCACCGAGACCCTCTGGATGTTCCAACAACCCTGAAATTGCCAGGAAAATCAGAGCGGAGGGCATGGGACTCGAACCCACAACCGGTTACCCGGCACCTGAATTCCAATCAGGCCGCTAGCCATTCGCTTACCCTCCGAACAGGTTGCCCGGAAACGCTATGATAGAAACGGTCGACTGCAAATGCAATCGCTCCTCAATCTAGATAGCCTCAAAAGAGTTGAGGCCTTGCTCAATCAACGGCGTTCGCGCCTTGAATCAGGTTGACGAACTCATCATTCGATTTGAACTTGCTCAATTTTGAAGTGAGTTGCTCCATCGCATCAATATGATGCATCGATGAAAGGGTTCGCCGCAGCATAGTCGTCGCATGCAGAGTCTGGGGCGGAAGCAACTTCTCTTCGCGCCGCGTGCCAGACTGCTCAATATCAATAGCCGGCCATACTCGGCGGTCGGCTAGCTTGCGATCGAGTACCAATTCCATGTTGCCCGTTCCCTTGAACTCCTGAAAGATCAGGTCATCCATGCGGCTTCCCGTATCGATCAATGCCGTGCCGACGATGGTGAGTGAGCCACCTTCTTCGAACGCACGAGCCGTGGCAAACAACTTTTTCGGTACGTCCATCGCTTTGATGTCCACACCACCACTCATCGTGCGGCCGGTGTTGCCGACCCACTTGTTAAATGCGCGAGCCAGACGCGTGATCGAATCCATGAGCATGAAGACGTCCTTGCCCATCTCAGACAATCGCTGACAACGGGCAATGACGAGTTGGGACAAGCGAACGTGACTTTCCACGTCATTATCCAGACTGCTGGCAAACACATCGCCATTGACGATGTTGCGCCGCATGTCGGTCACTTCTTCCGGCCTTTCATCAATCAGCAAGACCATCAACGCTACGTTGGGGTAATTCGTTGAGATCGCATTGCTGATATGCTGCAGAAGCACCGTCTTGCCAGTACGAGGTGGGGCAACGATCAAGGCTCGCTGTCCTTTGCCAAGCGGCGTAAGCAAGTCCATCACTCGAGTGCTAATTGGTTCTTCACCCGTCTCCAATTTAAACCACTCTTCAGGGTTGATGGGCGTCAGTTGATCGAAGTTCTTTACGTCGAGATAATCTTCGGGAGCTATCCCATCGACGTCCAAGAGTTCTCGCAAACGAGGCCCCTGTTGCTTGCGGTGGTGCTGGACCATGCCGCTGAGCAAGAGCCCTTCGCGAAGGCCGAATTTCTCGATCATCGTGCCGGGGACGAAAGGATCGGACCGTTCGCGAGTGAAGTTTGTCGACGGGTTTCTCAGAAAACCGTAGCCATTGGGATGCATCTCTAAGACACCCGAACCAGGGACCAAGGGCAAAGGATCGCCACTCTCCGTGTAATCGGGTTCTTGCGAGTCTTGATAGGAACCTCGCCGACGGTTCCCGCCGCGATTGCCTCCGCCAGACCGATTAGAGGGCCGACCATTGTTGTTGTTGTTTCTACCGCGGTATCGACCGCCACCGGATCCACCAGACCCGCCTGATCTTTGACGCTTGTTCGCCATCACAATCTAAATCCCAAAAGTTACTGTCAAAAAGTTGCCACTACTCATATCAACGGGCAACATCAAATTGGCCAAAACGGCCACCGTGAAAACTATCGATTGATCGCTTCGCCTAATCCAGACCAAAACAGTCTAGACTCGACGGCGAGTCTTTCCGACTGGGCAGAGCCCGAGTTGAAAGCATGCGTCCGACAAACGGAAGCAAATCCTCTGCGAAGGGTCGTCGTTGCAAAAGGGCGCAGCTTGATAAACAACGCCGTCCCGTCAAAACTATGGTCGAAGGCGACCCCGTTTCCCGGGCAACTAAGTCCGCTTCAATCTAAGCAAGTAGGCTGTCTGGCGACGAAAACAATCTCACCGTAACTACCAGAATTTCCCACTTGCCAACCTATCCCACCTATGGGTGAGATTTCAAAAACCTTACGGTTGTTTCCCGACCAGTTGCGTTGCCGATAATCGTTTCTCGATCGCAAACTAGCCGTCGGAAGTGTAATTTCACCTGCATCGTTTTATGGGAGCAACCGGGAGTCTCCGTCTCCCCAAAACCTTACAGAAGGTGTGCTCCCAATCGATGGATTCATTCACCGGAATGCGATGAATCTAATGGTGCAATTGACTGCTGATCTATCCTGACGGTTTGTCATGCCTATCCCGAAAAACAGCCCGGAAATTAGGCCAAGAAGTAAACGCAGTCAGGAAACCCTATCCTCATGTGTTTCAGAGTGCCGTTAGTCTATGCAGCGGCAGTAAGAAATGCCAGCCCTATCACAACTAATCAGCGACATTTGCTACTTCGCATTACGTTTGGCGAAGAATAAATAAAGCAATTTAAACCTTTGATCAAAAAGTAGTTTCGTAGTCAAGCAATCGGCCGATTCACTGCGGGCAGAAACGTCTAAATCGCAACCGGGAATCACTCTACTGGATTCAGATACCGGAATTGGACAAACTTCAACCCACAAGCGAGAGTGCCTGTTCTTCGCGGGGTCTTTCGAAACAAGGGCCTTCTAAAAAACCAGCGAAGAAGCCGAACAATGGCCGATAGAACCTGCCAAACGCGCAGGGTTATGAACTCAACACAGTATTAGCCATAGACTTATCTTTGTCAAGATTATTCCGCCACTTTGAGGGCAAGTTGGAGCGATTTTCCGAAGTTCACCTGCCGATTGGATGCCTTCTAGTAAAATCCAGCCGTTTCACACGAGTGGCCGGTTAGTTCGGAGGTGGGTAACAAGCTGGGTGCTAGCGCAATTCGGCTGAAGTAAAGTCCATAAGATCATGTAGTCAAAGGGGTTACGCCATTCGTTGATTGCCGTGCTATTGCTTTGATGACAGCAGAAAGGCCAGATTAATCGGCAATCTTTGGCTAATCGGACGATTTTAACAAAGTCTCCCTCCACCCATGCCCGATCTAACCGACCAGAGGCACTTTTTTGGGTGGGCCTGTATGCCGTTTGTTCGAGTGCTGCCATTGGCTGCATTTGATCGACGGACTTGGTTAGTTCACGAATCATAAATAGAACAATTGCGAACGGAATCGCCATGAGCATCAAGAAGCTTTTCTCATTCACTCTTCTTTCCTTGCTGGTCGGGGCCATGTCGGCTCCGCTTTCCTATGGCGACGAAGCCGTGCGCTGGCGCGACAATCTCGACGCAGCCAAGATCGAGGCAGCTCAATCAGGTAAGTTGGTGCTCCTTCATTTCTATACCTCTTCCTGCGGGCCTTGTCGCATGCTCGACGAAAGCGTCTTCTCACAACCCCAGATTGCCGAAGCACTTGAGCAAAAATACATCCCAGTCAAGATCGATGCGGAGTCAGCAAAGGCCCTAGCTAGTGCCTATCAGGTGGAACGAGTTCCATCGGAAGTGGTGCTTTCTTCGCAGGGAAATGTTGTTGCGAAACTGTCGTGTCCTCAAAACGGCTCAGATTATATTACTCAACTCTCGAATCTGTCGGATCACTATCAACTCTATCAAGCGAGTCAGGGTTCTTCTGCCGAGCAACCTGTACAAACTGCTTACGCCGGCCTTCAGGTGGGGCAGTACAAGCAACAACAGCAGAATCAATTTGCCCAGTCAACTTTTCCTCAGGCGACCAGACCACAGTCGCAGAGTCCTGCCGCTTCGCAATCCGGACAACCTGGATTGACCAACAATCCCTACACTTCCAAGCCTAGCAATACGGTTGCCTCGGCGTCGCCAGTCGCCAGCAATGCCTATGCCCCTCCAGGTGCAAAACAGAATCCTCAGGCTGCAGTCACTGTGCCAGCGAATGCGATGCCCAACAGTTATCCTGCCCAGTCAGTTTCGCATGCCACAACAGCACCGCAGAATAACTTCGGCGGAGCAGTTGTCCAAGCCAAGCCTGCCGCGTCCCAATCTCCGGCTCCTGTCCAAGTGATGAATCCAGCGGCATCCCATGTCGCTGCCGCGTCCCATATCGCGCTCTCTCCTCAAGTACCCGAAGGAAGTCCACCTTTGGCATTCGATGGGTACTGCCCGGTGACACTCAAATCAGCACACAAGTGGGTAGCCGGTAATCCAAAGTTTGGGGCCATTCATCGCGGCCGCACTTTCTTGTTTACTTCCGACGAGCAACGTCAGCAGTTCTTCTCCAATCCTGATGCCTACTGTCCCGTTTTCTCGGGAATGGATCCGGTAATGCTGTTGGAGCAGAACCAAATCGTGGAAGGCTCGCGCCGTTTCGGCTTTGAATACCGCGGTGCCTTTTATCTTTTCGCATCGCAAGAGACCATGGAGCAGTTCAAAGCACAGCCCGATCAATTCGCAGCGGGCGTGAAGCAAGCCATGAATCGCATGACGTCTACGGCCGGTGGTACCGTCTTAAGATAAGCGCAGATGTAGGGTAGTGAGTTAGGGAGGTTTGGGATAGTTTTGCGAAGTCGGCTACCACCTCCGTGGGGCAGACATCTTGTCTGTTTTCACTTGCCAATCGCATTCACAAGCAAAAATACTTGCTTCGCTAAGTCCATCTGGCTATCTTGAATACTGAGCCTCTGTAAGCGTTAAATGCCGACGGCGAGCTGGTCCGAAGAATCAGTCAATCGCAGTGAATCTCGAGACTCTGCGTAATACCAAGCTCGGCAAGTTTAGAGAGGCTCCCTTTTTATGCGCTGGTATCTCTGCTTTGTTGTCTGACTTTCCGAGTCGGAATGATGAGTTCTCCGACTCACTGAGTCGGACAGAGGTAGACGGCTTCTCCCTATTCCCGTGTCGTATCGACACCTTCCTGACCTTCGTCTGCAGCGAGCGCCTCTCGCACCAGGGCCGACAGATCGATATGCCCTGAATTGATCGAATCGAAAATCGACTCGCGCAAGGTCTGCGCATCGTACTCGGCGACCTTTGCCATAATCTTTTCGATCTCTACGGGAGAATGGCCTTGCTCCTTGAGCCAGGCGACGAGTTGGTCTTGTTGCGAGTCACACATAAGGGGCTCTGGGGATACCATATGGGGAGAAGCTAAAAGAATCAGGTTGAAATTCTATTATAGCAGATTGACCACAAACGTCAGCAAGTGCGATAGCGCACCACTTTCGGACACAGGGGGTGATGTCTGACTGAAAGCAATTCGCTGTCTGCTTCGCCCAGCAACTAAATTCGGGTAGGTAATCGACATGTTAGCCAGTAGGATAACTACTGAATTTCAAGCACACTTCCCCGCAGGATGCCACGCATGGCCAAAGCTCCCGATCAGAAACTTGCTGTAAAAGTCCGCCGTTGGAAAAAGTCGGATATTCCTGCCATTGTCGAATGTCAGAAGGCGGCCTATCCACATATAGCCAAGGAGAGTATCTGCGACGAGCGGAAAATGGAGATGCAGCTCGAAGCGTTTTCTGAGGGGCAGTTTCTGGCCGAATACGAAGGCCAGGTAATCGGATACTGTACTTCGTTGATTGTACTTTTGGACGAGGACTCTCCCTGGTATTCCTACAACGAGATCACTGGAGTCGGTACGTTCAGCACTCACGATCCCAGTGGTGACACGCTGTATGGCTCGGACATCGCGGTCCATCCCAAGTATCGAGGACAGGGGGTGGCGGCCAAATTGTATGTTCGTCGCAAGGCACTCATGAAGAGGCTCAATCTGCGTCGCATGGTCGGGGGTGGTCGGATTCCAGGCTACAGCCAATATTCCAAGAAGATGACACCTGAGAAATACATCGAGAAAGTGAAGCAGGGCGAGTTGAAGGACATGGCTTTGTCCGCGCATCTGAAGGCCGGCTACGAAGTACTTGGGGTTCACTATGCCTATCTGACCGATGGCGAGAGTATGAACTATGCGACTTTCCTTCAGCTGGAGAATCCTTCGTTTGACCCTGCCAAGCGGATGATCGCTGGGGCGCCAATTCGCCGGCCGAACCGCAAAGTGCGTGTTTGCGCTGCGCAGTACCAATTGCGGCCTGTCACTTCCTGGAACGACCTTGAGCGCCAGGTCGAGTTCTTCGCTCAGACAGCCAACGAATATCATTGTCACTTCTTGCTCTTTCCCGAGTTGTTTACCGCCCAGCTTTTCAGTATGTTACCGCCTGATATGGAATCCTTGGAGGCAGTTCGGGAGGTTGCCGGGTATCATGAACGCTACCTTGAACTCTTCAAGAAAACGGCCGCTGATTACGGCCTGTTCATCATCGGCGGTTCCACCCCCGTTGATATCGAAGGCGAACTCCGCAACACGGCTCATTTGATTACCCCCAGCGGCAATGTCTACACCCAGGACAAACTACATATCACCTCGGTAGAACGGCATTATTATGATGTGCAGCCTGGTGATAAGCTGAAGGTGTTTGATACCCCATTGTGTAGGATCGGAATTCTCATTTGCTACGACGTGGAGTTTCCTGAGTTGGCTCGGCTCCTGACAGTCAAGGGTATCGACGTGCTCTTCGTTCCCTTTGCGACTGACGAACGCAAGAGCTACCACAGGGTCCGCCACTGTGCTCAGGCACGTGCTGTGGAAAACATCATCTACGTGGTGCTCGCCGGCTGTGTGGGGAACCTTCCTCAGGTTCGCAGCTTCTTGGTCAACTACGGTCAGGCGGCCGTCTGTACCCCATGCGATGTCGCGTTTCCGATGGACGGAATCATGGCCGAAGCCGAGCCGAATTTCGAAACCGTGGTGATCTCAGAATTAGACCTCAACGACCTGGCCGTCCAGCGCGATTTGGGGAGCGTGAAGCCGTTGCAAGATCGCCGCAGTGACCTCTACGAGGTGAACGCGCTGACTCCGGTAGAGGTGGTGTATGTGGAATAGGACTGGGGGAATTTCCAATGTGCAATGTTCCATGACCAATTAATGCGAAGAAATATGTTCTTCTCAGTGGTCATTATGATCTGTTGTTACTCCTCAGTTGGTATTGAGACCTAGTTGCAATTGGAATGCATGCCACTGAACTTTGTTCCTTGGTCTTTACCGGAAACGGCCGCCTCTTTAATCTGTTGCGCTGTGTGAATCTAGTTCAATCACTCTCGGTCAAAGGAAAATCGAATGGGTCTACAGAAGGAACTGAAAGATAGTGGCAACTGGCTGTTCCGGTTTCGCAGCTACGTACCCTTAATTTTCGTCATTCCATTTCTCATCAAGATGCGTGATTATCATTTTCCCTGGGGCAGCAATGGGCTTCATGAGGTCATGCACATCACAAGCATGGCCGTTGTATTTTCAGGCCTAGCGGTTCGTGCTCTGGTAGCCGGTTACGCGCCTGACGGAACTTCGGGGCGCAACACTCGCGAACAGGTCGCCACAAGTATCAACACTACAGGTTTGTATTCAGTGGTTCGCCACCCGCTCTATGTTGGTAATTTCCTCATGTGGGGCGGCATCATAATTTTTTGTTTTGATTTTTGGTTGACACTTGTTTTCTGCCTTGGCTTTTGGTTGTACTACGAACGTATTATGTTCGCGGAGGAGTCTTTTTTACGTCAGAAGTTCGGCGATCGATTTAGAGAGTGGGCCGCAAAGACGCCGGCGTTCATTCCTCGATTATCCAACTGGGTTTCGCCCTCGCGCAACTTTTCGTGGAGGCGAGTGTTGCGTCAGGAATACACGACCTTATTCCTGGCGGTGTTCGCTTTGTTCGGAGAAGAAATCCTGGAGCACTTGGCGATTGATCATCGGTTGGTGTTCGAGCCCGAATGGGTGGCGTTTCTGGGTGTAGCAGCCATCGTTTATGTGGTACTCCGACATCTGAAGAAACATACAAGCCTACTCAATACCTTGGAAACGTAGCTCGAAATGACAGCAGGGCGATTCAGAAGAACTCCCCCTAGCGTTTTCGGACGACCTATACTTTGGGTATGATGATCGATACGCCCACGTCCACTGTTCCCAGCGAGATATCTGCTGAGTCACGCGCTTGGCCCATGCGACTTTGGCTCGCGGCGCCGGATTGGCTATTCCGAGTCATTGGGTTAGCTTTCTTCACTGTGTTTACTTGGGTTAGTGCCGAGAAATACTGGAGTGGAGACTTTTGGAATTACGTTCCTTGGTCTGAGTTGCCTAGCGGCAAAGTGATCAGGATGCCGTGGGTTCCGGTGCTGATTGACCTGACCTATCTCTTGATTGCGATCAGTTTCATTGTTCGGTTTCAACCGAAATCACGAGCAGCTGATGGCCGAATCATTTTGATCACCCTGTTCACCGCTTTCGCTCCCTTCATTTTCGTCATGTGGCTCGGTTGGGGATTGGGCCTATTCAACGAAAGCTGGAAGACAGCTTATTATGATTTCTTGTGGCGAAGCCCGATCACCTGGTACACCGCTCTGGTCGGAGGGGTGCTAATCACTGTCGGAAACATCCTCGATGTTTGGGGTTACCTGGTTCTCTGCCGCAGCTTCGGCATTGTCCCCGAAGCGCGTGAACTAAAGACGACAGGCCCCTATCGCTTCGTTCGACATCCGGTCTATTTGGGCCAGTTCATTGCCCAAGCCGGGGTGTGGCTATGCTTTGCGAGGCTGCATGTCGTGTGGATAGGACTCTACTGTGCATTCGTCGCACTGCAGCTCTATCGCTCCAAGCTTGAAGATCGGGTCCTGGAAGAAGCCTTCGGCGAAGAGTACCGCGAGTGGAAACGCCGAACATTCTGGTTCGTGTAGACATGTTTAGCCGCGCACAGCGAGTCCTGCTCGCCAGAGGGAAACGAGTATCGGGCAAGAGTGCCCGAACTACGGCTCAGCTCTTATCCCGCAGCGTGCGCTGGAGATGAATCACCTGGGCACGAACTTCTTCCATATTGGGATTCAGCCGTAGAGCCCGGCGGAAAGAGTCGAGAGCCGAGATAGAATCGTTCAACTTCAGATAGGTTTGGCCCATGGTCGAGGCGGCTAGGAAGTGATAGGCATTAACTTCCAATGCCTGATGGCAGTCACGGCTGGCGGCTTCGAATTGTCCCAGTTGCAAGAAAGACTTGCCCCGGTAATACCACGCCTGGGCAACCCAAGGGGCATCTTCCACGAGTGCTGTCGCAATTTGAGCGGCGCGCTCGAAATCTTTGTCATCAATTTGCTCACCGATCGCGACCAAGTGCCGCTGTTGGGTCGGAGTACCGATTCTCATCCAAAGGTGCTGAATGGCAGTCTCGGCTAGGTTCCTTACCCCCCGGTCTTTGTCAACGAGTGCTCTGCCAAGAGCCGAATTGGAGCGATAATCTGCCAATCGTCCGAGTGCCAAGACGGCACCACGTCGGGCAGCAGTTTCTCCTCCAGAGAGCAACCGTTCCAGTCCTCCGGTCGTATAACTGGTAGAGACACTACGGATGTAAGAGCCGATGTTTTGATCGACTTGGTACCGCTCATAGTGGTAGACAAGCAACGGCCGTTGGGTGTAATTATGACTCATGCGAAGTGATACCCTGTTGCTCTGACAGAGCTCGACCCGCTCGTCAGAGAGTTGTGTTCACCAATCAAGCACTCCAGCTTGATTGCTACTTGAAAAGACAGCAGAGGATGGAGCTGTATATTTCGCACTGAGGATGAAAACTTCAACTCCAAACTTTATTTTAGTTGAAGGGTGCTTTTTCTCAACGAAATAGTGGGGGAGTTTTTCACGAATCCCCATCGGGCGAGTAGAATGGGTAAGTAGGCCAATCGTTTTCTGCCAAGTTATTTTTCCCAGAAAGGCGTTTTATTGAGAAAATTTGCTTGCAAAAATTGCAGGTTCTTGCTGTGCTTGGGGCTGCTGGGCATGGCGCTCGGACTGGGGCATAACCATCTCGCGGGGGCAGAAAGAACAGGTTCTCCTCCCGGCGAAGTCTATTCACAGCTTGGTATGCGCATTTCTGCCATCTGGAAGGGGCAGTCTCTGGGAGTCGTCTTGGATCGACTGGCAGTTGCCCGTGACATTACGTTCTGGGTAGATCGCCGGGTGGATATCCAACGGCCGATAGATGGGCATTTTCGAGATGTTCCACTTCGTGATGTGCTCAATTCTCTAACCAAAGATGGATCACTGGGTTGGTCAGATTTGGGAAACATTTGTTACGTCGGTCCACAGGATGCTGCTCACGAGATTGCTACACTTATTGAGTTGGCAAAAGATTCCGTACAAGAATTACCAACACGAAAAAAAGACACCTGGTTGCGCGAGAGTATGATTGGCTGGCCACGACTGAGCGAGCCTGGTTTGTTGCTCAAACTGTGGTTGGAAGAGCAGGGGATTGAACTGGTGCACCCAGAGTTGATCGAACACGATCTTTGGGCGGCAAAAAAACTTCCGACCTTGTCCCTTGTCGATCGAGTCGTGCTGCTCTTGGTTGGTTTCGACCTGACTTGCCAGATATCGCCGGATGGCGACAAGTGTAATGTAGTAGCGATCGAGAGGCCGGTGACGATTGCGCGCGAGTACGATGCGGGTCGAAAATCGCGGTCCGTTGTCGAGCAAATGAGCCGTAAGGCACCTGAACTGCTAGTTCAACAAACTGGAAATCGACTCTCGGTACGGGGGCGTTGGGAAGACCACAAGAAACTTATGGGATTACTATCCGGCAGCAGTTCAGGTAGCTCAGATAGGGTTCCTCAGAAGTCAAGCCAGCAACGCCAGTTGTTCAGTCTACGGTTGAAGAACCAGCCACTCGGAAAGGTGATAACCCAAATAGCTCATCAGTTGGGCCTTGAGGTGGTTTGGGAAAATGACCTGCTCGATCGCGATACCGACCCACGAGAACAGCTTGTTTCTTGTGAAGTCCAAGAGGCCGATTTGTCCATCTTATTGGATGCGATCGTTCACCCACTTGGGATTGATTATCGCTTGCAGGACGGCAGATTGACGCTCATTGCATCGGAGCAAGACTTGGAATCTGTAATCCCGTGAAAAAGAAGGGAAAGGTTCTTTCCTTTCCTTGGAGTCTCAAACCCGCACTAATCGTTCGAGTTGCTGTCGGATTTCCGATTCGATTTTCCCCTTGAACATCATCGCGGCCATAGGCAAGTCTCCGTTGACGACAAGCTTTTCGGGTTCGACCGCGATGTTGCCGTCAATGCGCATTCCCAAGGTCTTGAATCCAAAAGTTAAGACATTATCTGACCAGGATTGCGTCACATCCTTGGCTTGATCGCCAAATTTTCCATGGATGGACTCAGTAAAACGCTGCAACCGATCTTGCGCCTCATTCTGAGGAAGCGTGTGCGGAACCTCTAGTTGTAATTTCGGCACAAAACCTCCGATTCAAATGCCTCAGATTCAACTGAGAAAAGTGATATCCATCGAAATGAACGAGGCACTAGCGCTCGTCATCATACTCGGTGCGATCTCCTCCGTGCCAAAGTGGCAGTCCAGATTCAACTCGCTCTGCCATCACAGAAAGTTTTTCTCTCGTGCCTGGCATAGCCCCCGTCGGATCATAAGAATCCTCTTTGATTGATTTCGGTTCGAAATCCCAAACACCCTCTTTAATCGCTTCCAGTACTGACTTTTGCACGATTCGATCCTCAAATTGTCGCAGAAACGAATTATCCTAACCGTATCAATGCGAGGCTCGACTGAAACTACAGATCGATTACATGTTGTAACTGATCTCTGGCGACTGCCCCCCATAAACCGGTCGTACAGCATGTGAGTATCGCTGATTTGAGCGAATAGTCAAGCAATTTTTATTGACTTGGGAAATGGGTGGTTTAATTCACACCGTTTGGTACTACAGACAACAACTAGTCAAGTTTTCCTAACAGGTGGGAGGTACTCACCTTGCGCTGACAATCGCCCTCTTGATTGCCCGGACTGCTTGGTAATTGATCGTATCAGTGCGATCTCCCCGGCAAGCAGCTCCACGCACTGCGAGAATGTCAGTTTCCAATTCCACTGCTGAAGAAATGTCGGCCAATCGCAGATTTCCTGCCAGAACGGTTCGTATCTCCGAGCTTCTGACATGTTTCACCAGTCCCGCAAGTTCCTCTGGGTTGAAGCAATCCAGCGTCGAACGTGATCGTTTGTCCCAGGTGTCGATAAGTAAGTAACTTGCCCCAGTCTTGATGGCTGCTTCTAGTACCGCATCGGGGCTAGGAGCCTCCGCGCGCGACCAGTCAGCGTATGCTACAGCAGCCATCTGTTTGCCATGGTCGGCCGCTTGTTGATAGAGATCTTGCCACGTGGACTCCCAATTTCTAAGTGAGGCACAACCAGCCAGCCCCAACTTCACGACGTCAATTCCAGGTATCTTCAACAGTTGCTGCGAGGGTGCACTTTGCCAGTCAATCAGCTCGCCAAGAGCTGCTGAGACTGGCAGTCTGCTATCGACAACACGAACCATTTGACAAGCTTGGTTCGAGCTGACTGCTCCCAAGGGACCATCGTGAGGTTCTTTGAAATCGATCCAATCGGCACCTCCGGCGATTGCATCTTCGATTTCCGATACGTCGCGCACACTGACCAACAGCTTGGGAGAATGACTGCCGTGATGCAGTAGTGCGTTGGCAGGCGATTCAAGACTTTGTATATGATTCATGAACTGCTTTCGACAGATGCTTGCTGTTCTCGTGAGACCTCACCGAGCCGTCGATTGAGTCGCCGGATGACTTCTCCGTTCAATGGCTCACACCAACTTCCGCGAATGCTGATATATCCTTCACTCCACCGAGCAAGAGCCGGTTTTACTTCGATCTCGGCCCATTGCGGTTCTTTTTGGGAGAGTCGGGCAACCAGATTGATCGTCACTTGGCTATCGGCATCGCCAATCGGAAGATGGGCGGGACCTTGCCCCAGAAAGAAACCCTCGACCACATGAACGGGTACGGCTATTGGCCTACCTGCTTTCAAATAGAACAGCACTTGGCCATCCAAGTAAGCGATTCGGGGACTTACGAGGCTTCTCAATAAGATGCCAGAGAGGATTGCGCTGAGAACTAGCATGCCGACGGCTACACCTGCCAGAAGGGTACTAGCCGTTTTCATGGACAGCAGCACACTCATCACTCCCAGCAAGACAATCGGGACTAGTCCCAGCGCGATGACTCTTCGATTCGAACGCAACCAGACTTCTGGCATAGGACCTTCAATGGCTTCGTGGGTAACAGAAATACATTCTTTGCCAAGTCTAACGATACTGGGAGCCCGCCGAAAGCTCCGGGTGATTGCTTCGGTATTGCCGATTTTGACATCCTTCCCCGGAGGTGTTTGCTGCTCGGCACCCATTAATCGGGACCCGAATTAGGGCAAAGGACTGCATATGACCTAATATTTTCAGGACATTCATTCAGTCTATCTGTGAGAAATGCCATGATCTTCACTCCAAATTTCAGCCAAAATTGAAATCGGTACCCCATTTTGTCGGCACTAAGAATTAGCCGCAAGGCGTAGACGTAGGCAATCACAGTCCTTAACCTTTCTCCATAGAAGTGCGGTGCAACTGCAACCGCCAGAGGCAAAACCAAGTGGCGACGGATATCACGAGCATGACTTCCAGTGGACATCGTAGCAGTGGCAACGCAGTCCTGATTGCACTCGTAGGCGTGATAGGGTTCTATCTACTAAGCGCCCTCTGGGGACATCCCCAATATGCGACCCAGCTTGTGGAGAGTGCCAGTGCCCATCATTCTTCAGAAGCCCATGGAGATGCCACCCACAGCGTAGAACATGCTGACAGTACCGCCCCCCCGCTTTGGACCATCATTCCGTTCGTCTTGTTGTTGGGAGCTATTGCGGTGCTCCCTCTACTGCACGCTACTGAACATTGGTGGGAAAGCAACGCAAGTCGGTTTAAAGTTGCCGCTGGGCTCGCACTAGTCACCCTTTGCTACTATGCGTTTATGCACGATATGCCTGTCGACTCCCATTGGCCAGTCCACTCGACAGTGGCTCCGTCAGATGGAGCGATCCAAACAGGTTTTGTCGGAGCGATTCTGGGGAATGCGATTCTTGCGGAGTACATTCCCTTCATTGTCTTGCTGTTTAGTCTCTACTCAATTGCTGGCGGCATACGCATTGAAGGCGACCTCCGGGCTGACCCACTCACCAACGCTTCCTTCATGGTCGTTGGTGGATTGCTAGCTAGTTTTGTGGGAACCACTGGCGCGGCCATGCTATTGATTCGCCCGTTGTTGGAAACAAACAAAGAGCGCAAACATGTCAGCCACACGGTTGTCTTTTTTATCTTTGTCGTGTGCAATTGTGGCGGATGTCTCTTGCCAATCGGCGATCCCCCGCTCTTCTTAGGTTATCTTGAAGGAGTTAGTTTTACCTGGACGCTAAGGCTCTGGCCATCATGGTTATTAGTAAACGGGCTGCTGATACTTGTCTATTGTCTTGCAGACCAACTCTATTTCTATCGTCAAGAAACGATTCGTGATATCAAGAGAGATATTACCCAAACTAGGAAGCTCAAGATCAGTGGTCTCGCCCTGAACGTTCCGCTTCTCATAGGCGTAGTTTTGGCAGTCGCCTTGCTCGATCCAAAGAAAGCAATACCAGGCACGGATTGGCATGCTTGGATGTTTTTGCGGGAGGTCGTTCAACTGACCCTGGTGGCAATTTCGCTCCACTTTGGCTCGAAGAAAATTCGTGAAGCGAACAATTTTAACTTTGCTGCAATCGTAGAAGTTGCTGCTCTATTCATTGGAATATTTGTCTGCATGCAACCCGCTTTGCAAATTCTGGCTGAGAGGGGTGCCGTGCTGGCCAAATCACTTGGCCCAGGTGGATACTTCTGGGCTACCGGAACATTGTCTTCATTTCTCGACAACGCACCAACCTACCTTGTTTTCTTTAAGACTGCCCAAGATCCTACTGTGCAGTCCATAACGGGAGGAGTCCCGGAAGAACTGCTCAAGGCCATCAGCCTCGGAGCCGTATTCATGGGTGCCATGACTTACATCGGCAATGGCCCGAATTTTATGGTTAAAGCCATAGCTGAGAAATCTGGCGTGAGAATGCCCAGTTTCTTTGGCTATATGGGATACAGTTGTGTGGTTCTGATTCCGATTTTGCTGTTAAACCAATGGCAAAATCTCTCATTCGTCGATGATGTGCCTGAGGGTGCGAGTAGTTCCCACGTATCAGCTACTTTGGAAGACCACTGAATTCCAACCCACTATCAAAGCTGTTAGATAGCTCTCTCTGCCGACGGCCTGTTCGTTGCCAGCAAGATTGGCTAGACTACTTGAGACATGTTCCCGTATCGACGCTACTTTGCCTTGAAACCTTTCTAGAAGCATACACCGCTTGATTCCTGCCCTGTGTCTTCACCGACCATTACCAGCCCGGATACCCTAAATCAGCTTTGCAAGAGACTGCGCGAAGCTCCGATCATTGGGATCGATACGGAATTCGTTTCCGAGGATACCTTTCATCCGGAACTCTGCCTGATTCAAGTTGCCACGACCGAAGATTTAGCAGCCATTGATCCACTCGCTTTGAAGGATCTCACTCCTTTTTGGGAAACGATGGTTTCCGGAGACCATGTCACGGTCCTCCATGCGGGCCGTGAGGAGCTCAATTTCTTTCTCCGTGCCGTTGGAGCTGTACCCAAGCATCTGTTCGATGTACAGATTGCAGCTGGATTCTGTAGCAATGAGTATCCTTCATCCTATAGTGCCGTGGTCAGCAAGTTTGTTGGACATCAACCGGCCAAAGGGGAGCAACGCACAGATTGGCGGCGACGGCCTCTGACTAACGCTCAGATAGAATATGCCCTGGAGGACGTTCGCTATCTCTTGCCACTTCATGAGCGATTCACAGAACTATTGGCGAAACTTGGACGCAGTGAGTGGTTTGCCTCCGAGATGATCGCTTGGCAGAATGAAGTAATCGCAGCCAATAGTCGTAAGGATTGGCGGCGTGTGTCTGGAATTGGCAAACTCAGTTCGCGAAGTCTTGCGATTGTGCGGGAACTGTGGACATGGCGACAGGAAGAAGCTCAGAGCCGTAATCAGCCTCCACGAAGAATTTTGCGAGACGACCTGTTAGTTGAGATTGCAAAACGCAAGGTCGATTCACCAGATCGCATTATGGGGATTCGTGGCATTGAACGTACTCCCGCCAAGCGTAAGGCACAGGAGTTAGCCGACTGTGTCCAGCGAGGCTTGGAAGGCCCCACTGAAAGGCTCCACGTGGGAGGACGCAAAGCAGAACTTCCCTCGCAATTGAATCTCTTGGGGCAATTTCTCGCACCCGCTTTGGGAACAATCTGTCGCCGAGCGGAGATTGCAACCAGCATGGTCGGTACGGCTTCGGATGTGCGAGAACTGATTGCCTATCGCATCGGCCTCACCAACGGCGATCAACCCACACCCTCACTGGCTGAAGGTTGGCGAGCAGAGGTCGTAGGAAATGTGATCGACGAGTTGCTCGAAGGCAAACGCTCAATTCGCATCAACAATGCCCGCGCAGAAGACCCACTCGTGTTTGACCCGATAGACCCGGCCTAACGAGTAATTGTCTGTTCTTGATCGCTGGAGTAGGCAGTCTTGCTGTCCTCCCAGCGAAACTGATCTTCATAGAATTTGGTGGTCTCCTCGGCAGCCAGTTTGATGTCGAGATCCTGGCAAGTGACTTCGGCTCGGAATACGTGGGTTCCTTCCCGCGAAGCGGTGGCACGAATCCGAAGCACGAGTTCCTCGCCTGCTGGCAGCGAATTGATAGGATGAATGCTCACGCGGCCATCTCGCACACTAAACTGAGCACCTTCGACAGCCGTGGGATCGATTCCTTCGGAAAAAAGTCCAACCACACCTACATTCTGAGCATCGGTAGTACCTCGATTGCGAATGCGAATCTCATAGATCGCGTTTTCTCCAACCGGCACTGGTCCTTTGGGATCGCTCACTGCAAGCTTCAGGTCTGCGATAGCGATCACGTTCGTTTCGATCTCTTTAGTGGCACTGAGGCCACCTCCTGCAGTTTGGGCATTCAATACGAATCGGTTCGTGCCTGCTCGGGCAACCTCGCAACGAATTTGCAAGAATTGTGCATCCCCAGCTTTGATGCCAGGAAGCTGCCAACTCAAGATCCCCGAAAGCGCATCGTGCCGATACCCGTCGCTAGCTGAAGCCAGCTTGGCCCCGCTAGGAAGTTTGACCTGCACAGTAACCGGTTCAGTATCTGCTGTGCCCGGATTGCGAATTCGGAAATAGTACGAGGCCTCAGTTCCGGCGTATTTCTCCTCGCTGCCACGCCAATCGACCTCAATCTCTGGTTTGAGGCAGAGAACTGGTTTGACCGCTTCTGACTGCAAACCTCCAGCGGCCGTGGCGGTCGCCTTCATAACAAGTTGGCCCGATTCGCGTGCCGTGAGCTCGAGTTCGATCTCCTTGGAGCTTCCCGCTGGCAGATTGCCAATCGAATGTGAGCTTGCAGACTGTTCATCTCCGCCGGGAGGAACAAGTCGGACCACAACATTCTCCGCGTCCCCAGTGCCTGGATTCCGTAGCGAAAGCTGATAGCGTTGGGCCTTGTTGTAGTACACTTCTTCAGGACCACCTAAGGTCATTTCCAACTTGGGTTCCTGGACCTCAACAATGGTCTGCGTTGCTATGGGAGCAACCGTCCACTGGACCGAAATATTGAGTGGTTTACCGCTGCGTGGGATCAGTTTAACCAGCAGCGACTGCTTGGACCGACCAGCAAGATCTTGCAATTGCCACTTCAAGGTTTCTGATCCTTGAGTGCTCGATTGTTGCTGTACGACTCCGCTCGTTGAAGTCACCTCAACGACCTCAGCCCATTCGGGGATACCTACTTCGGCGGACAAATCCTTCGCCGCAGTGTCACTGGCGTTTTCCAGGATGACTCGATAGGTAGCTTCTCGACCAACGAGAATCTGTCGCGGACCTTCTACTCGCGAGCCGATCATCGGTTGCTTGCTACTCAGGAGCATGTTGCTACTCTTCGAAGGGATGTTTGAGGCGACCCGCGAGCTTGGTTGCGTAGCAGGTTGGCTAACGCCGGTGAAGACACGTTCGGCATCGCGATCACTTGTCGCCTTGCGAGCCCTGTTGCGTGACTCCGTAGGGGGAGTGTATACCTTTTGCTGCTCTAATGCTTCCAACTGCTGACGCAGATCTTCGATTGCGTTGCTAGTACTGGTTTGAGCTGATCCGCCTTTCGATTTGTTGATGAGTGCCTTGCGAAGATCAAAGTCTTCGCTATCACTTGGCAAACGGTTGAATCCGTCGTCTGAATCGAGGTCTTCGATTTCATTCCCTGATCCGTCGAGGTCTGTAGCCAAGAGATCTTCCAAGGCTTCCTGAAGTTCGTTCTCGCGAGTCGTGCTAGGGGAGCTGCGTGTGTTTGAGAGTGAGCCCTGGTTGCCCGTGTTGCTTCCACGCCGTGGGGAAGTATCAAAGACCTCATCTCCCAACTCATATTCATTCCCTCGGTGACCTGGATCGGCATTTCGATCAAAGATTCCTTTGGGGAGGAGATCACCTTGCTGTACCCGTCCCTGGGAAGCACTCCGATTAGGCATACGCGCAGTGCGATTAGTTGAGGAACGATTTGACGACGAACCGTTAGCGGACTCATTCTTCGAGCTCTGGTCGCGAACGAATACGCTCTTCAACTGGCTCAAGCGGTCGACCAAGGTTGTTCCACCCGATCGATTAGGGACTGGTTGGGCATGAATCGTCGTCGGCGTGCCGATTAGCATGGCCACGAGTACGATGCCGGTTATCAATCGTCGAGTCATTTTCGCTTCCCTGCGCATGGAGATAGATTTAAAGCCTGCCCCCAGTCCTTCGTAGACTTTATCGGTTTCAATGCTTGGGAAGTCTGAGCCGAAATCCTGAGAAATTCCGGTAAAATAGAATGGGCAATCTGGCTGAGATATGTAACCCCCGTCTGCGAAAGCAGAAGGTCCCTGCCAATACCCCGTCGGCTTCCGCCGAGGGCTAGCAAACCAACCCGCACGTCTTAGCAGCTAGCAGTGGTTGCAGGGCGAGATTCGTTGGTGACCTCAAACCCTAAATCGCGAATCATCTCATAGTCTGCCTCTGGGAGCTGTCCTTTAGTTGTAAGATAATCTCCCACAAAGATGGAATTGGCTGCATACAACCCCAACGGTTGCAAGCTACGCAGCCTCAGCTCACGGCCCCCCGCGATTCGAATTTCGCGGTCTGGATTAACCAGGCGAAACATTGCTAGTACCTTTAAACAATAATTGGGTGTCAGCTCTGCCTGATCGGCCAGCGGTGTGCCTTCGATAGGATTGAGAAAGTTGACGGGGATCGACTCGACTCCCAAGGATCTCAACTCGAGGGCCATATCAACCACATCTTGTGGAGCTTCGCCCATCCCAACAATTCCCCCCGAGCAAAGCTCCATGCCAGCATTTCGCACTGCTTGGAGTGTTTCGATGCGATCCTGGTAGGTGTGGGTCGAGCAGATCTCGCCATAGAATTCGCTCCCTGTGTTCAGGTTGTGATTCACGCGGTCGACGCCGCAAGCCTTCAAACGCTCGGCCTGTTCCGAGGTCAGAAGTCCCAGGCAGGCACACACATCCAAATTGTGCTTTTCCTTGATCGCAGGAATGAGTTCTTCAACGGCAGCCATTTCGCGTTCGTTAGGACCTCGTGCCGAGATGACGATACAATAGGTCTTGGCACCCCGCTCAGCTGCAGCTTCGGCTCCGGCGAGAATCTGCTCGCGATTCAAGAGGTTGTAGCGAGGGATTTCCGCCTCGGAGACCTTTGACTGTGAACAATAGCTGCAATCTTCCGGGCAGAGGCCACTCTTGGCATTCATGAGGAAATACAACTGTACTGACTTGCCGAAGTAGCGCTGCCGAACACGAAACGCCGCCTGCATGAGATCGAGTATTTCTTCATCGGGACAGGACAAAATCTCTGTCGCCTCGGCGCGGGTGAGTTCATTTCCCTCCAATACGCGTGTAGCGAGCGTCTGCCAGTGGCTCGGGCAAATGGATGTTTCTGAAGCTGCGTTGGTCATGGTCTTTGTGCTCAAGTCGGAGTAAATTGGTTTCCCAGGCTCTAAAGTAGTATGCAAACCAGCGGTCAATTCGCAAGGTGGAATCCCCGTGGGGCAGCCATCCTGGCTGCCATTTGTCACCTGCCTGGAAGCCTGCGCAACGACGAGCTTGGCACGGCTGCCTGAAACAGTCAGAATACAGGTATGGGTTATCACTTAGTACGGTACAGCTTATTAGGGCACGTCGGCCGATTCGCCTCGGTGGATGCGACCCGCTACCCGAGGCAGACACGGGTAATTGTCCGTAGCCCCCGAGGGTTGGAAATCGGTCAGATTCTGGCCCCCCCCGAGCCAACGGAAAGAATCCTCGAACCCGAAGGCCAGATCCTGCGGCGAGTGACTGTGGAGGATGACCTCTTGGTCGCCCGCTTGGAAAAAAACCGCCACGAGGCCTTTGCCGCCTGTAGCGACCTGTTAGCCGCCGAAGCAGTCCCCGCGGTGCTGGTTGACGTCGAACATCTCTTTGATGGGCAGGGGCTGTTTTTCTATTTCCTTGGCGAGGTTCCCAATTCTGCCAGGGGGATCATCGAGCGTCTGACAGAGACGTACGAAACCAAAGTCGAGTTTCGAAAATTCACCGAGACACTCACCGAAGGCTGCGGCCCCGGCTGCGGTACCGAAGAAGCAATGGGGCAGGGGGGCTGTGCAAGTTGCACCTCCTGCGCGGTGGCAAGTGCTTGTGGAACAAAGAGATAGCCGCGTGACGGACGCGTGACAGACACTTGCGGTTTAGCGGAGTATTTTTCTCACTCCCCCAATTGCCCCAGCGACGCCAAAAACTCGCTCATCTCACCCGCAGCGTGGGAGTCGCCTTGGGTGCGGGCGGCTTCGATGCCGTCGCGTAGGACGGTGCGAGCTTCGTCTACGCGGTTCAAGCGGGCCAGTTGCTGTCCGGCCATGAAGAAAGCCGGCACATACGGGGGAGACTCGCCATAAAGTTCAGCAAGCTGTTCCAGGCTGGCAGCATTCTCGCCTTCTTTGTCCAGTTCCATTGCCAGACTGTAACGCAGGAAGATGTCTTGCGGATCGTCGACCAACATTGCTTCAATTTTTTCGCGACGGCTACTCATAGTGTTCAAAACTCTCCAGTAATCTTGACGATCTTGCCTTGTTTAGGTTTGTCGCTCGATCCAAAAGCGGTCACGTACATTGTTCCATCGGAGGCGAATGCCAAACTGGTTGGTCGTACAACCTTGGCGATTTTTACGGCCCGACAGGCAGGCCGGCCCTCCCAGCGGGCATCATCCAAGCGATAAACGCCTCCTGCCTCAGGCTTCTGCCACGCAAAATCAATTGCATAAAGCCGTCCAGAAGGGCTATATGCGAGCCCAACCAAATCAAAGAGTCCTGAATTGAGCTGCATCAAGACAGATCCGGAGAAGGGATCGAAAAATACCAGTCGTGAATCGCGAGCTTCCTGAAGTTCCCCTAGATAGCTTCCTACCAGATACTGTGAGCCCGCAGAATTCACTGGACTAAGACATAATCCTGCCGGCCATTCTGTGATCTGCTCCTTCAGCAGCGGACGAAACGAGTCAAGTTGGTTGGCCTCAAGTGGAGAACTGTAGATCTGGCCGGTTGCGTTCTCCGAGCCCGAGGCGAAGTAGGCTGAGGTCTCACCTACTGCCACGGCCTGGAATCCAAGCTGCTCGACGGTGTCGCCGGTTGTCAGAGGTCCCACGGAGTGATCTACCTGGTTTGCAGATAGAACTTTCGCATTCTCGGGCAGGAAATAAACGCCGACTTGTTCTTCGCCATCGACCTGGACTCCACCCATGACAACCAGCTTCGAAGGTGTCAGAAATCCAAGTGCCCAAGGGCCGACCTCAATCGGGTCTTCGGCTCCTAACCTGTGTGTTGTCAGTTCGTTTAGAACTTCATGATTTTCTGTTGGAGAATCGACAGAAAAACGAAGCACGCGTCCTGCCCCACTCTCAGCAAAAAAGAATTCGTCTGCTACGTCATCCCCTGAGGGAGGCCGTAAAGCCAAGCCAGCAGGATTGTTCAGTCCCGTGAAAACTTCCTCGAGCTGATATCTGTCAGTTTCATTCTCGGCAGGCGGAAAGTCCGATTCTTGAGCCAACGTCGCTGGCATCCCAGCGGCTAGCAATCCTGAGACCACGGCACACACAAAAGGGGCGAAGAAACGGTTCATCTGATTTTCTCGGTCCCTTCTCCATCAGGAGCGAATGATCTAGGCGGTCCTAAGATGCCAAGCCGTGTGCCGCCTCATACTGTGATATCTTATCCTCATGCTCCAGAGTCTGACCGATATCATCGAGACCATGCAGTAGGCAATGGCGGCGAAAGGGCTCAACCTCAATTCTGGCTGAGAATCCATGAGCATCTGTGAGCTGCTGCGATTCCAAATCAGCAGTCAATGCATAGGGGGCGTGCTCGGCGGCTCGCTGAAAGAGTTCTTCGACTTGTTCTTCGGGAAGTCGAATAGGCAACATGCCATTCTTGAAGCAGTTGTTATAGAAAATGTCCGCAAAGCTGGGGGCAATGATCACGCGGAATCCATAGTCTTCCAGTGCCCAGGGGGCATGCTCGCGGCTCGAACCGCAACCAAAGTTGCGTCGCGCGAGCAGGATACTGGCTCCCTCGGCATGGGGACGATTGAGTTCGAACTCCGGATTGGGCGACCCATCCTCAAGCCGAGCCCAATCCCAGAACAGGAATTCACCAAACCCGGTTCTCTCAATCCGTTTGAGGAATTGCTTAGGAATGATTTGATCGGTGTCAACGTTCGCCCGATCCATGGCAACTACTTTGCCAGTGTGTTTTTTGAAAGATTTCATGTAATTGTGTATTTGCTCTTCTGATTGTGACTAATGCATGTGGAGTGTGTATTCAAGGAAACCGTCTTCATCGGTAGCTCGTTCGAGGCGGAATGACTTGCCAAAAGTAGGTGATGGCAGCCAACCCTCTTCGGCTGTTACCGCAACATATTCCTTTTCACCAGGCACCAGGATTTGAAAATCGATTTCTTCGCCCAAGGCATCCACCAGCCAGTACTCACCAATTCCCGCTTGATAATATGCTTCGCGAAGCAGAACCTTATCTTTCTTCTTGGAACTTATGCTGACGATTTCGAGGACCCAATCAGGAGTCCCCACCAGTTCCATTGCTTCCTGCGGACGATCTCCATGAGGGGTGAATTGTGCTCTACCTCGAGAAAGTGAATCTCGCGAAATGAACATCGCATCCGGTTCTGTAGATATTGTCGCGCCAAGGTTAGATAGCAAAGTTCGATCCGAGAAGAAGTATCCCTTTTTTCCCTGCTTAACGAGCATCGCGATTACGGTTGTTATTTCAGTCTTGAGGAAATTGTGCGTATCAATCCGTTCGGGGCTCATATCAATTAAAAAATCTCCATTTACGAATGACAGGCTACCTCTTTCAGGAAATTCTTTCGATAAAGCCCACTTGCGAAAGCCATTCAAGGTGTGTGCCGAAGGAGGAATCACAATCGGCTCGCCCTCATTACGATCAAAGGAAGTGATGGCCGAAAATGTGATACACACAGGTGTGGTAACTTGAGTAGCGACAGAGGGTGTATTGACGGTTGCCATAGTTATTTTCAGAGGATGCGGTGTGTTATGTGTGAGGTAAGCGATCTTCTCCCCATTCTACCCCCAATCGCGGATATCAACAAAATGCCCCGCTATTGCCGCTGCCGCAGCCATTGCGGGTGACACCAAATGGGTACGGCCTCCCTTGCCTTGGCGGCCCTCGAAGTTGCGGTTCGAGGTCGAGGCACATCGCTCGCCCGGCGCGAGTTTGTCGGGGTTCATTGCCAGACACATACTGCAGCCCGCTTCCCGCCAGTCGAAACCCGCCTCACGGAATACCTTGTCGAGACCTTCTTGCTCCGCCTGAATCTTCACTTGTCCACTACCGGGGACAACCATCGCGTTGACATGCTCCGAGACTTTGCGACCCTTGGCGACTTCAGCTGCAGCCCGCAGATCTTCGATACGGGCATTCGTACACGAGCCAATAAACACGCGGTCGAGCTTGAGATCGGTGATCGGTTCTCCCCCCTTAAGGCCCATGTACTCTAGTGCCGCCGCGGCAGTTTTTTGATCCGTTGCATCGGCAAAATCCGCCGGATTGGGGACATGGGAATTCACTGAAACAACCAACCCCGGGTTGGTGCCCCAAGTTACCTGGGGAGCAATATCAGCAGCCTGGAACACGAGGGACTTGTCATATTCGGCACCGGGATCGGTCGGCAACTCACGCCACTTGGCCACGGCCGCTTCGAAATCCTTGGGAACGAACTTTCGACCTCGCAAATAATCGTAGGTTGTGTCGTCCGGAGCGATCATGCCAGCCCGCGCGCCAGCCTCGATCGACATGTTGCAGACCGTCATGCGGTTTTCCATCGTGAGCGAGCGAATTGCGTCGCCCGTGTATTCAACACAGTAGCCCGTTCCGCCATCCGTGGTGATCTGCCCGATCAAATAGAGAATCAAATCTTTGGCTGTTACTCCCGGTTTCAATACCCCGTCGACTCGCAGTTCCAACGTCTTGGGCTTGTCTTGCAACAAAGTCTGCGTCGCCAGCACATGCTCCACCTCGCTCGTGCCGATGCCAAAGGCCAGCGCTCCAAACGCACCATGGGTCGAGGTATGACTATCGCCACAGACAATGATCATCCCTGGTTGCGTGTATCCGAGCTCCGGACCGATCACATGCACAATCCCTTGCTGAGGATCGTTCAAGTCGTAATAGGTGATCCCAAACTCTTTACAGTTTTGACGAAGCGTATCGATCTGCTGCTTCGAAATGGGATCGGCAATCGGCAAGCTTCGGTCACTGGTGGGCACATTATGATCTGCCGTGGCAATGGTCCGCTCCGGCCGACGCACCTGACGGTTCTCAAGTCGCAGCCCCTCAAAGGCCTGCGGGCTGGTTACTTCATGCACCAGGTGGAGATCAACATAAAGAATCGCCTGCCGCCCAGCCTCTTGGTGGACGACATGATTATCCCAAATTTTCTGAAATAGCGTACGTGGCTTCATTGTTCGTAGGGCCTGATTTTGAAAACGGCTGAGCCTGGCCAGCGAATGTTGCTCCCTGGAGGCTCGCTCAAGTGCTAGAGAATCCCTAATTTTACGCTCAAAGGGCTTTGAGCGAAAGACACCCAATTTTCGCCGAAGTTCAGCCTGCTCTGCCATCCAGATGCGAGGGTTGGTCTAGGTCGCATTCCGACGCAGGGAGTAAACTCTCACAGAGTACTTGCCAGTCAATACTTGGAGGAAAAACTATGCGAATACTAGGTTGTCTTCTTGCGATATGTTGCATCTCAAACTCCTCACAGCTAGTCGCTTTCGCCGAATCGCAAGTGGACGAACACCTGGTAGTATACCCGGACTCCGAGAAAAAAGTCCTAGATTCGTCAAAGCAATTACTTGTCCGCGTCCAACTGGCAGAAGTATCTCTTAGCAAGATACGCAAGTTGGGAGTCGACTTCTCGTTTTTACGAGAGAACGAGAGGCGGAAAAAACGGGACAGGTCGGCTCTGTAGAAAACCTCAACAAGCACAAGAATCATGATGTTGTGGGTGAGTGCGATCAATCTTAGGTCTCGACATTGGCTCCAATATTTGTGCCCACGTACGTGGGATCCCTGCCTTCTCTTGATCATCGACATCACGGTCTCGACTTGCACCCGATTTCGATAGATTTCTCGATCAAAGCGGGTTTGCATTAAGCGACGGTAGTGACCTCTGGCTGGCTTTTTAGTCGGCCTGCCATGCTTGGGAGGGATGACCGTACGGATGCCGTGTCCATCGCGGGCGAATTGGTGATTGGGCTCCGAATCGTAACCGGCGTCGGCAGTCATCAGAGAGAGCCGCACTCGTTTCAAGGCATCAGCAACTAGCGGACGGAACTCGTCTATGTCAGGTCGTGGTCCGCGACCAGCTTGGAATGCCAGGATGAAGTGATTGCTGGTGTCACAAACAATGCCCAACTTGGGATAGTTGTGATAAACCACGGTTTTCCAGGGACTTTCGACTTTTTTGCGACGGCGAACGAAGTAGGCGCTTGCTGTTCCGCATTGCAATCCAGTGGAATCAATCGCCGCCGAACTTACCCGCTTCCGTCGCCCCATTTGTTGTCGGACGGTGGCGTCCATCAGACGTTTGGCTTTGTCAGCCGCCAAGAGTCGACGCGACGCCTTTTGAAGTGTCGTAAAGTGAGGAATCCTGGTTAATTCTAGTAACTCCACCAGATTCGAATGATCGACTAAATGGTCAACCACGCCTCGATAGTCGGTCTTAAGGAAGTTCTTCAGAACAAGGCAGGCAAACAGCTGATGCTGGGTGAATGTCTTGGGGCTACAAATGTGAGAATAGGCAGGCAGCCCACGACGCGCAGTAGCAAGCGCGGCCAACACGACTTGAATCGGAGACTTACTGGTAACTGACATGCACTCTATACGAGTGCCGCCTGCGTCAATGTTTAGCTAGCACGGGATGTTTTCTACAGAGCCAGAATGTCCCCTTTTACTGGACCGGTCACTAACGTTCGCGACTAGCCAATGATCGCTGCGCGGTCGTTTTCCGTTTGGCACAAAAATCGTTGTGGAATTTCTCCCCGGCATCCTGATAATGGTACGTGCGATAGGTAATAGGAACGCACTATCGCCCGCAAGGGTCTTGCGGGTTTGCTCGCGCTAGGTCCGCGCGCTGAAAGAGTTTGGCGATTTGGACGAGCAAGTAGCGGCTAGTTCGGTGGAGTTGTGTTTACAAAACCCCGTCACGGAAAAGCCAACATAATTCGCGTAAGTCATGATCGGCCAACGAGTTGAAGCCCAACGAACCGACGTAATGAGAGGGGGTTTTGTTTTGTAGAGAAGGTTTGCGACAAAATGTGCGGGGACAAAACTCCTGCTTCGGTGCGCAGGATCGAGATAGAATCATGAACTTTACACAGCCCGTGCGGCCTAACAAGTCTGGCTCTCGACTTTAGAGGGGGTTGGGAGTCAGGGGCTGAGGAAGAGTAGTGGTTACGTACTGTATACTCCTACTCAAGTTCTTAGCCCCAGATCCCAGTTCCCCACAAACTGGCACAAAAATCGTTGTAGATTTCCCCCCCGGCATCTAGATGATGGAGCATGCTAGAAGTCCTAAGAACGCACCAGCGCCCGCAGAGTCTCACGGGTTTGCTCGTGCTAGGTTTGCGCGCTGCTTGAATTTGGCACGATTTAAGACTAAGCAGCGACAAGTTTGGTGGGGTTCTTTTTCAAAAACTCCAAAAACGTGAGAAGGAGGCGATCTCGCAAGTCGCTACTCCACAACGATTTGTGGCAATACGTGGCCGGCGAAATGAATTAATTCTTTTTTGGATTTTCGATTTCCAAGAAACGGAGCAAGACAACAACACCCCAACGGTGCGCAGAAGTGAGAAGGATTCATGCAGTTTGCACAGCCCACGCAACAAAGGAATGACCAATTTCCAATGCCCAATAGGTCAGAATTTACTACTGGCCTCTAGTATCTAACTTCTAGCCTCTATTACCCGCTCTTTGACAGTTTATCCGGTTCTTCATCAACTCAAGCCGCCTGCCGCTCGACAGCAGGAAGGTTCTTGATTGGCGATGCAGCTTTGGGTCGCATCACCGGTATCACCTCAGCCAACGCCGCGCGGATGGCTTCGTTCGGCTCATCAAGAATCTCGCTTAGTTGACGGATATCATGCAGGACTTCTACGAGTTTTCGCGGCCTCCCGACGGCGATCATGATCTTGTCGTGATCTGTGGGGAGATGTTGTTCGTCGGTACTATAGAGCTCTTCGTAGAGCTTCTCGCCAGGACGCAGTCCTGTAGAGACGATTTCGATATCATCGCCGACACGGAGTCCTGAAAGTCGAATCATGTCGCGGGCCAGGTCCATGATGCGGACCGGTTCGCCCATATCGAGTACGAAGATCTCACCACCGCGACCCATCGCACCCGCCTGGATCACCAGTTGAGCTGCTTCGGGGATCAACATGAAGTAGCGAATCATGTCGGGATGCGTGACCGTGACAGGACCACCGCGGGCAATTTGCTCGCGGAAGATGGGCACCACACTGCCAGCCGAGTCGAGAACGTTCCCAAAGCGAACTGTGACCATCCGGCAGGGTGATGTGTCGGCCTTGGCTTCGATATATTGTTCGGCCAATCGCTTGCAGGAACCCATCACGCTGGTGGGATTGACTGCCTTGTCGGTGGAGATCATGACCAGACTATCCGCCTTGAACTCTTCGGCAAGGTCGACCATGTTCTTTGTGGCCAGCACGATGTTCTTGATTGCTTCCCCCGCGTGCGCTTCCATGAGTGGCACATGCTTGTAGGCAGCGGCATGAAAGACAATCTGGGGACGATACTGTGCGAACACCGAATGCATTCGCCCCGCATCCGTCAAATCGGCCATGGCAACTTCGACCGCTATATGGGGAGCGAGTTGCCCGAGTTCGCGTTCGAGAAAGAACTGGCCCGTTTCCGAGCGGTCGACGATCACGATCTTTGCTGGAGCGAGTTCCACCAGTTGTCGGCAAATCTCTGAGCCAATACTTCCGGCACTACCCGACACCAGAACGACCTTGCCAGTGAGCCAGTTGCGAATTGGCACATCATCGAGTTGCACCGAGGGACGCTGGAGCAGGTCGGCAATGGCAACCGAGCGCGGATTGACGTCGACCTTCTCACCAACCAATTGCTCATAACTTGGGAGTACCTTGACACGAAACTTCTCGCGGCTTGCTAGTTCGACCAGTCGACGCACATCCTTGCCTGGAAGCGTTCCGCTCGTGATGAGGACCTCTTGAATGTGATGTTGGAGAACAAGCGTGGGCAGGTCTGTTTGGGTTCCAAGCACGGGAACTCCAGCGATTCGTCGTCCCCAGTACTCGGGCCGATCGTCCAAGAAACCAACCACGCGGTACGGCATCGTCGGGTTGGATCGCAGAGAGCGTAACAGCGCCTCACCAGCATCATTGGCACCGACAATCAGTGCAGGGCAGCCATTCTGCTCAGACAGGTGGTGCAAGTAGCCATCTCGCACCAAACGAGGGGCAATCCGTACTGCGGCAAGCAGCAATATCGTCGTTCCCCAGTCGAGCACCACGACGCTTCGCGGGATGACGACATCGGTAAACAACATGGCATCAACCAGCATGATGGCGACCGAGCTTATCGTGACCGAGCGGACCAAGGAGAGCATGTCCTGAAACGTCACATAGCGTGCACAATGTTGATGAATCCGAGCATGGAGGAGAGTTGCGACTTTAACCAACATCACCCATAGAACGCTGTAGGCAAACGTAGACTGGGCCGATTCAGGAAGTGCTCCATCGAATCGTACGAGAAATGCTAGATAGTAGGCTGCCAAACAGGGCACTGCGAGCAATGCTGTGAAAACGAGCAGTTTCTTTAGTCGGTCGAGTGCCATAGTGGGAGTTAGCGAATCGTGGTTTGGGTGGAACGGGCCAATTGCTGCAGTCGGCCACGAGTGGCGTTTTGTAGATCACGGCGGACCGCGGGATTGTTGGGGATTTGTTGGTTACACCAATGCAGATGGGATTCGGCTGCAGGAAATTGCTGAAGCGCTAGAAGGCACTTGCCCAGCTCATAGCGAATGGCGAATCGGTCCGGAGACAACAAATAAGCATTCTGAAGGCTATCTAGGGCGAGCTGTGGACCCGTCAACTCATTTTGCATTTTGGCTAGGTAGAGCCACGCACTTCCTGCGGCATTAGGGTGCATCGCAGGGATGGCTGCGTCTGCTTGCTGACTCGCATAGGCGAGCAGGGACTCAAGATTCTCCTGATTGTCAGTTTGCTTGTAGAAATGCCAGACGTTGTTCAATGAGTCCCATTCGGGCTGAAAGACTTCCACAAACTGAGAGGCCGGCATCCAGTTGACAGACAAGCGGATAATTTGATCGCGATGTTTGCCTGCCCCTTGATACGCCTTCGCCCAGAGTCGAAGTGCTTCAGTCTCGTTGCCGGCGAGCAGTTCGTTCTTTCCGATAGCGAACAACAGTTCGCCGTCACATGGTTGGACTCGTAACCCTTGTTGCTCGTAAGTCTGAAAGTTGGAAGAGGACGGCTTTTCCAAAAAGCACAACTCGGCAAGACACTGATAGGATTCTCCCTGGAGCGGACAGAGTTGTACGGCGCGGCGGGCGTGACGATAGGCCTGATACAAGAGTCGACTGCGCTCTCCGAAAGCATGGTGCATCCAATCTCGGAGTTGCTCAGCTGAGTTGAAACTGCTGGCAAGTGCGGCTTCGCGGATTTGGCTGATAGGCATGGGATTTTCGGAATCCTGCTGAAGATCTTCGAAAGTTGCCAGGAGGGTACCTGAAAGCCGAGCATGAGCCCGAGCCGAGTGAGGGTACTCCTGCACAACGTAGTTCAGATGCTCAAGCATCGAAGATCCATTTAAACGTTCCGATTCAGCAAGCGTCTCTTGTCGGCTTTCCGAGGCCCGTGTCCTCGCCACCGCCGAGCGTTGGTTGGTCAAACTCGCACGCAAATACGCATCCCATTCCAATGCTACCCGGGCTGGAGATAACACAGTCGTGACTGCCCACACACCAGAGAGGGTTACTCCCAGAGCCAAGTTGAAACGAGCACTTGGGGCCACAAGGCATCGGCTGGCCTCCTGTTGAGGGACCATCGCAGTTAGCTGGTGAATCCTGTGCAACGCAGCAATAAGCAAGAGGGTCGTACAAGTACATGCAGGTATGAACCAGACGAAGTCTACAAGTGAATGGACTGCACTGGCTGCCAGTGCTGCCGCAATACCGCCCGTCATGATTTGCACCTGGGGATTCCCGCGAGCGTTTCGTAGACTCGATGCACACCAATAAATGCAAGTGAGGAACGTGCCCAAAAGCAACAACACGCCAGGAAGTCCGTTTTCCGTAGCGATTTGCAGGTAACCGTTCTCGGCGTGAGTGTATTCCACATCCACTGGCTCGGCGAGATAAGCGGGATAGATGAAGCGATGCGTTCCTGCGCCGGAACCAGTAAGCCAGCCAGCGCGAATTGCTTCGAGGTTTGCAGCCCAGATAGGCTGACGACCTGCGACCGAGTCGATTGTACTGACATCTTGCGAAACGAAGTCGTCAAGCCGCTTGCTGACGTCGGAATACTTTCCACTGAGTGACAAGGCCGCCATTGCCAAGACCATCAGGATGACGCCAGCAGCCAAATGATTGAAGTTGAGCAACCGCGCGCGGGCGTAACAAGCGGTCGCCACCAGAATGACTGTCGCCATCGCCAGGATCCCCCCCCGGGAGAGAGAAGCCAGAATTGTGCAAGCGACCAACACGAGCGCGGTGACAAGTAGCCAGGATAGGATCATGGAAGAGTTGTGATTGGATTGCCAGCGCCGATTTGATTTGTTTGAATTCGAGAGGCTCAGTGATGAGTGTTTTTTCAGTGGTTGGCGCTCGACCATCACCCAGGCTACCAGCATCGCAAGCCCTAGAACCAGAAAGTGTGCAAAGTGGTTGCGGCATGTGAAACCCGCCTTTAATTCATAGGCAGTTGTGGTGAAGGGGTACTCGTAAAACCAAAAGAATCTACCATTTGAAGTGAAGTATTGAGCAATCCCGAACAGGGCAACCCCGACGGCAGAAAGTCCGATCATCTGCATCACTCGGAGGATGTCAGAGTGCGTCTCAAGTCGCTGCACAGCAGTCACGAACAACAGGCCATAGGCAACCAGCGCAGCCAGCGCGAGGCGAGTTTCCTCGGGTGCCAGCGACAATGTCTGCCAGGTCCCGAGTTCGCTCCCGTTGGCTCCAGACCAGAGGGGAAGCATCTCTTGCAAACGAGGCGAGAGCGTGGGCAGCCACTCGGCAGGTATCGGTACAAGCTGGAAGACAACTACCAATGCTGCCAAAGTCGGCACGATCCAGGCAGTAGAGCGAGTCCATGGAACGTTTCCTGAGAGCAGTTGTCGAGCGAACCAGGCGATGGCAGTAGCGACACAGAGAGCAACGATCACCAATCGCCCCAGGGGATGCCTCCCTCCAAACAGATGCGGGGCGACAAAGATTATTGCGCCCAGTCCCAGGTCAACTGTCTTCAGCAGCGCAGCGGAAATCGGCGATTCGCAGTCTACGCTTCGTGAACTTGAAGACCGCTTGCGAGTTCGAGATGACTTCCTTGTCGACATGATATCATTGATCTCAATGCGTCTATACTCAGGCTGCTCGACGAGGTCGGATCGGATCAGTGGGGCTTGTCTTACGTCGCGGAGTCACACTCATCTTGGTCGAAGGATGAGGGATCGTTTCTAGTGGTTCGTCGGCGACTTCGTCGCCGAACTCTTCCTCGTCGTGTCCGTAGCCGTAACCATATCCGTAGCCATACCCATAGCCACCATAGCCGTAGGTTTGCGATTCATCTGACAAGGCATTGGCGACTACGCCCAACACGTTGCATCCCACGGACTGGAAGCTTTCCACCGCCCGAATCACACTGCGGCGATGATTCTTTTCGGGGCGCACGACCAAGATTGCTCCATCCACCAATTGGCCAACGACTTGGGCATCGCTTACCGCCAGGACCGGCGGGCAATCCACTATCACCCGGTCATATTGCGAGTCGGCCCATGCCAGCAGTTCCACGAATTCATTGCTGCTCAACAGTTCAGCTGGATTGGGACGCCGCAAGCCAACCGGCAGAACATCGAGACCCGGTACTTCGGTTTCTACCACCATGGAAGGCGCGGATTCACTGGGAGAAAGCCCACTGGTCAGCACGTCGGCCACACCTGGTCGGCCTTTGAGTTTCAGCAAAGACGTAAAACCAGGCTTGCGCAGATCAGCATCAATCACGAGGGTCCGTTTCCCCGCCTGAGCCATCGCCACCGAGAGGTTCACTGAGATAGTTGTCTTGCCATCGCCCGGTTCAGAACTAGAAATCAGCAGCCGCTCGCAAGAGGTTCCTGAGAGTGAAATCGCAGTCCGCAATGTGCGGAACGCCTCGGTCTCTACGGCATGCGGAAGCTTGTACGTGTGAACGGTATCCATGCCCTCTCCAGGGAGTGGAGTCAAGTTGCGAACCATGGCCAACACAGGGACACCCAATTGAGAGGTCAGTTCCTCCGGTGAAGAGAACCGGTCGTCAAGGATGTCTTGCACGTAGACAATCGCCGTGCCGACGGCAATTCCGCTTGCCAGACAGATGAAGACTAAGAATCGAATCTGTGGTGAGACTGGCACCCGATCTGGCACCGGCTCGCGGACGACGGTGGCTTGAATGGGGGCCTGCATCTGTCGCATGTCGACGGTCGAGATCTTTTCAAACAGTAAGTCATACTGGGCTTCGAGACGTGTCACTTCGCGTTCCAACATGTGGAGTTGCACCAAGTCTCCACTATGTCTGGCAGCTTCCTTACGGGCCTCTTCAAACGAGGCGGACATTTGTTGTTCTTTTTGCCAGGTTTGCTCAACTGATTGTTCCAGCATCCGCTTTACTACCGGGCCAAGGTGATTTTGCGCCATCCCATTCGATTGATTTCCCAAATTGGCGCGATATTCCCGTACGTACCGTTCAGAATTGGCAATGCTGGTTTGCAAGTCAAGGATACGAGGATGATTGGGGCCATAGAACTTTGACAGCGAGCTCAGCTCCGCTTGTAATGTGAGAATCTGTTTCTGTTGTTCTTCGATCACACTAAGATCTTCGGAACTTAGTCCCAGCGAGGAGAGCATCAATTGCCTTCCCACGGACTCTTCCATGGCGACGAGATATTGATTGATATCTTCACCTCTCTCCAACGCTCCATCGATTGACGCAAGCGTTGCTTGCAATTCAAGCCTCCGTTGTTGCACGTCCATCAGGGCGTCGTTCAGTCGCAAGGCTCTTTGAATAGTCGGTTCCACTGCACTGTCGTCCTGACTCATCGCCAGGTGGCCGACTTCCTGGCTAAAGGATTGGAGCTCGTTTTGCTTCTCAGTGAGTTTGGCTTCCAGCTCGGCGCCCTTCTGCAAAAGGCTGTGGAGAGCGTCGCCGGCTGTCCCTTGATGCTTTTCTTGGACGAATTGCAGGTAGGAATTAATGACCGCTCGTACGACCGCTGCCGCTGCATCGGGGCTTTTGGAACGATACGTCACGTCGATGAAGTTGGTCCTCCGCGTGACTTGGGCGCTAAGATTCTCTGAGAGTGTCTCGACCCATTCATGTGTCGGTTTTCCCACCAGGTCGATTAGATGCTGTGGAGCAAGCTGTTTGATGGCGTTTTGCAGAACGATGGGCGAAGAAATCAGTTTTCGATTGGTGGCCATCGTGTCTTCGGAACTCTCGTGATCGCCAACAGTAGCCAAGTGGTCTTGTTTCTGCTGAATGATCAGAAGTTCCGCCGTCGAGGCATACTTTCGGGTAGCCAGCATGAAGTAGGTCATACCGAGCAATCCGCTAATCACAACCGAAGCTATCACCACCTGCTTGCGGCGGCGCACGATGCCGACGAATCGTGCAACTGCCGATACCGCATCGACCGACGGCATGAAGTCGGCGTCGGCTTGATTCTGATTGAAATCTGAATTGATCATAGGTCGCCGCGGGACGGATGGTGTTGGAATGAGGTGCGATTCTCAGAAGAAGGAATTGCCAGAGACGCCTACCGTGAGATGCATAAATTTGCCTAGTGCGTCGTACACGGCCGTAATAGGTGTCTGTTCAATGCTTATCATGTCCCCTTCGGCCATTAGCAGGTTTTCTGCGCCATCCTGCTTGGCTTTTTGCATACTCGCGAGGATTACAACAGGTTTTGGCTCACCTGCTACCTGGCGGATGACGTACACTTTGTCGGCCATCAGAGAACTCGATCCGCCGGCTAGTGCAATCGCGTCGAGCATTCGCAAGTCCTCGGTGGCGGGTAGTTCAAATTGTCCTGGCTTTTCGACCAAACCACCGACATGGATGCTGCGTTTCTTGCGTGCCTTGACCATCACTACATCACGGTCTTCCAGATGAAACTCATCCCGCGAGTAGTGGTTGGGCAAACTGGCCAGATCGATCCGACGGGCCACTTGCTCATCGGCGGGTTCTGTCAGGGCTTTTGCTTGTGCTGCTGGGGGGCCCTCAGGAAAGAGGTCGTTATAGGCTGTCTGTTGGACGCTGCCTTCTTCTTCCGAATTTGTCGGGGGCTGTTCAACAGAATAGTCTGCAAACCGTGTATAAGTGTTCCTCTTGGCAACGTGCTGTCTAATGATTTCCACCTCGGTGCCGGCTTCGTCGGTCAAGCCTCCTGCTAGGGCCAACGCACTCACTACATCGCTTGAATTCCGAGACACTTCATGCAGACCCGGCTTCTCCACCGCACCTAGCACGGTGATGTGGTTAACAGCCTTTTTCTTGATTTCGACAGTGATATTCGGCTGAATAAATATTCCCCGTTCGACTGCAGCTTTCGCAATCCGTTCGCTGGCAACGGCCGGATCCAGATTCTTAACGGCGACCGGACCGATCGGAGATACGTCAACTGCACCATCCTTGGAGACTCGGGCTACCAAGGGGACCGGCTTTTCTTCATTGCGACCACTCATGACCGTGATTTCCAACATATCGTCGGGGCCGATCAGCGAGTTGTCGTATCCCGCTCCAGTCAGCCGAGCCATGTTGACCGACACATCGCCAGGGCTCGGTTTCGCCCGAAATTGATTCGGCAAACTGGCCGCCCGATACTGCGCCGACTGACAACCTGCTAGGTAGCTTCCAATCAGCAGCAAGAAAACACTCCACGTAATGTGGAGCGCAGACTTCTCGACAGTCAGCAGCGGACCTTTCGGTGGCAGTTCAGCAAGGAGCATCGAGTTGCTCTTGGGGGTCATTGCGGATTAGATTTTCGAATTCATACGTAGGTCCGTCTCTGCAGAGATGGACAATGCTACGAGTCAGAGCGCGGGTAGTCACTCTCTGGGGCGCCTTTTCACCCCCTTCTAATGGGTGGAATACTTATTTTGCCGCTAGAGGGCAAGTCCGCTTAGGAGAAACGAGTCACTCTCGGTCATTCCGAACGGTATCCCTACTAGGTTGCTAGCAGAGCGAGCAGTGATTCTGGGGTTGTCTCCGGTAAACGACAAGTTTGCACGGTAAAGAGTAGGAAGCGAGGGGCACCTTTTTACCATATTCAAGTCCGCTCCCGCATTTGATTCTAGGGAGTACGAGCACGGAGCCGCTTGCTTCCGCGTTCAGAAGCTTGAGGAATGGAGCCGCAGATTTCAACGCTGCGCGGGGGACGTTGGGAAGAGCTTGTCCAAGATCGCTTGCATACTATCGACCGGTGGTGAGAGTGTTGCTAGCAATTGCTTCAGAGCTCGACCGCCAAATGAACTTGTTGGTCACGCATGCGCTGCCTACACTCCGCCTCCCGCGCCGAGGAAGAAGTGGCGGACGTCACCACCGATGCTGAAATGTCTCACAATTCGCCCAGCGCACAGAGTTTCGCCATGACCAGCGGTACCCGTAACAACTTGGAGTCCCTAGCAGGCACCGCCACAGTTCGCGATCTGTCGGGGGAAAGACGGGTTCACAGACACCTTGCCACGCAATTGGATTATTTGTTGACCTACGGTCTCTCTTGCGCGACATCGCTTTGTGGTATGATCGCCTTCCGATTGGCGCACACCAACTTAGGAGATATAGGCTTTGCAGAGTACGCTCTGATGCGCCGAGTCGTTGCCTTCTTAGTACCAATGCTGTCGATGGGAATGGCGGTGGCGATCACCAAAAAAGTCGCCCGGCAGGTTGCTGAGAAACGTGCTGTTGACTCGATTGAGACGCTGGGCGTCGGCATTTTGGTATCGCTGGTCGGCGCAACAATACTTGCGCTAGGTATCTTTCTTGCCCCGCGACAAGTCTCGCTTTTGCTTACAGGAGACCATGGTCAAGCACATCTTGTTAGACCTCTCGTGCCGTTGGTGAGCGGTTCGATCCTCGCAATCTGCGCTGGCACCTATTGTCGCGGCCGAATGTGGATCGGAGCATCAAACTCTCTGCAGCTGCTTTGCCTCGGTGTAATTCCGGCAGTCGTTCTCATTTGGGTCCACGATATTCAGACCTTCCTCTGGTGGTCGGGCTGTGCGGTCTGTGCTGTGAGCGGACTAGCTGTAGTCGCAGTTTACCTGAACCAGACAAGCTCGGCGACCTGGCCGTCATGGGGCACGGCTTACTCGCTACTGCAATTAGGGCTGCCTCGCGTTCCGGGCGACCTGGCGTATTACGGTCTGTTCACCGTGCCAGCGATTGCGGCAGCCTACAACGGCGGGTTGCAGGCCGGAGGCGATATGGCCTACGCTATCGCTTGGCTTACGCTTGCTGGTCAGCTCGTCGCCCCGATCAGTGCCCTGCTACTTCCTGAAGCGTCTTATCTGCTACATGTTGGCGAGGCGGCCCTTCTGCGTCGCCGCGTCGGCAAATTAGTCCGATATTCGCTCACGTTGACCACTTTCCTTGTAGCCATGCTAATCTATTGGGGACCGGAGATTATCACGCTCCATTTGGGAGTCTGTCGGTCGTCGCAGCTGCACGCCGTCCGTTTGCTGTTGATAGCGGCGATCCCATTAAATCTCTTTCTTTGTCTGCGAAGCGTGATTGACGCGGGCGAATCATCTGCGATCAGTCCTCGCCTGTGCCTGTTCGCATTCGCCACTTTCTGCGTTGCGTTGCCCTCATTTTGGCGAATGGGTTTGGCCAGTCCGGTGGTCTACGCGTTTGTGCTCGCGATGAGTGTCCTTGCCGTCCTTGCGATGGTGACCACCTCCCAGGTCTTCAGCAAACATCTCGGTACGGCGGGCAACCGACACGGCCCTACCTCAGCCGCTCCGGTCGGAGGTTAAGCCCCAATGTTTCCCTGGCTCGTGACGCTATATCTGATTATGTTTTACATTTGCGCGGTGCGGTTTGCATCGCGAGAAGGCTATTGGTCCCCGGTGATCGTCTTCGGGATCACGGCATTCTACTACTACTTGTCTTTGCCGTTAGAGCTCTATTTCCGCGGCCAAGAGGTATTTACGGCCTATCCCGCGGTGTTCGGTATTTCTCCGGAAGTGCGGAATGCTATAGGAATCTCAGCAGTCTTGGCGCTGCTGGGATTTGTGGCCGGGCACCTTCTCTCGGGCGTGGGACGTCTTGGTGCCCATCGTGATTTCATGCCGGATCGACGATTGCCAAATTCTCTGAAATATCTAGCCCTTTTTTCCCTTATTGCCATATTTTTACTCTACCGCTTCACGCTTTTTGAGAATTTGGGATACCAAGATGCCAACGAGCGTCGCTACAACGATCCCCTTTTTGGATATTTGACGCGATTGTGCTTGCTGTTGAGTTGCTTGTGCGTGGGCGTGATCGTGCAGCGAAAGGGACTCGCCCGGGCACCGGCCTTCTTAATCGCTGCGTTGGTTGTCGCCTGGGGATTTTATACCTCAGACAAGAACCCCATCTTGCAGGCAGCGCTTGGATTGAGCACCTACTGGGTCGGCGCGCGCAGTCGATCCATGAAGCACCTCTACATCTATTGTGGTGCGGCAGTACTGGCGATTGCCTCGCTGCCTCTCTTTTCTGCGTTTCGTGCTCATGCTCCGATCGACATTCGTAGTGCCGTTGCCGACTTTTCTGTGCAAAATACCGACGCGAAAGGTCCCATGATCAGCCTTGTCCTGGCCCTCGAAGAGGATGGGCCCCAATTCTACGGCAGTAGCTATTTGTACGCCCTCGTTGGCTGGGTCCCACGGGCGATCTGGCCAAATCGACCTAATGATCTGGCACAGGAGTTTGCGTTCGACCACATGCCTAATTGGCAGCCGGGAATGGGACTCGGTTACTCACTGTTGGCGGAGGCGTATCTGAATTTCGGCAAGGTGGGTGTCTTTTTACAGTATTTTGGCATCGCCTTTGGCCTTGGCCGACTTTGGCGAGGCCTCTACAATCTCTTCGCGCGTTACGGGGCGACCCCCTATTGGCGGGCGAGCCTCGCTGTTACCTACTTTGGAATCCTCGCGATTATGCACCGCGTGCCAAGTGGCTACGTAGTGCAAAGCTGTGTGTTCGAGTTGCTGGTTCCCGTCGTTGCGTTTTGTTGGTTGGATATCCGTCCCATGCGCAGATACCGGACTTATAATGCGCACTTGGTCACAGGTCCCCATAGAGTTCCTCGGCGGCGTCAGTTCGTTTCGACTCATTCTATTACAGGATAAATCCTATGCGTGTTCTTTGGGTTCATAACACGCCTGCCCATATAGAGTCTGCATGCCCTTTCATATTCATTCTGGCCGATGAAATGCGAAGCCAGGGGATTCACGTCGATCTCTACTCAACAGGGTCTCTGAGAGGCTTCGCACGACTGAATTCGGTGCGCCGTGACGTTACTCATCGATCTCACGACTACGATTTAGTGCATGCCCAGTTCGGTTCCGCTTGTGCCCATGTCTCCGCTCGGACCCCTTGTCGTCGTATTGTCTCGCTACGTGGAACCGATCTGCTCGGTTGTGATACCGGTTCCGCATGGTGGCGGCTGCACGGATGGGCTGCTCGGCGATTGACCCGCCAATCGCTGCCTAGCTACCAGCGCGTACTGGTAATGTCTCATCGTATGCGCGACGAGTTGAGCAGATATCACGGCCGTTGTGCGGGAGTCGAAGTACTGCCGGACGGAATCGACCTGCAACAATTTCAGCCACGGGAACGCATGGCCGCCCGCCGCGAATTAGGGTTTTCTGACGATACTCGTCCTTGGATTTTGTTCGCCTCGCTCAAAAGCTGCAATCCTGTAAAGCGATCCGGCTTGGCCAAAGCGGCGTTTGAGCGAGCGGCCGCCCAGAGGCCCGATGTAGTCCTACAAACTATCAGTGGCAAACCACATGACGAAATACCCCTTTGGATGAGCGCAGCGAACGTGTTGTTGATGACCTCGACTCGCGAGGGCTGGCCCAATGTCGTCAAGGAGGCGCTGGCGTGCAATGTGCCGTTCGTCAGTACCAACGTGAGTGACCTCTCGCGAATAACCGCCGTGGAACCAAGTTGCGTTGTTGCGGATGCCAATCCCGACAAGCTAGCTCAGGGGATTCTAACGGCCCTGGAAACTCCACCCTCTAAACCGTTGCAGAATTACGTGGCATCGATGGCACTGCCAAAAATCGCACGACAACTCACAGCCATTTACCATGACACATTGCAGAAGGCGTCCCCCATCGCAGCGTAGATTTCGCTCCGCAAAGATATCCGCCGGATGGTAATTCGACTATTTATTGCAACCCGCTTCCCCATTGAGGTCAAATACTAAGATGCGATGGCAACTTAAATCGTTTATTCAACAGCGGATAGCACAATTGCCGAGACCCTTGTCTGAGATGGCTTACTTCACACTTCAACGGCATTTCGGGAGCTTGCAGCGTAGTCGCGTTACCCCCGTTAACCGCTTAAGCGTCGGACTCGAAATATGTCGACAAATCGAATTGCAGGGCCGTTCTCCACAAAATGCTACCTTCTTCGAGGTCGGAACGGGCTGGCGACTCAATGTTCCTCTTGCCTGCTGGCTGTGCGGAGCGGGGCAAATTATCACTGCCGATCTAAACGCATTCCTAAATGATTCGCTGATTAACGAAGACTTGGCTTACATTCACAGGAATAAGGAGGCGCTTTTCCAGCAACTTCAGCCGAAGTTCGGCGACCTGATTCAGCTTGACCGCTGGGAACGCTTGACTTGCATGGCGAGTTCACGAGTCTCAACTGCGCAACTGTGCGATCGGCTTAACATCGAGTACTTGGCTCCCAGCGATGCTAGTTGCACGAATCTTGACTCACATTCTGTGGACTTTCACGTTTCCTGCAATGTGCTCGAACACATTCCTCAGGCAGAGCTGAGGAAGATCTTTCGAGAAGCCCGACGAGTTACTCGACCAGACGGACTTTTGCTCCATCGCGTAGACCACACTGATCATTTTTCTCATTCTGATTCCTCGCTAGCGCCTATTCATTTCCTGCGTTTCAGTGAAGCCGAGTGGCGCAAGTATGCGGACAATCGTTACGCATATGTAAACCGCCTCCGGGAAGACGACTACATCGAGATGTTTCAGGATTGCGGTCATATAGTGCGCAATGTGAATTCAGTTTCAGATCAGCACATCGCAAAACTTCTAGACAGTGGTTATTCGCTCAACCATCGCTTTCGTGATAAGAAGCGAGATGTGTTGACAAGACTTGATTCCCTATTTGTCCTGGTGCCTGATTCGGCTACCGCTTTCGAGTCAAACGCTGCATAGTGCTTTGTGAAACATTGTTTTAGGTTCGATTTGATCGGTGCTTGCCACCGGTAGCCTTGAAATACCGGTGGCTATCGCCAATCCGCTCACGATAGAGACCTCTCATTGGGTTAAATTGAAATGCAAACTTGGCTTCTTCATATCGGCGAGCGACTACCCATCGACGAGGGTGCAAGGTGCTATCGTTACGGCTATCTGGCCAGGGAACTGGCTAGCCGGGGCCATAATGTTTTGCGCTGGGCACCTACATTTAGCCACTTCGATAAGAAGCACCGGTTTCAAAGCGATCATCGCGTCGAAATTGCATCGCGGTACTCGATTCAGTTTGTTCATTCCACGGGATACGAGCGCAACATTAGTCTGAAGAGGGCCTGGGTTTATCAATCGCTTGGCCGCCGAATTCGAACGATGATGACTCATGAGTCACGTCCCGATTTGATCGTCGCAGCCGTTCCTTCGCCGGAGTGGGCTGCCGCAGCCGTTGACTACGGGCGCGCAAATGACGTGCCGGTTGTGTTGGACGTTCGTGATCTATGGCCCGATGTGTTTCTCAATGCTGTGCCGCGATTTGCTCGCAGAGCCGGTGAATTGGCTGTGCAGCCTTATCGTCGGCTGACCCAACGCATTTGCCGTGATGCCGATGCACTCGTTGGCGTCTCGCAAGGCTATCTCGATTGGGCGTTAAGGCAGGCAGATCGTGGACGAGGCTCTCAAGACGGAGTCGTTCCAATCGGATTTGAACCAGAGAAGGTTGCTCCCGAGATACTGGCTGAGCATCGAAGGCAACTTCATGAGCAAGGTATCGATCTTTCCTCTACCACTTGTTTTTTTTCTGGATCTCTCGAACGAAGCTATGATCTGAAGACGTTGTTATTGGCAGCCGAGAGGTTGCGGAGCCGCGGCTATGGCCAGTTGCAGTTCGTTATTTGTGGCGATGGTTCTAGCCGTCAGGCACTTGAGCAGCATGCAAGAAGGCTAAATCTAACCAATGTTTTTTTTCTTGGTTGGGTCGACGCGGCAATGTTGCAGGTGGTCACTTCAATCTCCCAAATCGGCATTTGCGCCTACGCCGCCGATGCCACTCAAGGATTACCCAATAAGCCCTTCGAGTATATGGCTGGTCGTCTTGCTAACGTGTCGAGCTTGCGAGGCGAGCTGGCCGAATTGCTCGAGCGGCACCAGTGCGGCGTCACGTACGAAGCAGGCTCGCCCGATTCTTTGGCGAAGGTGCTGGGGCAATTACTCGAAAGCCCAGATAGGTTGGATGCCCTCCGCCGCCGAGGCTACGAAACTTGGAAGCGCCACTTCCACACCCAAAGTATTTATCCAAAGTTCGTTAGCCGTCTTGAATTGCTTGCATCTGCACGGCAGCTTGCTGCCTAACTCCCATGAGCCACTTCGATGCCGTTACCCTCTTCAATCTACCGCGATTACTTCAAGCCACTATTCGACCGGTGCGTGGCAGCACTTGGCTTGCTCATAGTTTCGCCGGTGCTCATCGTCATCGCTGTACTAGTGCGCTACAAATTGGGATCGCCTGTGATATTCGTGCAAACCCGCTCCGGCAAAAAAGGCCATCCGTTTAACATTTATAAGTTCAGAACCATGAACGATGCCACGGATACCGCGGGCCAACTCCTTTCAGACGCGGAGCGTCTAACGCCCTTCGGCCAATTTCTCCGCAGTACAAGCCTCGATGAGCTTCCGGAACTGTGGAACGTCCTAAGTGGGGATATGAGCCTGGTCGGTCCACGGCCTTTGCTGATGGAATATCTGTCGCTGTATAGCATTGAGCAAGCTCGACGTCATGATGTGAGACCCGGCATCACAGGCTGGGCACAAGTACGTGGGCGAAACAAGACTTCCTGGGAAGAACGATTTACACTTGACGTTTGGTATGTGCGCAATCAATCACTCTGGTTGGATTGGAAGATCCTTGTGCTAACCATTCTTGCTGTGCTGATGCGACGAGATGTTTCTGCCGACGGTCACGAAACAATGCCGCGATTCAATGTTCCACGCTATACGAACACATACTATGACCGATCAGCCTAAGGAAATTTTTGTGATTGGTGCCGGTGGGCATGGCAAGGTGGCGGTGCGCGCTGCGCAAGCATGCGGTATTCGCGTAGCTGCGGTGTTCGATGACGACCCCAGTATGTGGAACTCAGCGCTTATTGGCGCTCCTATTTTTGGTCCGTTGGATGCTATCTACCGGCAGAGTCCTCTTCCAACTCTATTGGCTATTGGGGACAATGTACTTCGACTTGAACTGGTGGATAAGATGAATTTGCCCTGGGCATCTGTTATACATCCTGCCGCATACGTCGACGATTACGCTAAGATCGGTTCTGGTGTGCTAATACTCCCAAACTCTGTCGTCCATACCGACGCTGTCGTCGGCGACCATGCCATTGTCAACTGCAATGCGACCATTGAGCACGATTGCCGAATCGGCCCGGGGACGCACGTTAGCTGTGGAGCGTGCCTCACCGGTGGAGTTCAGGTGGGTCGAGGCGTTTTGATTGGCGCTGGCGCTATTGTGCTACCGGGTGTGCAAATAGGGGACTCTGCGCGGGTAGGTGCAGGTGCAGTCGTGACACGCGACGTTCCTTCCGGCATGACTGTCGTCGGAGTGCCGGCGCGCAAATTGGCTCCGAACAAGCGGCATGCCGCATAGGAAAAATCATGCAGAGAATCTACTTGTCTCCTCCCCACATGTCTCCTAAAGATCGCGAGTTACTGTTGGAGGCGTTTGATTCGAATTGGATCGCTCCTCTCGGGCCTCACGTTGATGGACTCGAAGATGAGTTCGCTGAGAAACTTGGCGTGTCGCATGCGGTAGCACTCTCAAGTGGGACGGCCGCGCTACATCTGGCCTTACTTGTCGCCGGCGTCGGCCCAGGCGATGTGGTGATAACGTCTACGCTGACTTTCGCTGCCACTGCCAATGCTATCCGGTACGTGGGAGCGACTCCTGTCTTTATCGATAGCGAACGTCAAAGCTGGAACATGGATCCTGAACTGCTCGAAGACGAACTGCGCGTGTCCGCTAAATTGGGACGTCTGCCCAAGGCAGTACTAGTAGTCGACGTGTGCGGCCAGTGTGCCGACTGGGAGCCGATCCTTTCATTATGTCGGCAGTATGGAATTACGGTGATTGAAGATGCGGCGGAAGCATTAGGTGCGACCTATCGCGGTCAACAGGCAGGCACACTTGCCGATATTGGCTGTTTTTCCTTCAACGGAAACAAGATTATTACGACGAGCGGTGGCGGCATGCTAGTCACCGAAAACTCAGAGTGGGCGTCACAGGTTCGCCACCTGGCCTGTCAGGCACGCGATCCGGCACTTCACTACGAACACTCCCAGATCGGATATAATTATCGACTAAGCAATCTCTTGGCGGCTGTTGGTCGTGGACAGCTTACCCTATTGGACGAGCGAGTTGCCAAGCGGCGGGCAAATTTCGATTGCTACCGCAACACACTCGGCGAACTGCCAGGTATTGAATTTATGCCCGAAGCCACGTTCGGCCAATCGACACGCTGGCTGTCGTGTCTGCTATTGGATCCTCAGGTCCATAGCGTTTCTCCGTCAGAAGTTTGCGCCGCAATGTTGGCAGAGGAAATCGAGTTGCGCCCGTTGTGGAAACCTATGCATCAACAGCCAGTGTTCATCGGCTGCAGAGTACGCAACAGTGGCGTAGCGGATGATCTTTTCCAAAGGGGTCTGTGCTTGCCTAGCGGGTCGAACATGTCGGACTCACAACTCGCACTTGTCGTTGATACGTTGCGTTCGACTCTGGAAAGCGGTGGCTGTCGTCACGCTGCCTAAGTCGGTCTACGCCGTGAATCAGTTCATCACGATTCATGAGGATTGGCCCAGGAGTTGAAACGCATAGTCGGCTGCCACTATATCTGTTTCGTCGTTGCCACCATTGGTTAAGTGAACGGTAATGTCGTCGAAGTCACGAGCCTCGTTGTGAAAGACACCGCCAGCTACATAGGCTCCCCACGCTGCCGCGACTACACGGTCGTCGCCTGCCGAGTCGTAGAATATAGCAAGATCATTACCTCCCGAAGTGGCTTGAGCTTTCGTGCGATCGAATCCGCGAGCTTCATTTCGGTATCCATTGCAGTACATGTAGGCTTGGTTTGACCACGCCACATATACGTCGTCGCCTACAGAGTCGAAGAACACAGCCTGATCATATCCGCCGGCAGTTGCGGATGCTGTCGTCCGATCAAAACCTCGGGCGTCGTGGTAGTAATTTGAACTCGGTCCGTAGATCACAGCCTGATTGGACCACGCCACGTAGACATCGTTGCCTGGCGAGTCGAAAAATACGGCTTGGTCGTATCCGCCGCGGGTTGCCAAGGCAGTTGTTCTCTCGAAACCACGTGCGTCGTTGTAATAACCGGATCCGTAAAGCACGGCCCGATCGGACCACGTTACGTACACGTCGTTGCCAGTTGTATCGTAGAATGCTGCTCGATCGTATCCTCCTGAGGTAGCTAAAGCCGTTGTGCGACCGAACCCTCGTGTATCATTGAAGTAGCCGTCTCCAATCATGTAGGCCCGAGTCGACCAAGCGGCAAATACGTCATCGCCTGTAGTATCATAAAATGCAACACGATCATTGCCGCCAGCGATTGAACGGGACACGGTTTGGTCGAAGTTGCGTGCGTCATTTAAGTAATCCGTGCCGGTCATGTATACTCGGTTGGACCAAGCAGCCACCACGTCGTCCCCTATCGTGTCGAGAAACTCGGCTGAATCATTTCCGCTACTCGCGTAGGCACGTGATTTCTGAAAGTTAATGGTCTCTAAGATTTCTCCGCTGGCGAGAACCAAGGTGACGTGTTGCCCCTGGGAAGTCAGTAGATCATCGCCCGCTGAATCGTATAAAGTGACCTCGTCTTGTCCGCCACCTCCGTAGACTTTCACATTTTCAGTGCTTACCGTGTCCACGGCAAATCCAGTACCGGTGAGATTTGCACTCCCCACCCTCAGCGTCGCCGTCTCATTGCCACTTGTCCCCGTCATCACAATGGTATCATTCCCCGCGCCACCATCGAGAATTATATTCGTCACCGCAATCGCAGCAAAGTTGTGGGTCACCCCATTCACGGTTACTTGGTGAGTATCTCCTGCCGTGAAGGCAAATGTGTCGTCCCCGGTCGTTCCCGTGACGTTCACCGTTGTTCCGTTGACCGTAACCAGATTACTCAATCGGTAGTCGACAGCGTCGTTCATGCCTTGGACGCAAACATAAAACTCTTCACCTGCAGTCGCATAGGCATCCACACGCGATATACCCCCCGCGGCATTGCCGGAAGTCACCATTTGCATGTTTACGTCGTAGAGCATTAGGTTGACCTGACCACCCTGCGCGTCAAACGCGCCTTCTACCGTCATGTAGCCGGCTTGGCTGGCCTGCACGCGATACCAGCTTTCTCCCTCCACGGAAAGTCCGTTGAGTTGGGCGTAGGAAACGGTGCCCCAATCAGTGAAAGTGAAGGTGTTGCTGGCTTCTAGCGTGGCATCGAGTGTGAAATAACCTAGCCCTCCGCTGGATGAGAAACCAACGGTGTAGGTTTGGCCAGCGACTACGTCGAATGAGAACGATTCATTCTGATTGCCACTGACCGTGCCAGTGCTTCCAGAAACTGTCCAGGCGGCCGCAAGCTCGTGCGTCATGTTGTCGGCTTCAACCGTTACCGTACCGTCGCTGCTGGCAGTGAATTTGAAGTAGTCAATGTCATTAAGCGTGCCGATCACACCACTTTGGCTCACGGTGCTCGTGAGATTTCCAAGATTAAACGCGGTTGCCAAAGTCGAGCCATAGTCATCGGACGGCATCAAAGCACTGATGGCCGCTTCGATATTGATGCGTTTGAAAGTGAGGTTGGTGGCGGCGTCGAGGAATTCATCCGCGGTGTCCCGCATATGGTCGTAGATCGTGTCTTGTGTGATATCTGTATAGCCTACGAATTGCATGGCTTCGCGTATCAATACGCTGGCACCTGCAATATAGGGCGAAGCCATGCTGGTTCCCGAATAATAGGCATAGTCATCGTCGATGCCGTTGTTGTTGCCTTTGTAGTCAGGAATCGTGCTACGAATTGAAGAACCGGGGGCGGCAATCGCTCGGACATCCCGCTGACTATAGCCAGCAAGTTGCCCATTGTCCTTGACCGACATGACGGGCACCACATTGGGACTCGAAGCTGGATTTCCCAAGCCTGGGGTGTTGTAACTGGCCCAGCCATTCCCTGCAGAGACGGAGATGAATATGCCATCGGCTTTGAGTTGACTAAACTCATCGTCCAAATTGGTGATCAACGAGGAACTCGAGTTGTATCCAGGAATTCCGAGTGAGAGATTGACCGCCGTAATGGGGTTCTCGAAAGAGGTGCGATTGTCGTGGACCCATTGCAAGGCGCGCTCGACCCAACTCATATACCCTGCGCCCGAGTCATCGAAAACACGTAGTCCGACCAGATCCACGCCAGAGGCGACCCCGTGATCGGCGCCAGCATCACCGCCGACGATACCAGCGACGTGGGTTCCGTGGGAACCCTCGGGACCATCATCATAGGGGTCGGCATCATTTTCAGTAAAATCATACCCACCGACGACACGATAGTTGGCGCCCAATCCTCCGCCAAGCGCAAAATGATTGTAGGCGATGCCGCTGTCGATGATCGCGACGGTTTGACCTTTTCCAGTGAAACCATAGTCGGCTAAGACCTGGTTGAGGCCGGTGGCGTTATGAGCACTTGATAGAGCTTGTTCGATCTCACCAATCTGTTCTTCGAAAGTGAAGGATTCCGAAGGATCAAACCAATAATCAGGTTCCGAGGCAAGATGATGTTCGATGGATGAGGATTCTTCAACGAATCCATGATGAACGATTGACTCGTCGAAAGCGTGATGGATGATCCCTTCGCCAAGGAAACCACTGAGCGGGTCGGCCGACATGACTCGACGTTCTTCCAGAGGTTCAATCCTGCCTTTCCAGTCGAACAGTTTCTTGGGCGGTTTATGCATCTTGGGTGCCTCGTCGGCAACTCACTTGGCATTCGAAGGAGATCTCAGTGCGCAGAGACTGAGTTACTTTCGAGAGCAAGAAGAGTTGTATTCCAGCTGGTGTGAACCGGTGTTAGAGCCGCCGAGGAGAAACGGCCAATCTAGGGAAAAGTCGTGAAAAGCACGTGTAAGCCTGCAGCAAACACACTAGAAGCTTAGGTTACAAAGTCCAGGCACAGAGAAGCTTTTGACAACTTGGCAGTTCACAAGCCAACCGTGTCCAATTCCGAGGTTCCTTCCGCAGAGCGTGTTGCTGGCCATCCACCTGGCCGCGCAATCGCGCTGGTTTTGGGCAACATCGTGTTGCTCCCTTGCATCACCCATGATGTAGTACGTATGCCAAACGAAACCGTTCGGGGGGCATAGTCGTCCGACTGTCCGAGTCGGTTTTCCCGGCTCAGAGTGTCGCGCCAGCTTTCGCCCCTGCCCCCGGAAGGCACTCTGGAGTACCATGGTAGGAATATCCCCCGGATCGCTTGCTCTGTCCAGCAGTGAATTTGTCCAAACGTGAAATCCTATGGAACAGCAAAATAATAATTCTGTCCCGTCGGCTGCCGACACACCGAGCAGCTATGCTGAGACGATTGAGTCGCCACTTTCCCTCTTGGAACTGTCGGATGCAACTCAACCGAGTGTCCGAGTTCCGCTTCAGCGAAATATTGCACTTGTTGAAGGGAGCGCCCCCCAGCTTTCCCAGGAAACACTCGACTTACTGCGAGATCGTCTGCGTACAGTCGCTCTACTCTTGTGTGGTGGCTTTGCTGTCTTTTTGGCATGGGATTTACTTTCGCCAGCACGCTACCTTTCCAGTCATTCGCAGTTGACTCTTTGGTTCCATGCTGCCGTGACAGTTGTGCTGGCAGTGCTAGCACAGCGGATGTGTACTCGATGTGACTTTGTTCTCAAGCATCTCCGCCTCACGGAGTTTTTAGTCTTCGGTACGCCGGCTCTGTTCTTTCTGTTGTTGAATTACGATCAACTTGTCCAATCCGCTGAACTCCAAGATGGTCATTCTCACATTCCTAATATCAGCGGTGTTTGGCTACTGTTAATTTTCACCTACGCGGTCTTCATACCCAATCATTGGCAACGCGCTGCAATCGTTTTGAGCCTGATGGGTCTGGCACCTATGGTCGTGTTGTCCATTGTTTATTTCACCTCACCAGCGTTCTCGGAGTTGAGCCACCTGGCGCCTTTCCGCGGTGTTTTTGTCCAGCAATTTCTTTCCACCTTGCTGATGGTTGTCGTTGGCACAGTCGGTGTAAGAACCATTGGTAATCTTCGCCAAGAGGCCTTCGCTGCCAAGCAACTTGGCCAATATCGCCTGCGGCAGATGCTTGGTAGTGGCGGCATGGGGGAAGTCTATCTGGCTGAGCACAACATGATGAAACGTCCGTGCGCGATCAAGATCATTCGCCCCGAGAAAACCCGCGATCCCAAAGTGTTGGCTCGGTTTGAACGCGAGGTGCAGGCGACTGCCAAGCTCTCGCACTGGAATTCGATCGACATCTACGACTATGGCCGCACGAGCGATGGCACGTTTTACTATGTGATGGAGTTCTTGCCAGGGCATAATATCGGTGAAATGGTAGATACATATGGATCCTTGCCTGCGGGGCGTGTGGTGTACCTCATGAAGCAAGTCTGCGAAGCGCTGTCCGAAGCACATTCCCATGGATTGGTACACCGCGACATCAAACCGGCAAACATCTTCTGCGCCTATCGCGGTGGGCAATTCGATGTAGCCAAATTGCTAGACTTCGGTCTAGCCAAACCCACCAAAGAAGTCGACGATGTCGAACTCACTCAGGAAGGGGCGATCACTGGTTCACCTCTCTACATGTCCCCCGAACAGGCAACAGGCAGTAACGAAGTCGATGAGCGGAGTGATATCTACTCTTTGGGAGCGGTCATGTATTTGATGGCCACCGGCCATCCTCCTTTCGATTATCAACAGCCGATCAAAGTTCTTATCGCTCATGCGAGTGAGGCGCCCATCGCTCCCCGCGAATGGAACCCCTCGGTACCTATCGAGTTGGAAGAGATCATCTTGCGCTGCTTAGAAAAGCAACCCGAAGATCGCTTCCAGTCGGTGGAAGAACTCCGCGACCAATTGGACGCGGTGCCACAGGCCGAGCCCTGGTCAAGCCATCAGGCATCGGAGTGGTGGAACTGCAACGGTTGCCCCAAACGGAAAAAACTTGCTGCCGAACTTGTCGAAATGGCGGCGGGGTAGTGTTTTGATTCGAGTGCAGATTGAGGAGTGGATTTGTGAATCAACTTGTGATTTCTTGCAGTCTGTCGCCCACCAGCCACAGCGCCTTGATGGCCAATCGGCTGGTCAATGAGTTGCGCAAAGTTGGCGACGAAACCGAGCTGGTTGATCTCCGCGATGTTAGTTTGCCATTTTGTGACGGAAATGCCAGCTACGATGATACCAACGTAGCGATGCTCTCGGCGAAGATTGAAGCGGCACACGCAGTCGCACTAGCGATGCCGATTTACTATTACGACGTAGGAGGAGCAGCACGAAATTTGATTGCCATGACTGGTTCATCTTGGAAGGAGCAGATCGTGGGTTTGCTAGGAGCCGCCGGTGGACGAAGCTCCTATATGTCGCTCATGCCAATTGGAAATTCGTTGATGCTTGATTTTCGCTGCATAATCCTTCCGCGATTTGTTTACGCTACCCGACAGAGTTGTGGCAACGGCAAATTGATCGATGCAGCGATCCAAGAACGCCTGGGTCGTCTAGCCGGTGACATGCACCATTTTGCCAGTTGCCTCAGACAGTTTAACGATTCGCCAGAAAACTCAAGTCAGAAGTGCACAAAGGGGAGTCGCTAAGACGCTTCGCCAGGAGTTCGTGTCAGGGCAAAGTAGATGACGTAAATCCAGGTAAGAACGCCAGCCACGATTGCCCATAAGATCGAACGGTTTCTTTGCCAGGAACAAACGACGGCGATGGCAGAACCGAGGCCGATTCCTGATTGAGTGGCTGTTTGCGTTGCTTGGGTGATCATGTCTGCCAAGAGCATGAGTTTTTCCTTACTAATGAAGAGGAATATTTAAAGCCTGCGCAAGGCTTGTTGGCAATTCTGACGTGTTTTTAGTCACGGATCGACACGGATAAAGAGAGGATTAAGTTTTGATGGTTGGATTGTCGGTGTTTGATCCACGCAAATCCGTGGCTAGGAAAAGAACAATTTGGTTGAGGCGACCATCGCACCATATCAATACAAGGCATGTGGCGAGACTCGCTCAGCAACACGACGCCACACCTCAGCGTTAATTTGTTGCTTCAATCGAAATCGATCCCAAAAGTTAGCGTGTGCGATGAGAGACGCGTATTTCTTGGTGACTTCTGTTTGGACTTGAGTTCGAACGGCGCTGGTTGCCCAGGAGAAACCGTCTGCGATGAATTTCGCTTGGTGAGTCATGCCTCTATTGTAGCTCCTAAGGAGGGGCAGTCTAGTAGGGGCTTGTTCTGTTTGTTGTGAAGCGATCGACAAGGCAAGAGTAGAAATGATCAAGCGAGTCTCTTGGCTCGCGTTTCCTTTTGGAGCGCGACTAAACGGCTTCCTCCGCTTCGACGATGTGTTCATGGTTTTGTATATGCTCGGGGCAGTAGCATTGTTGGCCGGCGCATTTGGAACAGTAGCGGAACGAAGTTTTGGGGGAGGTGTTGCTATCTAGGCCGCAAATGCGGCACGTATGCACTGGGGCTTTGCCCACTTTTTCCGCGCGGGATTGATAGGAACGGCGGCGTTGCGATTGTTTTAGATCTCGCAGATGATCGCGGCCAAAAAACACCAGGTAATTGAATACCGAAGCAATGATCAGCAATCGCTGCATCCAATCGCCGACGATCAAGCCGTAGCCTAGCCCGATCCACATCAAGAGGGCCAGCCATTTGATTTGAATCGGTAAGATAAAAAAGATATTGATGACGAAGTTGGGGAAGAGTCGTGCGAATGCCAGGAAGACCGTGCTATAAAGAAATCCGTTGCTGGCAATGTCCAACGCGCCGAAATGCCAGGCTACGAAGGCAGCGACGATGTTGGCAATGATCCCAATCAAGAGAAACAGATTGTAGCGGACGGTACCCCACTCGTTTTCCAGTGTCGTGCCACACATATAGAAAATCATCCAATAGAAGAATGCCCAGATCATCGCCATCTGCGGTGGAACAAAAGCGAAGGTGAACAGGCGCCACACTTCGCCATCAAGAACCATACCGGGGGCAAGATGGATTTTGGCGAGCGCATCGCCACCGAAATTCCCACCCGCTCGGGCCATCTTCAGAACATACAAGAGTGCCTGGCCAGCAATAAGAATGACCGTCAAGTTGGGGATCGCCCAAGGGCGTAGGAGAGATTCGAGGCGTTTGAGCATGAGTTACTGTTGGTTGGAATTCATGGCGAGCCGGATGCGTAAGCTTCCGATAGGGTTTGTGCAATTGCAAGTGTGGCACTAGTTTAGTCCCTATACGAGCAACCACCAACCGCCAATGACTAGTGAGCTTCGAGAGGCGAGTTCCGAGGAAAGAGGGTTTTGTTCGAAACTCGCGGCACGAAACTCTACCAGCCATACCGGAAGCTTACGCGTTCGGCTCGCCTACTGGGCGTGGGCGCGCATGGGGTCTATAATCGGTCGTCTATGAATGCTATTGAAATCCGCCAGCTCCAGAAGTCCTACCGCGTCTATCAGAAAAACGAAGGCCTTGTGGCTTCGATCCGTGGGTTGTTCCATCGTGAATATCGCGAGGTGGCCGCCGTGAAGGCGATTGATCTCGACGTGGAGCAGGGCGAGTTCGTGGCCTTCTTAGGTCCGAATGGTGCCGGCAAGACGACGACACTAAAGCTGCTCTCGGGAGTGATCAGTCCCACAGGGGGCGAGGCCCGCGTCTTGGGGCACGTTCCCTGGCTGCGAGAAAATGAATATCGCCGCCGCTTCGCCTTGGTTATGGGCCAGAAGAATCAATTGTGGTGGGATCTGCCGGCACAGGAGTCATTCACACTGCACGAAAAAATCTACCGCATCGAGCATCACAAATTCATCCGCACGCGTGATGAGTTGTGCGATCTGTTAGATGTGGGACACTTGTTAGGGCGCCCCGTGCGTGAGTTGTCGCTTGGCGAGCGAATGAAGATGGAACTGACTGCGGCGCTGCTGCACTCGCCGGATGTATTGTTTCTCGACGAGCCAACCATTGGGCTCGACGTGATCGCTCAGCACAATATCCAGAAGTTCCTGAAGTTCTATCAGCAGGAGCGGAAGATCACGATTCTGCTAACAAGTCACTACATGAAAGATGTGGCTGCACTTTGTAAGCGAGTGGTAATCATCGCGCATGGCGAGATTATTTATGATGGTTCACTGGCAGGTATTATTGACCGGTTCAGCGGTCACAAGATTCTGTCGCTCCATTTCGCCGATGGTCGGATGCCGAGCGACTTGGCCCGCTACGGCGACGTGCTGGAGATTGTCGAGCCGAAGGCACGGTTGCGGGTCGATCGGGGAAGCATCTCACAAGTACTTTCGTCAGTTTTGGCAAACAACACACTCGAAGACATCAGCGTCGAAGACCCACCGTTGGAGGACGTGATTGCAGAACTATTTTCGCACTCGGCGGCAGAGAGCGAACGAGGAGTGACCGCCGAAGAAATGCGCAACGGCATCAGGCGAGCCGAGAGCGTAAGCGATCGGAGCAGCAAATGATGAGCAATAACGGACAACTGACAACGGACAACTGATAACACCCATGCTTGCACGTGCCGAAACCTGGTGGACGATTCTCAAGATCTGTCTCGAAGAGCGCTTGGTCTATCGAGGAGACTTTGCGCTTGGTACTCTCATGCGATTTCTGCCGATCGTCACGCAGATTTTCCTGTGGACGGCTGTGTTCGCAGCGGCAGGGAGCGGGCTTATCATGGGCTTTTCGCCCGATGACATCATTGCGTATTATTTGCTGACGATGCTGGCGCGAGCATTCTCGAGCATGCCGGGTTTGGCATCGGGAATCGCACGGCAGGTGCGTGAAGGTGAGATTAAGAAGTTTCTCATCCAGCCTATCGATCTGATCAGTTATTTACTGCTGGCCCGAATAGCCCATAAGTCGGTCTACTATCTTGTCGCGGCGGGGCCGTTTGCGCTGGTGTATTATTTGTGCCGAAGTTATTTTCCGGGTTGGCCCCCTCTGGAAGTGTTCGCCGCTTTCCTACTATCGCTAGTGCTTGCGTTTCTCTTAGGATTTTTCTTAGAAGCAACAATGGGGATGATTGCTTTTTGGTTTCTGGAAGTCTCATCACTGTTGTTTGTGTACATGCTGTTTACATTTTTCTTTTCAGGACACATGTTCCCATTAGATTTTTTACCCGATCCATGGAGAACGTTCGTTGATTTTATGCCATTCAAATACATGGCCTATTTTCCAGCGGTGGTGTTCCTGGGCAAGGTGCAAGGGACGGAACTAGTTCACGGCTTGATGATTCAAGCCGCTTGGGTATTGGGATTTATCGTGCTGTGCCGCGTGACAATGCAAGCGGGTTTTAATCGCTACAGTGGATATGGAGGATAGGAAATAATTGCGGAACTCTGAATGCGGATTGCGGAATGAACACTCCGCATTCCGAATTCCGCAATCCGAAATCAGACTATGTCCTATCAACCCTCCTATCTTGGTGTGTTTCTCACCTTCGTCCGCAACAGCTTGGTGCGGGACATGACGTTTCGGGCGAATTTCATCATCGACACGATTTCTTCGATGTCTTGGATGATTATGAATTTGGGTTTTTATGTCCTTGTCTACCAATTCACGCCGAACATTGGTGGCTGGGGTAAATACCAGTTCTTTGTTTTCATTGCGACGACAATGTTTGTGAACAGCCTGGTGCAGGCTTTTTTCATGCCTAATGCTGAAGAGCTGAGCGAGCAGGTTCGTACGGGAGGACTCGACTTTGCGCTATTGAAGCCGATCGATACTCAGTTTCTCGTCTCGCTAAGGCGAATAAGCTGGTCGTCGTTAGGGAATTTCTTTGTTGCTTTACTGCTGCTCATCTACGCCGTCCCGAGGATCGAGGGACTGGAACTTTCTCTGTGGCAGGTTCTGCTGTATCCGGTATATGTGTTGATGGGCGTATTGATTTTATATAGCGTGATGATTGCTCTTGCCGCGACGAGCATTTGGCTGGGACGCAATCAATCGTTGTATGATTTTTGGTTTTACATCACAAATTTCTCGCGTTATCCGATGGAGATTTACGAAGGGACATGGGGTACTCCGTTAAGGCAACTGTTCACTTTTGTGATTCCGATCCTGGTGGTTATCAACGTGCCGGCTCGGTTGATGGCCAAGCCACTTGCTTGGGAGCACTCGTGGTTGGCAGTTTTTGGAGTGGTTGCGACGCTCGGTAGCTTGCTGGGGAGCCGGTGGGTATTCAAGCGAGCGCTATGGAGCTATCGAAGTGCAAGCAGCTAAAGGAATGCGGAATTCGGAATGCAGAGGTCGGAATGGCAAGCCAGAAGCGTAAGCGCCTGGAGAAATGGTAATGAGTGATGAGGATTTTCAACCACGGATAGCGATCCTAGGCGCAGGTCCCATCGGGCTTGAGGCTGCGATCTATGCTCGTTATCTGGGGTATAGCGCCGAAGTGTTCGAACGAGAGGAACTGCCGGCAAAGATTCTCCATCATGCCGAGGAGCGGGTGCTAGACCGTCCATTCAGTGAGCGTGTTTCAACTCTTGGAGTGGCGGCTCTACAGGCACAAGATTCGAAATGGAAATTCCCGGCAAGTTCGGCAAGTCTTTCGGCAGCTGAGTACTATCGCAGTTATCTTCTTCCACTCGCAGAGTCGGATTTGGTATCAGACTCACTGCGCCTCGGTATGGAGGTAGTAAGCGTGAGTCGTGACACCGAGGAAGCGTGGCAAATTGCTTGCCGCAGTAAATTGGGGCAAGAGACTGAATTCGGGGCGGATGTTGTCATCGATTGTAGGGGCAAGGGGAGTGAGAATTTTGTCGAGGAGGAAGGTCAATCCACCGAATCACTCTGTTTTCTCAATCCGGTTGCAGATTATTATGTGCTAGGAAGCAAGAGTTGCGTTACCGCAGAGGAATTCCTCTTCGCAAGTGGACTCGCGCAGATCCGGGAGTTATTTGCGATTCTGGGTGAGCGGGAAGACCTGGATGTTTATGCGACCATGCCGCCGATTGAATGGAAGTAGGAAGTTCAAGGCTAAAGGCTAGGAACCTTTCGTCTGGCTAAAAAAGCAGTTCGTGCTGAAAGGAATAGCGATGCGTTTCTTGTGGTGGGTGACACTCATTGTAGTCAGCTTTTGCTGGGATGATTGTGTAGAGAAATCTTGGGCGAAGGAGTCTGCATTGAAATATCCCGATGCGCGTCGTGAAGATCAGGTGGATACGTTTCATGGAGTCGACGTGCCGGATCCTTATCGGTGGATGGAAGAGGATGTTCGCACTTCTGAGGAAGTCGCCGAATGGGTGGCCGCCGAGAATGAGATTACCCGAAAGTACCTCGAAGCAATCCCCGAACGGGCGGGGATCGAAGAGCGGCTTACCAAGCTTTGGAATTTTGAGCGGTATAGCGTACCGACTCAGACTGCTGGAAAATTCTTCTATCTGAAGAACGATGGCCTGCAGAATCAGGCGGTACTCTACGTAGCTGACACCGCTGATGGTGCGGGACGCGTACTGATCGACCCCAACAGTTGGTCTGAGGACGGGACTGTCTCGCTCGGATTCATGGCGGAGAGTGATGATGCGCAATATTTGGCCTACGGCCGCAAGGATGCTGGTTCCGATTGGTCGACCATCTACGTGATGGACATCGCTTCGGGCGAGCAACTCCCCGATAAACTCGAGTGGGTTCGCTGGGGTGGCGTTCAGTGGAACGCCGAAGGAACTGGTTTCTACTATACCCGCTATCCTGAACCTGAGACCGACGAGCAGCATCAAGCGTTGGCGATCAAGCCGGCGATTCACTTTCACAAATTAGGAGAGAAGCAAGAGGAGGACGAGCTCATCTACAGTCGGCCGGATGAGCCGACTTGGAGCTTTGATTTAAGGCGTTCTGACGATAATCAGTTTTTGGTACTTATGATATCACGCAGTACGGATCCGCAGAATCAGGTGTTCTTCAAGCGAGTCGATGAGTCCGTTGACGCCCCATTTCGTCCGTTGATTGAGGATTTTGAAAACCAATTCTGGTTTCTGGGTAATGTCGATGAGCAACTCTATTTTCTCACGGATTTCGAGGCACCGACCAAGCGAGTCGTCTCCCTCGACGTGGCTAGTTTGACGGGTGACCAATCGGTTCGCAAAAGAATGACTGAGATTGTCCCGGCCGACGAGGCAACCCTGGAAGGAGTCGTGCTATTCAAGGATCAACTTGTGGCCATGTATCTCAAAGATGTGATCTCGAAAGTGAAGGCGTTTGAGCTCGATGGCAAATTCCTACACGACGTCGGGCTGCCAGGAATTGGCTCTGCGAATGGTTTTTCGGGGAGACAGAGCGACACAGAAACGTTCTTTTCCTTCACCAGTTACGTGGCACCAGCGAGTATTTTTCGGCTCGACCTCGAGTCGGGTAAGAGTACTCTGATCCGGCAGCCAGAAGTGGAATTCGACCGGTCGCTGTTCGAATCGCGTCAGGCGTTCTACACGAGTAAAGATGGTACACGAGTGCCGATCATCATATCGCATCGAAAGGGGTTGGAACGCAATAGCGAGAATCCGACGCTCCTCTACGGCTACGGAGGCTTTGATATTTCGCTGTCGCCGTATTTTTCGGTGGCGTATGCAACCTGGATGGAGATGGGTGGCGTGGTGGCCGTGCCAAACCTACGAGGTGGGGGCGAGTATGGTGAGGCGTGGCATCAGGCAGGTAAAAAGCTCAACAAGCAAAACGTGTTCGACGATTTCATCGCGGCAGCCGAATGGTTAATCGACGAGAAATATACCTCGACGCCTAAACTTGCGATCATGGGAGGCAGCAATGGCGGGCTCCTGGTGGGGGCATCGCTCACGCAGCGGCCCGACCTATTCGGCGCCTGTCTGCCTGCTGTGGGGGTACTCGACATGCTTCGCTACCAGAATTTCACGGCGGGCCATTTCTGGCGAGACGAATACGGCACGGTCGACGACGAGGAGGAGTTTCGCGCCTTGCTGGCCTACTCGCCTTATCACAACGTGAAGCCAGGAACCGTATACCCGCCGACGATGATACTCACTGCCGATACTGATGACCGTGTCGTGCCGATGCATAGTTTCAAGTTTGGTGCGGCTTTGCAGGCAGCACAAGCCGGCCCGGCTCCCATCCTCATGCGGATCGAAACCCGTGCAGGACATGGTGCGGGAACGCCCACGACCAAAAAGATCGAAGAAACCGCCGACTGCTGGGCGTTCCTGTGGAAGAACCTGAGGATGAGTGGCGGGGAGTGACGTTGTTGAGTTTATTGGAGTGCGTTCCTCACAATATTCTTCCTAGCCGCAGGCGGAAGCCCGCGGTTGTAATGAATATCCGTAGGCTTCCACCTGTGGATATTATGTTTCACATTGGTTCAAAGCTATGCAGTTCTTAGCGCGTCGATAGCACCCGTAGCTCCCGTGGCAATGGGAACGACACATCTTCAGTGCGGAGGGTACGGGCTTCAACCGTAGCGTCGAAGCGGTCTTGGAGAAAATCGAGTACGGCTTCCACGACGACCTCAGGGGCACTTGCCCCGGCGGTTACCAGGACCGAGTCGACATTTTCGAACCAGTCTGGATCGATATCTTCGACTCCATCGATGAGGTGCGCATTCACTCCTTTCTCGCGGGAGAGTTCGGCCAGTCGCTGGCTGTTGGAGCTATTCTGGCTTCCTAGCACTAAGGTGAGATCTGCCTTGTCAGCAAGAACCGAAACCGCCTCCTGACGATTTTGGGTGGCGTAGCAGATGTCGTCCTTGGGTGGGGAGGCGACGTCGGGGTATCGCTGCCGTATTCGCTTGATGATTCGGTTGGCGTCGTCAACGCTGAGTGTGGTTTGCGTGAGATAAGCTACTTTGGATTCGTCTACCACGGTGAGTCGATCGACTTCCTCAGGAGTTTCGACAAGTACAATGGCTTCAGGTGCTTCGCCCATGGTGCCGATGACTTCGTCGTGGCCCTCGTGGCCGATGAGAAAAATCGTGTACCCCAGATTGGCGTACTTGATTGCTTCAAGATGGACCTTCGTCACGAGCGGACAAGTCGCGTCGATTGCCCGTAGTTTGCGGTCGCGGGCCAGTTGGCGGACCTCTGGAGAGACGCCGTGAGCGGAGAACAAGAGGGTCGCACCTTCAGGTACGTCTGCCAGAGAATCAACAAAAACGACTCCCTGAGAGCGGAAGCGATCCACGACGTATTTGTTGTGGACGATTTCGTGGTAAACATAGATGGGTCCGGGCAGTGACTGGATTGCCAGTTCCAAAGCATCGATCGCCATATTTACGCCCGCACAGAAGCCACGGGGGCTGGCCAACAAAACACGCATGAGTACAAAGCCTGGGTGAGGAATGATTGAAGCAAGGTGCTTCCAACATCATAACCGCAGGCATAGAGATTCGACAACTCAGCGGGGCTTGTTGGGAGCCTGCTTCCAGGTTTGTCTGAAGTACGGAATCTTTTGCTTGTCTTTCGCACCGAAGCGAGTTTCAAGTCGCTTGAGATCCCTGTTCAACTTCAAACTGAATTCAAACAAGGCATGACCGTCCACAGTTACGGGAGGTAACTCGTGGCGTGCGTCTGCAGGACTGGGTGCTGGAGATTGTGAGTTTGCCATTTTCTTGCCTCTTCTCGACGGGGACACTTTTGTGTCAGGAGTATTGACCTGTACCGCCGATCCCTCGTTCCTTCAGCGAACAATCCAGTTCGCGTCTGTTATTTCCATCATACGCACGACACACCAAAATAGTTCGTGGTTCGGGCGGGGAAAAACGATTCTCTAGAGAGAGAAGCGGAGATTCGGGGGCGGTGTAACACCCCCAGAGGAAGAGTTTTTCATTTTTTGGGGCGTTTTGAGGAACTCTTGCGATTTGGAGAAGATTTGTTCGACATTTCTGGGGCAACATTATTCTGTAACTCAAGTGACTTAGACAGTTCTTGGCGGCTTAGTTTTCCGTCTCCATCGGCGTCGATCTCATTGAAACGCGCTGCCAGAAACCGGGGAGCTTCCCGGCGAGTGAGCATCCCATCACTGTTGCGGTCGGCACGACGAAATAGCTGAGCGATTCGTTTGGTAACTTCGGGACGATTAGAGTTCATTTCAGAGAACTTCGAGACCTTTCCCTGGAAGCCCAAGAACTCTGTTTCGGTGACTCGTCGATCGCCGTTCTGGTCCGCCCTTTGAAGCATACCAAAGAAACGCTCTTTCACTTCTTCAGGAAGATCGTCAATCGCGATAACACCATCCCCGTCGCGATCCAATCGACTGAAAATGGACTCGGCATTTTCACGGGTTGAGAAGGCTTTTCCAGGTTCAACTTTGCCACGAAGACGCTCGACCAGCGCATATTGCTCATCAGAGAGCAGGGACAACTCGACCTCGACATCAATCTGCTGGCGTTGGGTGTAGCGGAGCGCCAATTGGGTAAAGCGGGGTGACTGTTGTTGGAGTTGCCTTATTCGAAATTGGCTGCTGTCTTTTGATTTTAGTTGCTGATGGATCTGGTTATACAACGTCTTTAGATTCGCGGGTACTTCGTCGGACTTGATGGTCAGATCCGAGTTTGTGTCCATCCAGGCCAGTAACAAGAGCAGGGCATCGGAACCGGGCAATTCGGCACTCACTTTCTTCGCTAGCGGTTTCTCAGGCCGCTCTGCAGAGACTCCTTGTTGAAACTCCTCTATAGAAAGTTGTCCATCCGAGTTGGAGTCGGCTGTCCTCACTAGCCGGCGGAAGAGAAAGGAGTACTCGTCTGATATCTCGGCCGAGTTCAACTGGCCGTCGGTATCTTTATCGAGTCGTGTAAACAGATCGGCGGAGTCATCGGGCTTTGCTGCCGCTAAGCCTACCGAAACGAATTGCAGCGACAATGCCGCTGCGATCATCGATTTGTAATTTTTGAAGGATAGCATAGCTCGGGGGAAGGTTCTTGCTTTGGGACGGCACTTGTTCGACAGCTATCATATCAAAACCCTGCAGGAGCACTAAAGTTTCGAGTTTTTCGCTGTGATTTGCTCAAATTCTGCTGGCAAAAACCTCTCTGGACGGTATTGGCAAGATTTGGAACACTTCCGGCCCAAATAACAGTAGAAGGGCAGGGTGACTTGTTGAATACTTTTAGCACACTCCAGCCTAAGTACGGGAGATGACTGGTATGACACATTCTCATTTATTCAATAAAGCATTCTTTACGTTTGCGGTACTTTCTTGTCATATGATGCTACTCACAGCGCTCAGCGCTAAGTCTGCAGGCGCACCGGAAGCAGTAGGTGGTACTCCTCAAATGTATGAGGATTCGGAAGTTCGGCAAACCGGTTGGCCCTCAATTCCACTTCCCAAGATCACGATGCCGAAGGTGTCGATGCCTGACATGTCCTCAATTACTGGGCCCGTAAAGTCGGGGTACCAGAAAGTTAGCACTGGTACTGCCAAGGCATGGGAAGGCACCAAGGAAATGTTCACATTTGGCGGCGAAGAATCTCCAGCATCTAGTTCTCGTCAGTCTGCTCAGCAGAAGCAGGGTTTCTGGAGTAAGTTGTTCACAGCAGAACCTGAGCCATCCAGCGGCCCGCAGACCGTGGGTGAGTGGATGTCTCAACCTCGCCTTGATCCCTAGAAGCAGCCGCCACGCGGCTTAGTTACAAGAGTCTGACAATAACATGCGTAAACATATCTGGTCAATCGGCGTGACCTTCATGGCATGGACACTTGTCAGCGGTTGCACAGCCTGGCAAGACTCATCACCGCCAGGTCTCGGGAAATGGAATAACGAACGGCGCATCCTTCAGGAAGCGAAGAACGACCCGTTTCCCTCTCCTGAGCAAGTAGGGATCAAGTAATCGCACAGAACATTCTCGCAGGCAGAGCGGGAATCACTCGCTAAAATGCAGGTGCTAGACTCTTGACTCAAAGAGTACGATAATACGGACTTGACCAGTTAACTCCGTATTGCTGTGCCTTCTCATGAAATCAGAATCACCATTCTCCAAGCTCCCTTCGCTCGGCGAGCTCTTATCGCATCCTACAGTAGCCCGAGTAGTAAAACGGGTGAATCAAACTACTGTTGCGCAACGAGCAACTGGATTTCTCGAGGAGTTACAAACAAACATTCGGCAACGTGCTGATTGGGGGAATATTCCTTCGGTAGGTCAGTTGGCTGAAAGATTAGCACGCCGACTACTTGGCCCTGCAGAGAGTTCCATCCCCTGTGTTAATGCCACGGGGATTCTTTTGGGCGACTGTCAGCCAACCCCGCCTTTGGCCGAGGTGGCAGTCGACGAGCTCGTACGTGTATCAACAGAGTATTTAGCGGCGAATTCCACCTTGTCCGACCGTGTTGCGACGGCCCTCGTTGAGACCACGGGCGCAGAGAGTGCTTGGGTCACTCATAGTTTTGCAGTGGCTGAGAAAACAGCCAGGGCTGTTGGTGGCAATGTCATTGTCGCTCGCTATGCAGGGCTACTAAACCCTGGAGACTTTAGTTTGGTTCACTACGAGACGATTGCACAGAGATTAGAGAGTGCAGATATGGTTGTCGTCGATGGTGCCGGACTACTGGGGGGGCCTAGTTGCGGAATTGTCGTCGGCAAAGAAGAAAAGATTGCCGAGTGTGTTCGTCATGCTCCCATCGATGAGAACACCGCTAACGAACTCACCTTGGCTGCTCTCTGTGCCACGATGAAGATTTATCAATCCGGCGACCGTGTAACACATCAGATTCCCTTGTGGCAACTTTTGACTACGCCGCTTGAGAATCTTGAACAAAGGGCGCAACGAATTGCTACGCTTCTCACCTCGTGCAAAAATGTTGCATCGGCCCAGCCAACTCGCTGCACTTCGGTCTGGTGTGAATCGGATGCTGCCCGCCTGGCGAACGACTCTTGGGCGGTTGTCATCAAGCCGGATGGAGAGGAGGGCAACAATCTCAGAGACGCTTTTCTGGAGGCTACACCTCGAATCAACTGCCGCGACCAACAAAATGAAAGTCAGGACGGAGAAGTGTGGCTTGACTTGCGTGGCGTATTTCCCCGCTGGGATCAGCACCTTGTTGCCGCTTGCGAGTGATAGATCGCGCTTGTTGGATAGACTCATTTTCTACTGCATAAAGGCGGGAGTCTCTTAGTTCACTCTGTTTTCGCCCACTCTGTTCTACCACTGGCAAAGTTTATAATAGCAATTATCATGGGTATCTGATCTCGTCAAATTGCGTCGTTCCTTTTTCGTCATTTGGAATCGCTAGATTGCTGAATTTCACTACCGCCATTGTCTGTCTCTTTTTTGCAAATAGCCTCTTGGCTCCTAGCTTATTTGCTAAGGAAAAACTTCCTGCAGAGCAGGTGTCAGCAGTCTTGACTGCCGGTGACGACCGAACGCAGGCCGATGCTGAATTGAAACCAGAGCTGGAGAGCACAGCATCGGTAGACTTGGGGCAACCTGCAGAACCTACATCGAAGAGTGAAAAGACAAGGTCTGATCAAGAACAATTCACCTATCCTTCACAGCATCATCTTTGGGCTAAGTTCCCGATTGGTTCGTGGAGAGAAATTGAAATCACTACCGAAACCTTTGATGCTTCTGGAAAAATCTATGGTCGAAGTGTGACCCTTCAAAAGGAGACTTTGAAGGCAATTGCCGAAGACAGTTATGTACTGGAAACCCAGGCAACGGTAGAAGTCTCTGGCAAACAGATTGTGGGACCCGTCAATACTAGGATATTGAGGCTCTTAACTGATCGGCCTGGTGTCGTCTTTTCCATTTCTCGACGCGATGACGAGATTGTCATGCTCGATGAGCGTCCCATTGAGTGCGAGGTTTGGGATGTACTTTACGGCGAAGATGCTCAGAATCTGCGAGACCGCGTTTACTATTCGGCTGAAAAGTTTCCTCATTTCCTTCGTCGTGAAACATTCGAGGAGGCAGAACAAGTGCCTGTTGCGACCACTCCCACGGATACATCAGGTCTTGTTGCAGAACACGTTCCCCTGTTGATAGGAGATCAGCTTGTCCCTTGCGTCTGCGAAAAGTCTGTTCGCTTTCGAGAAAAAGGGAGCATTCAAAGTATCAGGATGATATCTTCGAAGATTCCAGGTGGCGAGGCACAAGCCTGGTCCACGGATTTCAACGCCGACGCTCAGCCTAATCGCTGGAGCGTGCTCAAATTGCTTGATTTTGGAGTGAACCCCGCCGCTGGTGATTCCGTACAAGACGACGGAACGAGTCTTCCTGGCAGAACGTCTCAAGCGAAATAGATTGTCCGCATTTCGGTCCCATTGTAGAGCCGGAAGTCGGTTCATAGCTAAATGTTGCGACTTTGCCCCGTGTGTGTCGATCTTGTCCGCATCGGGCTCGCCTTGTACTATGACAACAACCTATTTCGGGCTTGATGCCCATCTGCGACGATTTGCCTGGACACCTATCTTACCGTAGTTGCAGGCATATCATTTACTTCAGACGCAATAGTTTACTAAGCGTAACAATGAGAGGGATTGTCATGTTTTTTGACGGAGAGCGTTTCGGGCTGTCACGGCCTTTTCGCAATTTCGTGTTGGCCTCACTAGCGACCATATGTTTGGCGACAGCGCTATTGGTTCCGACCGTAGTCGCCAAGCCTACGGATCCCACGCGCGTTGATCGCCATATTGCAATTATGGTAGCCGCGCTGATGGATCGCAGGCATCTCTCTGAAATGCAGATGGACGATGAGATTTCGCATCGGGCTCTCGACATGTTTCTTAAGAGCCTCGATCGCATGAAACTGTTTTTTCTACAGAGCGACGTAGATGAATTCATGGCCGAGCGTGACAATCTAGATGACTACGTTAAGTCTGGGGATGTGAAAATCGCCAAGAAGATCTTCGATCGATTCCTGCAGCGGGTCAATGAGCAAGTTGCCGTCGCTCAAGTATACATCGACGACGAGCATGATTTCACGCTTGATGAAACCATGATTCGTGATCCCGATGAATGGGGCTACGCCAAGACAAAAGAAGAACTCAACGAAAGGTGGCGCAAGCGGGTCAAATACGATTTGCTATTGGAACTAGCTGACGAGGTTCCCCAAGAAGAAGCCGTTGAAAAACTACACAAGAGGTACCGTGGTATTCAGCGCAACTGGGAACAACACAGTAATGACGAATTGTTGGAGGATTTCCTCACTGCGATCACGACCAGCTTCGACCCCCATTCCAGTTACATGTCTCCAAGCAATTTGGATAATTTTACGATTCAGATGCGCCTGGAGCTTGATGGAATCGGAGCATCACTCGAATCCAAGTATGGTGAAACCATCGTTCGCCGGATCGTACCCGGTGGAGCAGCCGACAAGGATGGACGACTCAAAATTGAAGACGTCATTGTTGGCGTTGCCGAGGGAACTGATGGCGAATTTGTCGATATCGTCGACATGAAGATTAACGATGTCGTTCAATTGATCCGGGGTAAGCCGAACACGATCGTGCGGCTCGAAGTCATGCCAGCTGACAAGTCCGGTCGTAAGATTTACGACATAACGCGGGCGCGTATTGAATTAAAAGACAGCGAGGCTCGTAGCGAGATCTTAGAGCGTCCGATCCAGGAAACTCCTGCCACGGATCCGACCGCTTCCGACGAGCACTCTCATGCGGTTGACTCGATCGTGCCCGAAACCGAAACTGTGGAGAATGTTACAGGCAAGATCTTAGAACAACAAAAGGGATCGAATGGTCCCTCGCGACGCATCGGCGTTATCAGTCTGCCGAGCTTTTACATGGATATGGAAGGTCGTCGGGCCGGCAAAGTGGACTTCAAAAGCACGACTCGGGACGTTCGCAGGTTACTCGAAGAATTCAACAAGCAGAACGTCGACCTTGTCGTAATGGATCTTCGCTTCAATGGAGGTGGCTCGCTTCCTGAATCGGTGGAAGCCACGGGCTTATTTATTGACAAGGGTCCTGTGGTCCAGGTTAAGGGTCCTGACGGTCGAGTTCAGCCTTATCCCGACGAAGAAGCCGGCGAAGTGTGGTCGGGACCGTTGATTGTGCTTATCAATCGATTTAGTGCCAGCGCTAGCGAGATTTTTGCCGGAGCGATTCAGGACTATGGTCGTGGACTAGTGATTGGCGACCACTCAACCCATGGAAAGGGAACCGTTCAGCAATTGTTCGAACTTGGGACGCAAATCTTGCCACTGCAAGAAGCTCCTAATCTGGGTGCCCTTAAGATGACCATCCAGCAATTCTATCGACCCAGCGGAGACAGCACGCAGAACCGTGGTGTTGTCTCTGATGTTGAGATTCCCTATCGCACGAGCTATTGGGAAGGAATCGGCGAGGCAGATTTGGATTATGCTCTTAAGTTCGACCGGGTCGCGCCACAACCACATGACAATTACCACGCGGTTTCGGCTCCCATGATCGAGCAATTGAAGCAACGGTCCGCTGCTCGTGAAGCCAAAGCAGAGTTCTTCATCAAAGAACAGCAAAAGATCGATCAGATTATCAAACGTCAGCAAGAGCCCACAGTGACGCTCAATAAGGAAAAGTTCCTAGCTGAGCGTGCTGAAGTTAATTCGGACAAAGATCAAGAAGAAATGTTCGAGAGTCTCGAAGACAAAGATAGTCCGGTATTTCCGATGACGCCCTACAACGAAGAGGTCATTGCGATTGCACTCGATTATCTTGAATTGTTGCACGAAGATAATGTCGCCCTGGCGAAGTAACTTAGGTTCAAGCTAAGAAGCGAGAAAGAAGCTACTTCATTGGAGTGGAACGCTCAGGCCGTCATAGGCTAGTTCCACTCCGGCAGGGAGTTTAGCGCTTACTTTGGCGTGATCCAGTTCGTGCGATAGGTGTGTCAGCAGTGTCCTGCGCGGCGCGAGTTCTTCTGCAACTGCCAGCGCTTCATCTAGACTAAAGTGTGTCGTATGAGGATTGAATCTCAGGCAGTCGAGGATTAGCACTTCTAAATCGCGGAGCTTTTTCATGCTTTCGACGGGAATCGAATTCGTGTCGGTACAGTAAGCCACATCACCGAAGCGAAATCCGAGTACTTGGCAATGCGGCCCATGCTCTAGACGAAGCGGAATAACCGGGGTTCCGAGTACCTTAAAGGGCTCCAGGCCTATTCTCTCCATTTGCAATTGTGGAACGGCCCCACGGTGCAAGCCACTCGGATCGCGAAACGCGTAGTCGAAGGACTTGCGAATACGATCCTCCACCTGTTGCTCGCAATACAATGGTACAGGACCGCCAAGGTAGAACTGCATCAATCTCAAATCATCGAGTCCGAAGATGTGGTCGGCATGCTCATGGGTGTAGAGAACGGCCTGAACTATACCAATTTTTTCGCGCAAGAGTTGGGTGCGCAGGTCGGGGGAAGTGTCGATCAATAGATTTCCTGCTTCGAGCCCCAATACCAAACTGCACCGAGTGCGGTTGTTGTGTGGATCGGTACTCGTGCAAACTTCACACCCACAGCCAATGGCAGGAACTCCCACCGAAGTACCGGTGCCGAGGAATATCAGCTGGCCTCGGATATCACGTGTTGTAGGCAATCGGGACAATGGATGGTTCCTGTAGTTGACGAACTAGCTCAACTCGCCGGTTCGTGGGACAAGCAAACTAGCTGATCGAGCAATGCTTGGGCCTTGCCGCGATCGATTGCTTCCGCAGTTACTGAGGCTGCTTCTTTAGGGGAGGCAGAGTGGCCAACCACCAGCAGCCCCGCTGCGGCATTTAAGAGGACAATATCTCGGGCAGGTCCGGGTTCTCCATCCAGCACACTTCGTACGAGTTGAACGCTGTCCTCAGGACTTGTAATCTGTAGTGTATCGAGCCCACTACGTGAAATTGCGAAATCCTCTGGATCCCATTCAAACTCTTTTTCTCCAGCTGGGGACACTTCGGTGACATGCGTGGTGCCAGCCAGCGTAACCTCGCCGAGACCATCGTAGCCACTCACAACAAACGAACGCTCTGTACCCAGCATCCCTAGTGCCGAGGCAATGAGAGGCCGGATTTCAGGCCGCCCAACTCCCAGCAATTGATATCCTGCCCCGGCTGGATTTGCCAAGGGGCCGAGGAGATTGAATATGGTGCGGATGCCTAACCGCTTGCGAACTGCTGCGACATGCTTCATGGCAGGGTGCATCAGCGGAGCAAAGCAAAAACAGATCCCTAGTTCGTTCAAGCACCGTTCCACTTGGGGCACCGTAGCTTCGATGTTTACTCCTAAACCAGCGAGCACATCTGCCGAGCCGCTCTTGCTGGTTACGCTGCGATTGCCGTGCTTTGCGACGGGAACACCTGCGGCGGCGATTACCAGGGCGGCTGTAGTGCTAATATTAAATGTGGTGCTCCCACCTCCACCGGTGCCGCACGTGTCGAGCAGGACGTCATGATGGCTTAGAATGGGCGTCATGTTCGCCCTCATCGCTGCCGCCGCCCCGGCAACTTCGGCAACCGATTCTCCCTTCTCGGCCAAGGCCGTCAAGAATGTCCCTATCTCCAGATCGGTGCAGCCTCCCGTCATGATCTGACCGATAGCACCTTTCATTTGGCTGGCTGTGAGATCTTCTCCAGCGACTATTTGGGACCTCAATGTGCTGAATGTGTCTTCCATACTGGTTGTTTCTTGGAGGATCGGACCTTACAATGCCCGAAATGAAATCGGGCCCAGCGGTTGTCGGAGTTGATGTCTCTCCCGAGAGAGCCATTTCCGCTCAGTGCCGCATCCCCCTATTCTGGCAGGAGTGCCACACTTCTCCTAGGCAAAAAAAGGATCGGCAAGAAGCCAAATGGCCAGAAAAGTGATTCTCGACGTGGACCCAGGTGTAGCCGATGCAGTTGCGCTCTGCTTGGCGCTCTTCGATCCGAAGCTTGAAGTGGTCGCCGTCACTGCGACTGGGGGAAATGTTGGCCCCAAGCAGGCCACACTGAATGTACAGGCACTCGTCGAGCAGCTTGATCCTCAGCGTTGGCCACGAGTGGGAGCTGCGGATCCAGATCAATTGCTCGTCACCGATGGTCGCGAGTATTGGGGAGAGGATGGGCTCTGTGGGGCCAATTTTCGCATCGCAGAACTCCACCATCGTCATTCTGCCGTTAAACTCATATCCGATGAGATCAAAACCTCTCCAGGAGAAATCACGATCGTGGCAGGGGGGCCGATGAGCAATATTGCCACGGTCTTGCAGCGCGAACCGGACTTGGCAATGCAAGTGGGGCACTTGTTTATCGTTGGTGGAACACTTGCGGGACCAGGCAATGTCACTCCCACCGCCGAGTTCAATGTCTATTGCGATTGTGAATCCGCACGTTCTGTTTTTCTTAGCCCAATTACCAAGACTTTGTTGCCATTGGACGTCAGTTCGAAAGTCGTCCTGCGCTATGACTTGCTTGATCGTTTGCCAGATGAGAAGACGAACCGCGGTCGCGTACTCCGCAAACTACTTCCTGGCGCGCTGCGTTCCTCTCATGAGCGACTGGGTATCGAAGGATTGCTCGTACCAGAGGCAGTTGCCATTGTCGGCATTCTTCATCCGGAATTGCTGACCACCGAACGACTCTACTGCGACGTGGAAACCAGTGGCGAGCTAACTCGTGGGATGACGGTCATTGATCGTCGGCGTAATTCGCCGCATCAGCCGAATATGGATGTTGTGGTCGACATCAACGTCGAGGCAACGATTGACTGCATACTGCGCGGGCTGAAGTAGGTCTGCCGCAGTTAAGAGATTGAGCCTAGGGAGCCGACTGATCAGGGACTTCCCATCGTACGATACTGACATAGACCTTCTCTAGCTGACCTGAGCGGAATAGCTCCACGGGCACCTTGCGCCCCACTTCAGTGCGTTTGACTAGATTGATTAAGTGCTCGTCATTGTCGATCAACATTCCGTCGAAACGAAGGATGATGTCACCCGTCTGAATGTCGGCTCCACTGGCTGGCGAACCGGGAGTAATGTTGGTTACTCGGGCACCCGTCAGCCGAGTCAGGCCAACCCGACGTGCCGAGGCATCGTCAAAACTGCGGTCCAATGCAACTCCAAGGAAACCTCGTTCGACTTCGCCGGCATCGATGAGTTGGCGCATGATACGCACTGCGATGTTGATGGGGATTGAAAAGCCGATACCTTCGTTGCCACCGGAATTGCTGGCAATGGCAGTATTCATGCCTATGACTTCCCCTCGCATATTCACCAGCGGTCCACCAGAATTTCCAGGATTGATGGCCGCGTCGGTTTGAAGGAAGTTCTGATACATCACTTCCCCTTCACCAAGGTCCAGGTTGGAGCGGCCCTTGGCGCTGATGATTCCTCGGGTCACGCTTCGCTGGAGATTGAAGGGACTGCCAAAAGCAAGAACGATATCGCCAATTTCCATCTGGTCGCTATTGCCGATGCGAGCAGGGACAAGATTGGCTGCTTCTACGAGTAGCACGGCTACGTCTGTTTCTCGATCTTCCCATATCCGTTGAGGACGTAGCTGCCGACCGTCGGATAATTCCAGGGAAATTAGACTTGCGTCAGAATGCTTGATTACATGGCGATTTGTCAGCACGTAGTCAGACCCACGATAACGTACCAGCACGGCGGACCCCGCCTCTTCGGCATCCCGTCTCAAGCGATACTGAGGACGTGGTGTGGCTTCCACATGCACTACTGAAGGAGAAACGAGCTTAATGACACGCTTGTAGATGCCAAGTTGAGAATCGAGTGACTCTACATCGCGGTCTAATTCCGCAAAGGCCTGTTCTCGTTCGCTGACAGGAGCATTGCTTGTTACTTGCTGAGCAGCGAGTCGAAGTGGAGAGAACGAATTCCAGAACGCCAAAATAGATACTAGAAAGAGCCTCACGGATATTGGCAATTTTCCTGGAAGCATCAAAGGATTCTCTTTTTTTGGCTTGTGAGCGACAAAGTGCTCTTTGGCACTCTGTTAATCCCTGAATTCTATCAGGCGTCTCTAGTCAGTATAGCTGAAATCGCTATCGACGAGACTCCCCCAATTATTGCTTACTGATCCGCCACCACCCGACTCAGACGCACGTTGGCAATCGATGCAAGTTATGGCATAAGGAAGGGCATTCAGGCGAGCCAATGGAATTTTGCCTTCACAAACTTCACATTGTCCGTAAGTCCCTTCGCGCATCCGCTCTAAGGAACTCTCGATTTGAGCCAACTCGCGGCTCTCGACCTCGGCCAATTGCGAGCTGATTTCATCCTGGGCAGCATCGAGGGCAGCGTCGACCACATCCCCACCAGTCTGCTCTGGTAAAGACTTGAGCATACTCAGGTCCCCGGCCAAAGCCTTGCGTAAGGCATCGCGCCGGTAAACCAAAAGTTCACGCAATTTCAATATTGAGTCTTTTCTAGCCATGCTGTTCACCTTACCGATCAGGTCGCGACGTCCAATATCCTTTGGATTGCCGGGAGGCAAGTCTCAAATAGTTGTCGCGGTTGCCACTTTGCTCTGTTCCGCTTTGGAAAATGCCGATCCAACCGGCGTAATTCCAAAGTGCCTTTTGTTCCTCAGCTCGCCCCCCCTCTCAGGGGGAAACTATGCGAGATGCAACGTAACTATAGTACGCATCCGGCTGAGTTTAGGTCGCACAAACCCAAAAAGACGCCCTTAAACCTCAGTTTCGCAGCAATAATCCACGTAAGTCCTTATTTTGTAAGCAATTACGAACTCAACTAGCCTCTCGAAAAAGCGCTTGAAATAACACACTTTTCCTTTGCGAATCAGGACAAATCACCCTGAATCAGGAAATTTTGTCTAATTCCTCATTCTTGGGGCTAAATGTCTAGCCACTACCCAGCAGTTTCGATAATCGGTTGTTCTCGCGTCTGGGAACACCCTATTTTTGACACAATCCGCAAAATCTGATCCAAGCCACTTGCAGAACTTCTATGACTGGGCTTTCCCCAACAATCCAAGCGCTCACCTTCGCAATTGTCTGAGGCCTTTTCGCCGCATCCGCGCTTGGATTGTGCTTTCGTGACCTACTATTGCGTACATCATGATTTTTGGGTCACCCCCTATGGGGGGATCGAATTTCCCTATGCTCCTTACTTTTGCACATCTTGGCCAGGCATTATGACCACTCTGCAAGTAGAAGAAACAGTTGCATCGCAAAGTCTCCCGTCGAGTCCTACTCGGTTCAAGCTGGATATTTTCAGTGATGACCAGTGGACCCATTCGATCGAACTACCTGCGGGTAAATGTACCATCGGCTCGAGCCCCAGTTGCCAAGTACGGCTCGCAGAAGAGCAGGTTCGCCCTCTGCATTGTCTGTTGGTGCACGGCTGCGATGGAGTCACTGCCACAAGCTGGTCGCCAGGGATGTTGCTCAATGACCAAGAGTTCACTACTGCACCACTCTATGCAGGTGACAAACTCTCGATCGGCAGTTTGCAATTGAAACTAGCAATCACCGATGCCGTCGATTCTGAGCTGCCACAGGACGCCAAAAATACTCCCAGTAACGAACCGAAGTTGGAGCAGACTCCTGACCTACCACCAGACCCACAGCCCTGCCAGACAGAAGAATCGTCAAGAAAGTACGAAGTCTGCGATACCATTGTGTTGGTCGGAGACAAGAGCTCACTGCAAGCAGATAAGAAACTTGCCGAGATTAATCAGCAGTCGCGTAATCGGTGCAGGAGTCTGATCGCAAGCCTCCGCCAGGAGCGATCACTTGCAAAAAAGTCACAGCAAGAAGCAGAATCCTATGCCGAACGCTGGGAAGCTGCCGAGCAGGAGCGAAACTCTCTTGCCGCTGAATTGGAACAACTTCGGACGAGTTTTGCAGAAGAGAACCGCAGTCTTGCTGAGCAATTGCAGGCCCTAGAGGGAGAACGGGATTGGCTCTCCGGTGAGGTGGAGCAGTTGCGAACCAACGCTACCGAGGAGGTCCGGCACCTGACCGAGCAACTTCATTCCGTCCAAGGTGAACGTGAATTGCTCGCCGAAGAACTAGAAGAAGTCCGCACCAACACCTCGGAACAGATTCACCAGCTATCCGAACAACTCCAAGTTGGCCAGGCAGAACGCGAATCACTTTCCCACGAACTAGAGCAACTCCGCAACAGCTCAACTGAGCGTGACTCGCAGCAGGCCGCGGAGTTGGATCGTGTGATTGGCGAGTTATCTGCTGCCTACGAAAAAACATCTCAATTAGAAGCGGCGCTGAATGAGGCAGAGGCACGAAGTCAAGAAGCACAGCGTCGAATCGACGAACTGAGTGCAAATTGCGATCAATTTACAGAATCTACGCATTGCCTCCAGGAAGAGAAAAACCAACTCTCTCAGCAGATTGCCGAGCAAGACAATCGTATTGCCGAACTGGAGCATGATCACGTTGCATCCCTGGAAGCGGCACAGATCGCAGAAGCCAGACTTGCAGAACAGATTCAGGGCCAAAATGAACTCTCCGATGAATTGGCCGCTCTTAGAAAAGAGCTTTCTGAAGCGAAAACAGAAAACGCTCGTTTGAAGGAGGAGTCTGAGGATCTACAACGCTCGGCATCAGATTATCAACAGCTCTTGCAGTGTGCAAAAGAGGAACTTCGGGTTACTGTCGAAAATCTAGAACGGCACTCCAGTGAGCAAGAAGACCTCCGCAATGAACTATCTGAGTTGCGCACGGAGCGTGAACAGTATTCGGACGAGAAAGCGAAGCTGATCAACGAGGCTGCTGAGCAACGCAACCAAAACGAGTTGTTGGAGATCGACGTCAAGAGCCTTACCTCGGAATGGCAGCAATCGCTAGCTGAAATCACTCGGCTGAAGAAGGCAGAGGAAGAAAACCTATTCCGCATCGAAGAACTTGAAGAAGAGCAAGTCAACTTCGACAAGAATGCGTTTGAGGCACTCAGAGTAGAACGCGACCAATTGTCAGAACAATTGCGATCGATCCAGGAAGATATCGATGCACGCGAAGAACTACTCCAGAATGCCTCTCAACGGCTGGAACAACTCCACGCTATCGTCTCTGAGAGCGAGGAAGCTCAGGCCGAATTAAATGAAGACATTGCCGCCCGAATTGGACAGATTGAGCTGCTGACAGGCGAATTGGATGACTTGCGGGCGAACGTCATTCGCCATGAGGAAGAGCGCAAACAATTCTCAGAGAAGATCACTGACCGCGAGAATACGATAGAGCAGCTTCGTGCCGAATTCGATGAACTCAGAGCGAGTATTGCGCTAGCTGAGCAGGAGCGAGATAATATAGCCCAAAGCTTCGCCTCACAAGAGTCACAACTTATCGAGCTAACGAGTGAACTTGAGGGTAAGCGGGCGGAGATCGAAGCTTTCTCGATTGAACGTGAACAGCATGCTACAAGTATCTCCAACCATGAGAGCCAAATAGATCTGCTAAGCACCGATCTCGACACTTTGCGGACGAAACTTGAAGAAGTCGAACAAGAGCGGAACCAACTTGTGGAGAGATTGGCTTCCCAAGAGTCGGAGTCTGAAGGTTTCAAAGCTGAACTGGAAGAGCTGCGTTCCAAAGACTCTCAGATTGATGAAGAGCAAGAGGAATATTTCCAGTGCATAGCTGCCCAGGTTGATCAGATTGAAGAACTAACTTCCCAGCTCGAAACAGTTCATAAGAAGTTCTCTCTGGTTGAGCAAGAACGTGACCACGTCGCCAAGTCTCTTGCAGAGCGGGAAAGCAAAATCGAACAGTTGACAGCCGATCTAAAACAATCGCAAGAGTTGCTGACCGAATGTAGTGAACAGGCACAGCAGTTGAACGTGGTTCACAAGCAGACTCTGGCAGAGCTTGAGCAGGCCCGTGGGGCAGGTGCCACTGACACTACGGGAGTAGTGAAAGCTATGACTATTAAGCTACCAAGTGAATCGGAGGTCAACTCCGATAGCGCGGAAGCGGTGCCCACAGAAGAAGATTCCACAGAATACGTCAAATCGCCGACCGTTGCACTTACCACTCCTATCGATCTCGAAGAAAAAGAAGAACAAGCGGAGCCATCCGCTGATTTCCAGCCACCTTCGTTCATCGATCAATACAGCCATTTGCTTGATGAAAACGGCTTTGGACAGGTCGAAGAGAGATCCCCTCTAGCGCCAGAATCAATAGCACCCGCTAAGGATTCTCCGCTGCCAAGTAATCCTCTCTCTGAAGCGGATGGCGAAGACGATGGGGACCTGGAAGCCTATATGTCGAATCTCATGCGACGCGTGAGAGGAGAAGTGTCTGGTGTCTCGAACCCTCACACCTATAGTGGCATTCAAGAGTCTAGTTTCAATGGCGATTCTCAAATCCAGAAAACAAACTCTCATACGGCATCTCCTAAGAGAACAGAGACAGAAGATATTAAGCCCGAAGAACCTCACGGATTGCTGGACATCGCAGACCTGAAAGCGACATCGAGTAAGCCATCACAGCCCATTGATTTGGCCTCCATGCGAGAGCTAGCAAATACTTCCGCCCGCTCTGCTATTGCCAAGCATAGCAAACGTCGCCACTTCGAAGGTGTCTTGGGCAAGTTTCTGGTGTCCTCGATTGCGGGGGGAACCGCAACTGCCATGATTGCTTCAGCCGAACATTTCGCCCATCCCCTTTTTCTCGGCGGATGTGCAGTCGGAGTCGTGAGTATTTATTGGGGGTTCAAACTCATAGCAGAGCTGCTTGAAATGATTCGCGACGGGGGAGCGGAGAGCAAAACGGCCGAATTCTCAGAGCAAGCAGACTCGCTACCTATAGATGGTGGCAATAAATGTCTTGAAGCATCTCAAGACTAGAACCCACGATCTGCACAGACGTCGCCAAAATCACGCAGGTGATAGTCGATTCCTAGGTAGTCGAGGATACGAGTAAGTCCCTTGAGAGCTACCGCGGTTCCGTCTGGGCCACTGAATCCGCCAAATTGACCGCCACCCTTTAGGTGTGGTTCCAGGTCGAGGAAAACTCCGGGAATACCACGTCGCTTCAATCGTCGTTCTAGTTTGGGTATCTCGAGAGCAAAATCCTTGAGAATCTGGTCATGCCCACTGTCACCGACATCAGCCGGAACGAAATTCTTTAACTTGTCCTCCTCGACGTGAGTCTGACGCGAGTTAAGTTGGGGATCGTGGTAGTCCTTGATGTGCATCCAACCAATGCTGGGCTTCATCGCCTGGTATTGCTCAAAGGTTTCTTGAGTCGAAAAGCCTTGGCTTACGATATTTCCTCCGTCGAAGATGGTAACCAGGGCAGGGTGGTTCACACGTCGATGTAACTCCGCCATCAACTGTCCCGTTTGTCCTACTAGATTGGCCTCGATTTCCAGGCCAAAAGTTAAATCGCTTCGGTGGCACATCTCGGCAATCTCGCCGAGTTGATCGACAGCCTGTGGCAGATGGTCCCACGGATCAGTCCCCTTAGGGTGATAAAAGGAAAACCCTCGAATGAGTTTCGTCTCGAATGCGTGAGCCATCGCGCAAGCTTTTGCCACCTCCGTTGCCAAGTATTTTTTGAAAGGTACAAACTTGTTCGAAGTGCCATCGTCGGCGCTAACGAGTTTCACCTTGCCAATGGGCGAGCCTATCGAGGCGACATTCAGTCCGAAGTCCCCCTCCAGGTGCCGTAGTTTGGTGATCTCCGCCTTGGTGAGATTCATCACATTCTTGATGCCATTGCCGACGTCGATAAAACGTATGCTGTAGTATTCAAGTCCTAAAGCAGCCAGCGCGGAATACTGTTCCCAAGCGGTCTTGTGAATGGCGGCTTCGTCGCCGAAAGCGGAGATGATAACTCGGGGGGTAGCTGGCATGAAATTCTCCTGCGATGAATTAGGTGGATCGTAATGTCAGGAGATAGCAATCCCCCGGCTTTGCTTTTCTCACATAGCCGATGCGAACTCGGCTGTCACCGTCTCAGTGATTCCGCCGCGTGCGGTGAACGCCGCTACGATCTTCAACCACCGAGGTGACAAGACAGCCGTCATGTCGTCGAGAATGACATTCGTGATATTCTCGTAAAAAATCCCCTCATTGCGGTAGCTCTGCAGATAGAGCTTCAAGCTTTTCAGCTCGACGCACAACTTGTGAGGTATATATGTGAACGTAATGGTAGCAAAATCAGGCTGACCCGTTTTGGGGCAGACCGACGTAAACTCGGGGCAAACAATCTCGATACGGTAATCCCGCTCGGGAAACTGATTTTCGAAGGTTTCCAGCTTGGTGCGGAAGTCACTCATGGGGCTCTCCTTTCAGCGAATCTGTGATTGTGGCATGATAAGGAGCGGGCGCAAAGTGGCTCATTTTTGAGGCTCCCGAGAATTGGTGTCGATTGATGTATTTTTAGACTATGACAGACTCCCCCAAACATGCCGTGGTGTTGCTTTCCGGTGGCCTCGATTCGGCGACAACTGCCGCAATCGCACTCAGCCAGGGCTTTCAGGTCCACGCCTTGAGCATCGACTACGGCCAGCGTCATCGATTTGAACTGACGTCGGCTCGGCGGGTAGCCGACTCCTTGAAAATTCAGGATCACAAACTCGTCTCGATTGATTTGGCTAGTTTGGGTGGAAGTGCCCTGACGGCAGACATTGAGGTTCCACAAGGTCGTAGTGGGGAGGAAATGTCGGTAGGTATTCCTGTCACATATGTTCCGGCTCGCAATACGGTCATGCTCTCGTTGGCCCTGGGTTTCGCTGAGGTGCTGGGAGCGGCCGATATCTTCGTTGGTGTCAACGCGGTCGACTATAGTGGCTATCCCGACTGCCGACCGGAGTTTATCGTTGCGTTCGAGCAGCTTGCCAACTTGGCCACCAAAGCCGGGGTGGAAGGGGCGACCAAATTCTCAATTCATGCTCCACTAATCCAGATGACTAAGGCAGAAATCATTCGACAAGGCATGGAACTCAGCGTTGACTACGGTCTGACCCATACGTGTTATTCGCCCAACGAAGCAGGGCTAGCCTGCGGCAAGTGCGATGCCTGCCAGCTTCGCAAACAAGGTTTCGCTGACGCGGGACTTGAAGATCCGATAGAATATCAAGTTTGAACTATGAAAGTTGCAGAGATCTATAAATCGGTGCAGGGAGAAGGACTGCTGACTGGCACTCCCAGCGTGTTTGTCCGCGCGAGCGGTTGCAACCTGCGCTGCTGGTTCTGTGATACCCCGTTCACTTCATGGCAGCCCGAAGGAACTGATTACGCGGTCGATGAAATCGTGGCGGAGATCGAAGAGTGGGATTGCCAGCACGTGGTGCTTACGGGCGGGGAACCGATGCTTTTTGCGGAGCTTATCCCTCTTGCCGAGTCATTGCGCGCCAGCGGTCGGCACATCACCGTCGAGACGGCTGGCACCCTGTTCCTGCCCGTCGAGTGTGATCTAATGTCCATTAGCCCCAAGCTCAGCTCCAGCGGGCCGGACGCCGAGCAGTTTCCTCATTGGCACCGTCGTCATGAGCGTCAACGATTTCAACCCGAGGTGATAGCTCAACTGCTTGAGCAGCACGATTACCAACTAAAATTTGTCATCGACCACGCGGGAGAAATTGAGGAAGTCGAGGAGTTTCTGAGCCACTTTTCTGGAATACAAGGTGACCGTGTGCTGCTGATGCCCCAGGGAACGACTTTGGAGGAGCTTCAGCCACGAAGCGCATGGCTGGAACCAATCTGCATTGAGCACGGGTGGACCTTCTGCCCGCGAAAGCAGATCGAGTGGTTTGGGCCTGTAAGAGGGACTTAAAGTATCAGCGAGCCTGGTCGTCGTCGACCCAGGTCAATGTCGCTCCACAAGAAACTGTTTTGGGAAATCGGGGTCGAGGACGACCCGGCTCGCAGTTCACGGTGCATACGTCGCAAAGCACCGCGGGGTCTCCCACAGCCGCACTTCGACGATGGGCACATCATGTGCCCTGGTCTGATCGTAGATCAACTTGGCGATGTTCTCAGCCGTCGGGTTTTCGTCCAATAAGTAGAGTGGCTCGCCCATTTCTTCGAGCATGGGCACCACGGGGTCGCGGCTGCAAAGGATCATGCGGTGGTCCAGGTTCTCGTCGATCCAAGTGCTTACCGTCTTCTTGATGTCGCTGAAATCTAGCACCATCCCACGCGAGTCCAGCTCCGATCCCTCAATGCTAATTACGGCCCGGCCGTTGTGGCCATGCAGGTAGCGACACTTGCCATCGTAGTTCAATAAGCGGTGGCCGTAGCAGAAGTCTATTTCACGGGTGACTCGAAACATGGATGAAGGCCCTTTTATTTATACTTAGCGGAGGTGCTAGCCTAACATATTGGCCGCGATATGCATACGAGTCTGCCACAGTCGCTCTTGCCACAGAATGCAGAGTGCCCGATATTGGGCACAGCAAGATCATCGCCAAAAAGAACATTCGAATAGATCGCCGAGACTCGACCCGATGTCCAACTATGCCCAACGCCGCAGCAAAATTGCGAGAGAACTTCGCAAAGAGGGTACCGACGCCCTGTTGGTGACCAACTTTGTAAATGTGACCTATCTGACAGGGTTCACGGGTGACGATAGCTACCTGCTCATAACTCCGAAGCATGGGATCCTCATTAGTGACGAGCGTTACACGACTCAAATTAGCGAAGAGTGCCCCGACTTGGAGACAGAGATTCGGGGCCCGGGAGTGCAGATGCTCCCCTGGGTTGCCAAGATACTTACCAAGGCCAAGGTGAAGCGGCTCTCTGTCGAAGCATCTTCGATGACGCTCGAACTTCACGCAGGGTTAGAAAAGGAAGTGCCCGGGTGTGAATTGGTCCCCTGTACAGGATGGGTTGAAGAACTGCGTTTGATCAAGGACCGCACCGAAATCGACCGTACCCGCACCGCCTGTGACCAGGCACGGCGCGCGTTTGAAGTGGTACGTGCTAGCCTGCGGCCCGAAATGACCGAATTGGAGGTCGCGACCGAGCTGGAATACCAGGCACGCCGCTTTGGCGGGAAATGCATGAGTTTTCCCTCCATCGTGGCAGTTGGCTACCGGTCAGCACTTCCTCACGCTAGTCCTACCAACCAGCGATTGAGCGAGGCGGACTTCACCTTGATCGATTGGGGGGTGAACGAGGGCCTGTACATGAGCGACTTGACCCGTGTGTTAGTGACCGGTAAACTCTTGCCTAAATTACGCAAAATCTACGAAGTGGTGTTGAAGGCCCAAATGGCCGCTATCGCTGCGATTCGACCGGGGGTCACCTGCGAGGCTGTCGATAAAGTTGCCCGCACGATCATTGACAAGGCGGGTTACGGCAAGCAGTTTGGGCATGGTCTGGGCCATGGAACGGGGTTGGAAATCCATGAGGCTCCAAGGTTGGCCCAAGGTCAATCGAGGGTGTTGGCGGCGGGCATGATTGTGACCGTTGAGCCAGGTATTTATCTCGAAGGTTGGGGTGGAGTGCGGATCGAGGATGATATCCTCGTCACCCGAGAGGGGCATGAAGTCTTGACCTCCGTGCCAAAGCAAATAGAAGAATGTGTGGTTGGTTGACCGCTCGCTTGCCTTACAACCGATCGCCATAAAGGAAATTACCGATGGCTGGTCGGTCAGGGAAACGCACCCACAAAAAGGACAGCAGGAGACGTGACATGAGTAATGGAGGATCCGGATCGAGCGATGTATTCGATGTTCGCAAAGTGCGACGACTTGTCGAATTAATGAACGAGCACGAATTAGCTGAGGTTGACCTGCGACAAGGAGACCAGCGGATTCGTCTTCGCCGCGGTCAGGAACCGGTGGTCACGGTGGGAGGCGCCTCGGTGCCACTTGCTCCAACGCCAGCTCCAACAGCAGTTCCAGCAGCCGATAGTACTCCACAGGCCGTTGCGGCCGAAGAGGCTAATGTCGCTTATGTGACCAGCCCCATGGTTGGTACCTTCTACGTTGCTTCGAGCCCCGAATCGCCGGCACTCGTGAGTGTGGGTGACTCTGTTGGGTCAGATACTGTCGTTTGCATCATCGAGGCCATGAAGGTGTTCAACGAAATCCCCGCTGAATGTTCCGGTAAGTTATTGGCCCGCCTTGTAGAGAATGGCGACCCGGTCGAATACGGTCAGAAGCTGTTCAAGGTTCAGCGCGGCTAGCTCACCCCAGTCACTTTATTTCTCCTACCACTTGAAGTAGGTTTTTTCCTTCGCTCCCGCTCTCCGCCATGTATCAAAGAATCCTTATAGCCAACCGGGGAGAAATCGCATTACGAGTGATCCGTGCATGCAAGGAGTTGGGCATCGAAACGGTTGCCATCTATAGCGAAGGGGATCGAGGTGCCCACTATCTTGATTTGGCCGATGAAGCCTACTGCGTCGGCCCCCCGCGTGCCGTTGACAGTTATCTGCGAATTGCCAACGTAATCAGTGCTGCCGAGGTCGGCAACGTGCAAGCCATTCATCCAGGTTACGGGTTTCTCTCAGAGAACGCTCATTTCAACGAAATCTGTCGTAGTTGCAACATAGATTTCATTGGTCCCAATCCCGAGGCGATGGCGAAGCTTGGCGATAAGAACGAGGCCCGCAAACTGGCCATGCAGGCTGAGGTGCCAGTCGTGCCGGGGAGCGACGGAATCGTTGAATCAGTAGACGACGCGTTGCACTTTTCCCACGAGGTAGGTTTCCCCGTGTTGATTAAGGCGGTCGCTGGTGGTGGTGGACGTGGCATGCGGGTCGCAGCCAACGACCTTGCTCTCAAGACTGCCTTCAATCAAGCCAAATCAGAAGCCGAAGCAGCCTTTGGCAATGGTGATGTTTATCTTGAGAAGTACATCGAACAACCGCACCACGTCGAAGTTCAGGTGCTTGCTGATCACCACGGCAACGTTGTGCATCTCTGGGAGCGTGATTGCTCTGTGCAGCGACGCCACCAAAAACTGATCGAAGAAAGCCCCAGCACAAGCGTTGATCAAGAAACCCGTAATGCGATGTGCAACTCGGCTCGGCGCTTGATTTCTGAAGCAGATTACACCAACGCTGCTACCGTGGAGTTTATTGTCGACAAGGAAGGCAACTACTATTTCATTGAAGTAAACGCCCGTATCCAAGTTGAGCATCCCGTTACTGAGATGGTCACAGGGATTGACTTGATCAAGCAGCAGATTTTGATCGCCTCGGGTGAGAAACTTTCTATGAGCCAGGAGGATATTGTGCAATCTGGTGCCGCTATCGAGTGCCGCATTAACGCCGAGGATCCTCGCAACAATTTCCGTCCCTCACCGGGAAAAATTGAGCGGTTGATCGTTCCTGGCGGTTTTGGCGTGAGATTTGATTCTCACGTCTACAGCGGATATGTGGTCCCCCCCTACTACGACTCGATGATCGGTAAACTGATTGTGCATCAGCCTACTCGTGTCGAAGCAATCCGCACGATGCAGCGGGCGCTCTCTGAGTTGCAGGTCGATGGCATTCAGACCACGGCCGGCTTGCACCAGGAGATTCTAAGCCATAGCGCTTTCGCTGAGGGCCGGATCGATACGACCTTCATCGAGCGAGAATTCACGTTTGGATAGTTCTTCCGAATTGCAGGCTTCCACCTGAAAATTCTAAGACAGCCAATCTGGCTGCCCCATGGGACCATTTTCGAGGTCGCATCCTTAGGCTACAATGCACAGCCTCGGGCAGGGCAGACGGCGGCCTCCAACCCGATAGCTGGATTTTGACAACTTGAGACTTGGGAACGATAAATTATGGCTGACAATACCCTCTCGCGTCCTCCGAAAATGATGCATAACTTCCGTCGGGCGGCGATCTTGTTCGCAGGTGGGCCTGCTCCTGCCGCCAACGCAGTTATCTCCGCAGCCGCTACGGCCTTTCTGCGCAACGACATTGAAGTCGTCGGCATCAAGCATGGGTATTCCGCTCTGGTGGAGTACAGCCCCTCGCATCCGCTTGAAGAGGGTCGCGACTATGTGATGGTCAATCACAAAATGCTCGGTCGGACTCGCAATTCCTCCGGAATCATGATTGGTACGGCACGTACCAACCCGGGAAAGCTGGTTTCTCATCCGTCTCACTTGGCCGATCCAGAAAAAAGTGCCCCACTCAAAACAGTTTATGAGGCACTCCGCTCAATCGGTGTGGACGTGCTCATCTCAATCGGCGGCGATGACACACTCAAAACGGCCAATAAATTCAAAATGTTCCAGGAGCGGCTTCCTCTGGATGCACACCGAATTCCCATCGTTCACTTACCCAAAACGATCGACAATGATTATCGAGGTATCGACTTCACTTTTGGGTACTTTACCGCTGTTGATTTTCTTGCCGCCGAAGTTCGCAATCTGTTGGCAGATGCCGAGGCCAATCGCAGCTATTTTCTCTGTGAGTCCATGGGACGTAGTGCGGGCTGGCTAGCCTACGGAGTGGCAATCGCAGGCGAAGCGAGCTTGGTCGTAAGTGTTGAAGACGTAGTAGGGAAGTATCGCACCACGGAAGAAACGGTTGATCCCTCCACGGGCGAGAGTAGCAGCCGACCCGTCATGAATATGGAAGCGGTCATCCCTCGCATCGTTGCCACTATGACAGCCCGCGAGCGCGAGGGCAAAGAGTACGGCGTGATCGTGATCGCCGAAGGGCTCGCGGAATTCCTGCCCAGCAAGTATCTCGAAGGGATAGGCCGTGACGATCACGGTCATATCAATATCTCCGCGGTCAATTTACACGATGTCTTCGCCGATTTGATCGCTAAAGAGTACAATCGGCAAACTGGCAAGAAACGCAAGGTGAATGCCGTGCAACTCGGCTACGAGGCCCGCTGTGCTAGGCCACACGCTTTCGACGTGATGCTTGGAAGCCAATTGGGCGTAGGTGCCTATCGGGCACTTGTTGAAAAACGGCTCAACGGCGTGATGGTCTCCATCTCGGGACAACTCCAATTAGAGTATGTCCCCTTCGACGACTTGGTCGATCCTGAAACCCTGGTCACGGTTGTCCGCTATATCGAACGTGACAGCGATTTCCAGCGACTGACCCGATTTCTTGAAACTTATGTCGATGATGGCGAAGTCCATCGTTAGGCGACACATATAAGGCTGAAAATCTCTATGAGCTTCCCAGC